>JBGCDW010000276.1:0-13626 GCA_045105775.1 Aureispira sp.
TACAAAAGTCCTAGCGCATTTAGTTCATAGCAGTGCTATGGAATCAACCGAGCGGAGCGAGTTCATAAAATAATTTTTAACGATGAGTGAGGGAAAAAGATGCTTTTTTCGCTACGAATTTAGTCGTGATAATGTCTTTTATTAAAAAAATAATTAGATAACAATAAGAAAAAATACCTACAACAGTGTTCTAAGTTAGATTGGATACACAAAAAATTGAATGCACTAATTATGTATAGTTGTAAAAAGTTGTAGGGAGGAGTTAGAATTCTAGGCTAGGTACAGTCATTTGAATTTATAAAATTATCTTTGCGTTCAAACAAAACGATTATGTATCAAAGAATTGCACACGTAGCTATAGTTGTCCATGATTATGACGAAGCCATAGCCTATTATACCCAAAAACTAGATTTTCAATTAATAGAAGATACCCCACTCGATGCACACAAACGTTGGGTACTGGTAGCACCTCCTGGAGCCAAAGAATGCGCTCTTTTATTAGCCAAAGCATCAACAGAACAACAAGTCAAGTGTGTTGGAAACCAAACAGGAGGCCGCGTAGGCTTTTTTCTATTTACCGATGATTTTTGGAGGGATTATAACAAAATGCAAGAAAGGAGCATTAAATTTGTCCGATCACCTGCAACCTTTGAACATGGAACCGTGGCCGTATTTGAGGATTTGTATGGCAATCAATGGGATTTGATTGAACCTAGTGCAAAAAATAAAGGATTAATAGAGTTATAAGGTATGAAATATTTATTACTAGCAATAACAATGATGATATTCACTGCCTGTGGTAGTGATGAGCCAGCAGCCAATCAATTAGAGGGCAATTGGAAGACTTACGAAGTCAGTTATGGCGGCAAGGATATTAGCAAGAGTAGTGACCCTACTAATGAAAATGGCTTTTGGTTTGATGGTGCATCCAACTATAGACGTTTTGGCAATCCTGGACATCGCGATACAGGCGCGTACAAAGTCAATGGGGAATGGCTGACATTTAAGAGCCAGCAGGATTCAATGGAAATTAGAGCCTTGATAGATTGGGAACAACAGGATACACTCAAATTGCTGTTCTCTCTACAAAACAATGATACCCTCAAAATGTCCTTGTACAAAATGGCAGAATAACTTAGGACTGGGAAGAATCATTCTTGGCCGCAACGGTCCAAGTGCTTTTTCTATAGCTAATAAAGAATTCTATTATCAATAATAATAAGGCAATAGCTACAAAATATTGGTAGTAGGTTTCGTAAACATCAAACTCTTGTTGTTCAAAACTAGAGCGTTCGAGTTTGGACAATTCATTATTGATGCGTGCCAATACCAAATCGACTTTTTGATTGGCCTTGTAAAATTCGCCTCCTCCCATTTGGGCAATTTCTTTGAGCAAAGGCGTGTTCATTTTGCTCTGTACCACATTGCCCTGCTTGTCGCGCTGAAATTGAGCTGAACGGCCTTCTTGGACGGGAATGGGTGCGCCTATTTCGGTGCCAATACCCACCACAAAAGTTGTTACGCCTTCTTCTTTTGCTGCCTGAGCAGCTTGCGGGGCATTGGTTTCGTGATTCTCTCCATCTGTAATGACAATGATAGCCCGTTGCTTTTCTTGTCCCTCTTTTTGAGTGATGGCCACGACTTGTTCAATAGCCGATTCAATGGCTGTTCCTTGTGTTACATCCAGTTTGGGACTTGCAATTTGTATAAACGAAATGGCGGCAGCATAGTCTGTAGTGAGTGGCATTTGCAAATAGGGATGTCCTGCAAAAAACAGCAGTCCTACTCGGTCACCGCGCAATTCATCGACCAATTTTTGTGCAAATTGACGAGCGCGTTCCATTCTATTGGGCTTAACATCCTCGGCCCACATACTTCTAGAAATATCTAGTGCCAAGTATACGTCTATCCCTTCGCGTTCTACAGATTGGGTGGTATTGCCCATTCTAGGATTGGCTAAGGAAACTATTAAGAGCAAAAACGCCACCAATAGCAAGCCAAATTTCAAAGGACGTTTGTAGGTAGAGATAGTAGGTGCCAGACGTTCCAATCCTAGCAAATCACCAAAGTGGGCGCGCATTTGGCGCGTTTGCCAAATGGCTGCTACAAATAGCCCAATGGCTACAGGTACAAGAAACAGCAGATAAAAATAGGCGGTATTTTCAAAGTGAAACATAGTTGCTGCTTAGACAATGGTTTTAAAAATAGTATTGGATAAGACCAATTGTAAGAAAACAAAAATAAGGGCTGCAAAGACAAAATAATGGAATTGCTCGGTGTAATTGCGCAGCGTAGTGGTTTCAATCTTGCTGCGTTCCAATTTGTCAATTTGACCATAAATAGATTTGAGTTCTTCTAGGTCTTGGGCTCTAAAATATTGCCCTCCTGTTTCATTGGCCATATTGGTCAGCAATTTTTCGTCAATAGTTACCTGCATCCAATTATATACATAACTACCATTGGGGCGAATTCCCGTAGGCATTCTTGCTTGCCCTTTGGTGCCCACGCCAATTGTATAAACTTTGATGCCAAACTCCTTGGCAAGCCCAACGGCTTGGGTGGGCGAAATATAGCCCGAATTGTTTTCTCCATCTGTGAGCAGAATCACAATTTTGGATTTTGTGTCACTACTTTCTAGCCCTTTGACGGCAGTAGCGAGCCCCATACCAATGGCCGTACCCGATTGGAGCAGGCCAGATTGTATATTGGCTATAAAATTATTGAGTATTTGGTGATCTGTAGTAAGTGGGCATTGGGTAAAACTTTCGCCCGAAAAAACCACTAAACCAATTCTATCGTATTGCCGTCCCTCTACAAACTCCTTGGCTACATTCTTAGAAACCGCTAAACGATTGGGATCAAAATCCTTCGCCATCATAGAAGGCGAAACATCCATAGAGATCATAATATCAATGCCTTCCACTTCTACATTTTCCTTAGTCAGTACTAAGCGTGGGCGTGCTATGGCAATTATCAAACTGGCAATAGCTAACAATTGTAATACTTGGACAATAGGCCGCAACTTGACACGCCAGCTATCTTCTACCCCAAAACCTTGGGTAGAGGACAAGCGGAGTGTAGCGTAGTATTCTTGTTGTTTTTTATAATAATAGACCCCAAAAAGCGGCAACAAGAGCAGCAGTAGGAGTAGGTAGGGCTGTGCAAATTCTATTCCTTGAGCAATCATTATCCAATAGATTTAGTGGAGGAATTTTTCTCTTTTTGAGTAGCTTCCGCTTCTTCTAAACGCTGCTGCACCTGTGCAATCACATCTTTAATAGATTGAGCAGCTTTGGTATTGGCAATAGGTAGGGGCGAAGCTTTGGCATATTTGATTAAATCTGCTTGTTGTAGCACGGTGGCTAGTTCTTCTTGCAAACCTTGTTTGTGTTGTAAGAAAACATGTTGTTGCAACAGTGGCAAGAAAAAACTAAGCGGCTGTTCTAAGGCATCTAACTTAAAACGTTGACCAAAGTAGGTTCTTAAAATAAATGAAATACCAGTATGGTAGGCGATAAAATTACCTTGAGTAATGTAACCTTGACTTTCCAATAGTTCTAATTGTTCCAATGCCCATTGTTCAGGAGTTTGTCTTGCTGCGCGTTCTTGGAGCTTATTCTTATAAACCACTAAGGCATAAAATGCTGCAAAGGCCAAGAATAAGAAAAAGAGAACCGCTACAATAGGATGGGAAAGTATTTGATACAAATAATCCCAAAAGGTGCGCTCTTCTGGCAATATGGTTTTGATGTCGGCTACATAGGTGCTGTCTCCTGTTACTTGAGGAGACGTAGCGGTAAATACAAAGGGTTTGGAACGCAGTTCTTTTACGTCATCCTTGTATTTATAACTAAAACCTAAGGAGGGCAATTGGCGTTGTCCAGGTTCCCATGCTGTAACCGTCAAGGGCAATTCATAGGTGTCATTTACTTTTCCTTTGGTCAATTGGCGTTCCTCCTGATCGAGTAATTCCACGACTTCTTCTTCTGCCAATGCCTCCGTAAGACTGGGAAATACTACTTGGGCACCACTAGGAACATTAACGACTAGGCGCAACCCAAGAGGGTCGCCAATCAGTATTTCTGTACTGTCGGCTAGAACGATGACCTGAGCTTGTGCCCCGACCGTGGCCATAGGGCAAATGATCCACAATAAATACCAAAAATAACGTAACAGCATCTAGGAACGGCGTTCTTTAAAAAATTTAATTAAACTAGTAAGATAAGGTTGTTCTGTATTAATGCTTAAAACATCAGCATTGTTGCGCAAAAAAGTACTTTTAAAATAGGTTAAATTTTGTTGATAATGATCTTCGTATGCTTGGCGCAATGCTTTGGACGAAGTATCTACCCAGCGTGTTTGACCTGTTTCGGCATCTAGCACAGGGAGCAAGCCCACATCGGGCAAGCATTCCTCTAAGGGATCGTACAAGTGTATTCCAATGACATCATGGCGATTGGCTGCCAACCGAATGGCTTTCTCATAGTCTTGTGTCATAAAGTCCGATAAAATAAAGGCCGTGCAGCGTTTGTTAATGATATTGGTCAAATACTTGAGTGGCTCTTGAAGATTGGTGGTCACTTGCTGCGGCTTCAGATAAAGCATATCGCGCAAAATACGCAAAATATGAGGCTTGCCTTTTTTGGGTGGAACAAATTTTTCTACTTTATCAGAAAAAAATATAGCCCCCACTTTGTCGTTGTTGACACTTGCAGAAAAAGCCAGTGTTGCAGCAATTTCGGTGGCCGTCTCTATTTTGTATTGTTGGCTAGAGCCAAAATAAGCCGAGCCACTAATGTCAATCAGCAACATGAAGGTCAATTCTCGCTCTTCTTCAAATACCTTGACATGAGGCTCATTGGTACGAGCCGTAACATTCCAATCAATATTTCGAACATCATCGCCATATTGATAAGGCCGCACCTCACTAAAAGACATACCTCTTCCCTTAAAACGCGTCTTGTAGTTGCCCGAAAAAACTTGATTGGACAAACCACGCGTTTTGAGTTCTATTCGACGTACTTTTTTGAGCAACTCTGTAATTGTCATATTGCTTCTTGCTTTTGGTATTTACCAATCTCTGTTGGCAATCATTTCTTCGGCATCTGCATCTTCAAAACCATAAAATAAGCTAATCATAGTCATGTCTACCGCAATGGCTTCACGAGCGGATGTTTCTATTTCGCTTTCTTGTGCTACAAACTCTTCTGCCAATTGGTTGAATTGTTCGGTTGCAGCGTGTGTAAGGGTGTAAAAATCCTCTAAAGCAGGAGGGGTTTGTGCTTCTATATCCACACATAATTGGACCAAAATATCTTTGGCTTTGTCTATCAAATTATCAGGAAAATAATCATCCAAATACAGTTCTGCTAAGAATGGATATTTTTTTGCTTGTTCGTTTTGAATGGTTGTTACAGACATAATATAAAGGTGTTCTTAAAATAAAAAATAAACCGCTACCGCATTTACCAACGCTACAATCCAAAAGGGAATGAGTGATGGCTCTGCTAGTTCGGAAATTTGTAAATCAATAGATTCAAACAAACTGTCCATTGCTTTGCGCTTGACGACTTCTTTTTCGCCACCAGAAGCACGCTGCGCTCGAACAATAGTCAGAACATCTTTGGCCGTAAAAAAGACCTGTACGTAGGCCCTCAAAAAATCAGGTAGTTTTTCCAACAAGTATTTTTTGCGTTTTTCAATGGTCGAAACAATACTTTCCTCATCTACTGGAGGTGCTTGGCTGGGGTCGTCTACCAAAAATATATCTAAGCTTTTGCCAAATGCTTTGGCAACCATGGGGCGAAGTATTTCCCGATAAGCTTCCCAAATTAATACACTTTTGGCATAAGCAATGGCAAAGAAAATATAAATAGCTGGGAAAATAGCCAACAGAAGTAAAATACCTCCGAGGTACTGCCACCAAACCACTGTTCCAAAGCCTTTGAATGCAAAAAGAATAGCAATTACCGCATTTACTAAGAACCCTGCGCCAATAAAAAGCACAATAAAAAACGAAGAAAGTGCCTTTTTGAGCAATTGCCAAGGGCTACTAAATTGTTCTACTTTGCTGAGTTCTCTATCCACGATTTGTTCGAGTTGTGAATCTTGTTCTTGCACGGGATTATGGATTGTAAGGTTTTAAGTTAAAATTTAAAAAAATATTGTTCGTCTTATACTTCTTGTGGATTGCTATGAACATGTTTGTACATATTAATCACATCCAAATAAATATCTTGCTCCATCTTTATCTCTTGAATACCTCTGCCTTCTTCCTCAAAACCCAAACTTTTATATAAGTGCAAGCCATTGTAATTATTGGCAAAAGCAGTTAGTTTTACTTTTTCTATAATTGGATTTTTAGTGGCCCAATCTAGCATAACACGAATCATATGGCGACCAATTCCTAGATTTTGAAACGCAGGATCAACCCCCATTCTAAAGTCACCTGTATGTGCATTACGTTGGCGACTGCCATTAGAAAAATCCAAGGTGCCTACTATTCGACCATCTATTTCTGCAACAAGCAGCAAGTATGCTGTTTTATTCTGATAAAAATAAATACGTTGCAATTGACTATTGAGCGAATCCATACTTTGGAACTCCTCCAAAGAAGTAAGTACGGTGGTTGATGCGCCATATATTTTTCCAATGACCGCATTGAGTTCTAAAGCATCTTGAGTAGTTGCCTCTCTAATTATGACGGTAGCGTCATTTTTAAGTACAAATAATGCTCTCATGAAATCAAGTTTAAGGAATCACAATCGTATTGAGAATTTTTTCGACCACTTGTTCGCTAGAAATATTTTCTGCTTGTGCTTCATAAGTAAGGCCAATTCTGTGGCGCAATACATCTTCGGCAATAGCGCGAATATCTTCAGGAATTACAAACCCTCGTTTGTTGAGATAAGCGTGTGCTTTGGCTGCTAAAGCCATATTGATGCTTGCTCTTGGCGATCCTCCAAAGGACAACAGAGGAGCTAAATCTTTGAGTCCATGTGCAGCGGGTTCTCTCGTAGCAAAAACAATATCCAAAATATACTGCTCAATACTTTCGGCCATGTGTACTTTACGCACCGTTTCTCTGGCTTGCAAAATATCAGCAGTGGTCGCAACAGGACGCACTTCAGCAAACGCACCCGCCATGTTCATACGCATAATAGCCAATTCCTCTTCCTTATTGGGGTAGGTAATAGCAGCCTTGAGCATAAAACGGTCTGTTTGTGCTTCGGGCAATGGATAAGTTCCCTCTTGTTCGATTGGATTTTGTGTAGCCAAGACCAAAAAAGGTTCTTGCAATTTGTAGGTGGTTGCCCCAATGGTTACTTGGCGTTCTTGCATGGCCTCTAAGAGTGCCGATTGTACTTTGGCAGGCGCACGGTTGATCTCATCGGCCAAAATAAAATTGGCAAAAATAGGGCCTTTACGCACTGTAAAATCATTGGCTGCCTGATTGAAAATCATAGTCCCTACAATATCGGCGGGCAATAAGTCTGGCGTAAATTGAATGCGTTGGAAATCTGCTTGAATCGCTTTAGATAAGGTGTTAATTGCCAGTGTTTTGGCCAAGCCAGGCAATCCTTCCAGAAGAATGTGTCCTTTGGTGAGTAGACCAATCATAAGACGTTCTAACATGTATTGTTGACCAATAATGACCTTGTTGGTTTCGGCTAGTATAAGGTCGATGATTTGGCTCTCTAAGGCAATTTGCTCTTGTAGAGCTTGAATGTCAGCAGACGTTTGCATAATGATTTTAACAGTAATAGAAATCTCTGTGTTGTTATTTGTAAATGAATAACTTAGCCCATCAAAGATTTACAACTTTATGAAATATAAACAAGTAGCTTTAAAGTCGTGCTGAATGGTCTTGTAAGTAGGATCAGCAACTTCATAGCTAAGATAAAAAAAAAGTACAAGACCCCTAATTCTAATAGAGAGGAGTCTATTGATTTATACTTCTTTTAACAAGCTAAACTTGGATTAGTTTTTGATGTTTTGGAAAGATATATTAGTCCGTCTAAAAGATAAAATTATGAAATATCAACTATTGTTTTTTATGGTGTTGTGTTGTTGGCAAACGACCCTTTGGGGACAGCGTGATGATATGCCCTTGCTCAAGGAACGTCAAGATTTTGCCGCGCGCTCTATCCAAGAATTAAAAAACAATGGAGCGGTTGTATTGCGTTTAAAAACCAATCACCGCAAGTTGGTTATTATGGAAAGAACCTTGCGTAGTTCCAAACTGACCGATGCCCAACGCAGACGGCATCAAGCCATTTATGAGGCGACCATAGCACGCAGAGATGCTTTTAATGAAAGTTTGAAGGGGAGTTTTCTAAATAATTTTGATTTTTGCCCTGTTTATGTATTGTATGATACAAGCAGCAAGGCATTGGCGAGTGGTGTTAGAGAGGGGATTTTTTTGAACGAGAAAGGAGCCGTAGATCCCAATATTACGTTGAAAGAAGAGCATGTGTTTATTGCTAGTTTTAAGGAAAAAGGGGCAGATTTTCCCTTTGATGTCTTGCGTGTACAACGCTTGGAAGAAAAATTGGTAGAACCCTTTCCTTATTACGTGGCCATTCGGTCATCTTGGGTCAATGAGATCAATGCGCCTCGGGCTGCCAAAGCAGTGGTACAATTGAATCAAAAATTCTTCATATTCTTGGAGCGTGCCTTAGAATATGAAGTCAAGAAAAAGGAAAAAGCCGCCAAGGAGGCAGCCAAAAAATCTCAATCGTAGTTATGACACCAAAAAGAGTGAGTATTTTGGGGGCAGGTTGGTTGGGAGCAGCCCTATCTTCTTACTTAGAAGAAAAGGGCTATATCACGCAGCTTTCTACGGCTTCGATAGAACGTTATGAACAATTGAAGCAACGTCATGCTAGAGTGGTACAACTTCAAGTGCAATCGGAAAAAGTGACAGGAGACTGGGCTACTTTTTCTCAGGCCGATGTTTTGATTATCAATATCACACCCGATCGTTCACAACCTAACAGCGAGCAGTTGGCTAGTTTATTGCCTTTAATTGCAGCCGCTCCCATTCAGCACGTATTGTATATAAGTTCTACATCCGTTTACCCCAATCTGAATAGAGTAGTGACCGAGGATGAAGGGCTAGAGCAAAAGGAACATATTTTGTACAAGAGTGAACAAGTTTTGCAGCAAGCGCAAGGTTTTGAAACGACTATATTGAGATTAGCGGGATTGATAGGAGGGGATCGTCATCCAGGTCGATTTTTTCAGCGTTCGGGGATTATCAAGCAAAGTCAAGCCCCCGTTAATTTGATACATCGGGTAGATTGTTTGCAGTGTATTCATCAAATCCTAGCACAAGAATACTGGGGAAAGGTGGTGAATGCTTGTGCGGATAGCCACCCACTAAAAATAGAGTTTTATCCCAAAGCTGCTCAATTATTGGGGCTACAGCCTGCCGTGGCAAGGTCTACAGCACCATTGGCCTACAAGATTATTAGCAATCAAAAAATCAAGCAAGATTTAGGTATTACCTTCCAAGAACCCAACTTAATGACTTTGCTCGATCATTGGCATTAAACACTACAAATGCTCATAAGAAGCGGGAATAGTAAAGCCTACTTTTTGTACTTCATCTAGCACAATACCTGAAAACTTGAGATTGATATCAACTACGCCTACATCTCTGCTCTCAATGTGGATGATTTTTTTGGTGGCAATTTGTTGTTCCTCTATAGGTTCATAATCCATATAATTGATCGTAAGGCTACTCCCTTCTATAGAACCGCGCAATTCGTCTAAGAGAAAATCTTTAGCGCGCAAGAATAATTTTAACACCTCTTTTTGATTGGGGGGAGTTTTTAGGAGTAGGCGATTCTCTGCTACACTGCTCAATAGAGTGCGATCTTGGTACAGAATAGGGTTGCCCAACAAGGCTTCTTGTAATTGTACAAAACTAATATCCAAGCCATATTCTTCCTTGATAAAAGAGAAAGGACGTTTGATGTATTGGCTTTCTTGGCGATTGAGAATTTCAATACTTTGGGGGGTAATTTTAATACGGACACCTTCCACACTCATTTTCTTTATGCGTATCCAAATCAAGCTATCTTTTTGCATACGCAAAGCAGCCGAAAAAACAACATCTTGTTTTTCACTATCTACTTTGATCTTGGCCCGACAGCCAAACCACTGGTACTGCAATTGCTGTTTGTCCAACTGTCGTAAGAGGAATTTTGCTGTTTTTTTGGTTGGTCTAGTAGAATCTGTTGCAACAGTTGGTGTTTTGCAGGCCATAATGAACCAAGAACAACAGCAAAATAAGCCAATAAAAAACTTATTCATACAATTGACGGGTTGAAATTTTTTGAGGCAATTGATTAGACGAGGAGCCATTGTCTAGTGCTTTTTGCCAATAATCAACAGCCGTATCTACTTTGCCCAATTTAAATAAAATATCGCCATAACGTTCTAATAGAGTAGGTTGTTCTTGTAGTTGCTCTAAAGTGGGTTCTACGACTTGTTGTGCTGCCTTATAATTGCCTTGTTTGTAGTACAACCAACCCTGTGTATTTTTATATTGATAATTGGAAGGTTCTTTTGCCATAATACCTTCTAGGAGCGTTGCTGCTTTTGGCAATTCCATTTTGTGTTTGATTAGGCTGTAAGCATAATCGTGGATGATGTCTAGATTTTGAGGAGCCATTAAGATGGCTTCATTGAATGCTTCTTCAGCAGCAGGGAGATCATTTTGGGCATCATAAGTTTTGGCCAAGTATCGCAAAGCATTGCCTTGCAAATCCATATTGGTAGGATCTATAAGCATGGCTTCTTGCAATGCTTTAATGGCTTTTGGATAATCGCCCTTTTGGTAATGGGCTATTCCCGTATAATAATAGCTAATAGCTTGACTGGGGTAAATATCAACAAACTGTTGTGCGTATTTTTGCAGTGCTTTTTGATTGTGACTTTTGTGCAAACATTCCAACAAGCGTTTCCAGACATGGAGGTCATTGATGGCAAAGTTTAAGGCTGTTTCATAGGCATTCGCAGCCTGTTTGTATTCTTTAGCGTTGTACAATATTCTTCCATGTAGCGTGTTGGCCGAGCTACTATTTGGATGTACCAATATTAGTTTTTTGCTCAAATTCCTAATACTGCCTACATACTGTGCACTAATTTTTTGTTGTTCTACGCCCTCCACCAAGCGTTTTAAGGTTTCTGCTTTGGTTAATAAATCTTGATTGGGATTATCAAAAGTATTAAGGAGTGCATTGAGATAACGCGTGGTATCGCCACTTTGCATAAAAAACTCCACCATAGCCATATTGGCCGTTGGATTATTGGGGTCGAGTACCAAAGCTTGCTTATAAAGTGCTTTAGAGCGTTCGATCTCTTCTGTAGAGGCATAAAAATTGGCCAATCGAATGATGTATTCAGGCTCGGAAGGAAACGTTTCAATGAGTTGTTCAATTTCTTGACTTGCTTTTTTGACCTTACCCATTTTCATGTAGAGTTTGTACTTACGCATGGAGGTTCCCTCTCGAACACCCACTCGTTTCTCTAGAGCATTGTAGACTTTGATGGCTTGATCTGGTTTGCCAGATTTGGTCAAGTAGTATGCCCATTCGGTATAAAGTGCTTCGTCAGAGGGATAAGCATCACTGAGCTGCGCATACAAATCGGCAGCTTTTTTATAATTACCTTCTCTTTCCAGTAATTTTGCATACAGTTTATTATAAGCTACGTTGTTCTCATCGAGTTCTACTGCTCGTGCTGCGCGTAGGGCGGCCTTGCTCCAATCTTTTTGTTTTTGGTATAAGCGAGCCAATTCATAGTTGGAGGGAGCATTGGTATTATCTTTTTGCAATACTTCCCAATAACGTTGAATCGCTTCTTCTACATTGCCTAATAGCTTTTCTCTATTCGCTTCTATGAATACTTTCTCTAATAGAATAGTACTTTCTTTAGGGCGTTTTTTGTTCTGAGCCATAGCTGTTGAGGCCATTCCCAGTATAGCTAATAAAATGATAGTTGTCCATGTAGTAGTGAACCTTTTGCACATATAGTTTCATTTATGAAAAATCACTAACCTTGAAGTAGACTCTTTCAAGTACACTTAATAATAGGAAATTGAAAGGTTTAAAAATGTGTGATTGTTAAAGGGGTAGACCATAATAAGATACAAAATCTTATCCAAAAAATCATACAAAGTTGTTAATCTATTGTTATAACTAACTTCTACTGTATAAATGTATTCGACTGGTTAAGGTTCATAAAAATACAACACGCTGCAAATTTTTACACGGTTTTAAAAACGATCTAAAAAAGAATGTATTCTAAAGGAGAGCTAAAATAGCAGTGTTTTATTAAAAAATGCTTCTATGAATTTTATAATATTTGTAGGAGTCAGCTATACTTGATTCAATTAGATACGTCTTTAGTCAGAAACAACGAATAGCTTATTGTCTAAATTTAGAGAAATCACTCAAACTTAGTTCAGATTGTTTGGCAATATACTCTGTATGAGAACCCAACATAGAATTTTGAGTGACGACATTATTAATTATAGCATGGTCTTGTATGATACTCTTGCAAATGATAGAATTTTCGATAACGGTATTTCTACCAATAGAGACATAAGGGCCAACAACTGAATTCTTGATAACAACATTGTTATCAATAAAACAAGGAGGGATGATGGTTGAATTTTCGGTGGTTACACTATTAGCGGTAGTCGCGGCATCGTCTTTAATTTCTAAAACGCGCTCTGTTGCATAAACTACGGCATTTTTATTGCCACAATCTAACCATTCTTGAATGGCTTGTGTACGGAATTTTACGCCTTTTTTACGCATATTTTCTAGGGCATCTGTAATTTGGTATTCCCCCTTGTAGCGCATATCATTGTCTAATAAATATTGCAATTCTCTACGCAAAACTTCGGCCTGTTTGAAATAATAAATACCAATAATTGCCAAGTCAGAGACAAAAGTTGTTGGTTTTTCAACAAAGCCAGTTGCATAGCCTTCTTCATCTAGGGTTACAACACCATAGGCAGAAGGATTTTCTATTTGTTGTACCCACAATACACTTTCTTGTTCGGTATCCAATACAAAATCTGACTTGAACAGTGTATCAGCAAAAGCAACAATTACTTTTCCTTGGAGATGCTGTTTGGCACACATAATAGCATGAGCCGTTCCTAATTTTTCGTGTTGATGATGAATGAAGCCTTTTGCTCCCAGACTTTCGGCCAAAGCAACCAATGCATCTTCTACTTGTTGTCCAAAATCGCCTGTGATAAAAGCAATTTCTTCAATAGCTTGGCCATATGTTGCGGCAAGGTCTTCTACCAGGCGTTGTACAATAGATTTTCCAGCAATTTCAACCAATGGTTTTGGCACAGTGAGTGTATGAGGACGTAAACGAGTCCCTCGACCGGCCATAGGTATAATAATTTTCATAAATTTATTATTGACAATTAAATTTAAGAAATAACAAGAGCAGAGGTACAGCTTTCTTAGTTATTTCTTCAAAAATGGAGGGCG
Source organism: Aureispira sp. (assembly GCA_045105775.1). Classification (GTDB taxonomy): domain Bacteria; phylum Bacteroidota; class Bacteroidia; order Chitinophagales; family Saprospiraceae; genus Aureispira. The sequence continues at coordinate 13,527 of JBGCDW010000276.1, forward strand.
CAATTAGTGTGTATATTCGATTCTAATTACTTGTGGGGAAGATGAATTAATAGCTTATAATTTTCCTGTACTACCATAGCCTCCTGCTCCACGCTCAGAA
>JBGCDW010000277.1:0-48021 GCA_045105775.1 Aureispira sp.
TCTATGATCAATAAACAAAACAGGCTTACGGCTCATAGCAGGAAAACGCAATTGATTTAATGTCTTTAAGTCTACAAATTCCAAATTAGGGGCCACGCGCAAACGAGCACGACAATGGTCTTTGATCCGTTTTTCTAAAACTTTGGAAGGTTTAGAGCTGTGCAATTTGATTAAAATTTCATCGGTACCCATTTCATTGGTAAATGCTTCTACCACAAAACCTTGTATTATTTCAAATTGGTTGAGCAAATCGTTTAAAGCAGGTGGATAAAGGGTAGTGCCTTTGTATTTTATCATTTGCCCTTTCCGCCCCAACACAGGCCCCAAACGCAATGAAGTGCGCCCACAACTGCACTTATTTGGATGCCACTGACAAATATCCCCAGTCTTAAATCGTACCAAGGGCATGGCCTCTACTTGTAGGGTCGTAACCACCACTTCACCCGCTGTTCCTTCAGGAACGGGCTGCCCTGCTTCATCCAAAATTTCGACTATAATCAAAGCAGGATTGTGATGCCCCCCACGTCCAGCAGCACACTCTGTAAAGGCGGTACTCATTTCTGTAGAGGCATAAGTTGAGTAAAGTTCTATATCCCAAAGCTCGGTTATTTTTTGGCCCAATGTATTCAAACTAAAATCCTCTTGGCGTAAGCTCTCTCCAATACAAATGGCTTTTTTGATGCTCGAATTTTGATAATCAATGCCATTTTTTTGTGCATAATCAATCAATTTGAGGATGAAAGAAGGCACAGCAATCAACACCGTAGGTGCCACACGCTGAATAGTATCCCATTGCAAAGCAGGCAAGCCTGCACCCACCCGAACAACACCAGCCCCCAATTGTCTCGCGCCCAAAAAGTAAGCAAGCCCTGCCATAAAACGTCGATCCAAAGTAGTGGTCAGCAACAATACATCCTCATCTGTCAACCCAGCCAATTCAAAAGAAGTCACTTCATTCCAAGCCAGCCGTTGCAAATCATTTTCAGTGAGTGCAAAAGTAATCGGTTGCCCCATCGTGCCCGAAGTAGTCACATAATCAATAATTTTATGGCGTGGAGCAGCTATAAAGGCATCATTATGTGCTTGCAAATCTGCTTTGGTCGTGAACGGTAGTTGCTGTAAGTCTTGGAGTGTGTGAATCATACGGGGATCAATACCAGCTATTTTCCATTGTTGTTGGTAGAAGGGGGAATTTTGCGCTAGATAAGCCAATAATTGCTGCAATTGCGCTTCCTGATAAGCTTGAACAATAACAGGAGCAGCTTTTTGTAAATCAATGGCTGGAATGGAAAAGGACATCATAGAATGGTAATTGAATGAGATTATTGAGATTCTTGGCAACGATATAAATGCTCTAGAATGATTTGCTCTTCTTCTTTGGTGGCAATTTCTAATCCCAAAGCAGTAAGATAAGCAGGTATGGCCAAGGCACATTGTTCTTTGGCTTGATAATAATCGCCCAATAGTGCATGAGCATGGTAATAATTGGGGTTTAAAACAGTTAGTTGAGCCGCTTTTCTTCCTTGTTCGGCAGTATAAGCCTTGCCGTCCGCTATCCAAGTAAGTACTTGTTGTTTGAGCGTTCTAAATTGTATATAATCAGCAAAAACTTGTGTATTAGCGAATGAATCAGCGGCTATAGTTAATGAATCTATAGATAGATCTTGTTGAGGCAAACCAGTCGTATTAAACACCATATTTAAATCATAAGCCAAGAACTTGCCCAATTGGTAAGGTGCCGTAGATACCCAAATCAAGCGTTTTTGAGGCTCAAAAATAACCGCATGGTGTCCTTGTAGTTGGTTGAGTGCTTTCTCATTGCCCAAACCTATGTTTTTGTTATGGTGCCCTTTAGTATCTCTTAATATGGTGGCCGCTTTTTGATAATCCAATGCCCCATACTGATCGAGCAAGGCTTGGGTGCGAATTTGACGATAATTGGAGGCCGAGTTTTTTATATTATAAAGATTATCAGGATCATATGCAAAAGAATCACTCTGGTAGTGGTTGGAACAAATAATTTGTGGGGAGAGCGATTCGTACATAGCCAATTTATCAACAGATTTTTCTATAATGACTGCTTTTTCATCTTCTGCCGAGCCAATCAATAAGGATTCTGATACAAATGTTTCGTATTCTTGAGCTATGGCTAATGCTTCTTCTATGTTTTGGGCATACTGCAAAATTCGACGGGCAACAATAGAGATAGGCGTTTTAGCAACATTGGGTATCCCTGATTGAGCAGCATTGAGCGTAACCGTCAAGCCCTGTTCATTCATTCCTGAAACAATGCCCAAAAAACCGCCCCAAGTAACCGAGGCAAAAGCATAGCCACTGTCTGGCCGCATAAACAGAATCATTTTGTCCTTGGCAAAATTCTCTCCCACATAAAAATCAAAATTCCGCCCAATCAACAATTGCTCATTTACGCTGTTACTATCCCAAGTCGCAAAAGAAGTACACCCCACTACAGCATAATCGCTCAAAGCATGGCCAATATCATGTGCTGCATGATAATTGAGTGCCCGCTCATAATTGGAGCCAATGGCTGAAAATGCCTGACTATAAAAATATGCTTCGCCATAAATCTCTTGCTGATATTCTAATGGAATATAATGGGGTAAATTTCGATTAAAAAAGCCTATTAAATAACGCAAAACGTACAAAAATACCTCTGAATCCACCAATTCTTTAATCTGTTGTACAAAATAAACCTCTTGCTGTACAATCAATTCCTGAGTAAGATTGCCCAAAATGGCTCCACGTTCAAAAGGTGTACCTTCGACATAAGCTTCCCAGAGTCCAGCTTTGTTTTTTTGCAACCAATTCTTACCAATGGTATAAGAATGCTCATCCACTTGTGTGCGTTCCAATTGCCAAGCATGTTGGTCGGCTATGCTAGGGGGTGTCAAATCCAACCACCAATCTAAGGCAAACAATCCTATTGCTAGTAGTAATAAAAGGTACAAAAAACGTTTTCCCCATTTTTTGAGTGTACTCATAACTAAGAAGCGGTGACAATATCAGTGAGTAATTTTTTTCGATCTACAAAGTTTAAACAAGCCAATACCGCACTAACGGTAACTCCTAGAATACCATGCATATTCACATTTTGTCCTGTTAACGTTAGATTAGGAATCCGTGTTTGAACGGCCAAAGCGGTGTGCATAGGTGTTTGATAATTGCGCTCAAAACCATAAAAAGAACCTGTAGGACTGCTGGTGTAGTCTCTGAAAGATAAGGGGGTAGAGACATAACTTTTTAGTACATTGCCCTTCAGTACTGGAAATTGTTGGTAGAGCAATTCCAATAACTTTGCAGCATATTCTTGTTTGAATGTTTCATAATCCATTCCTCTTTTTTGTGCTTTAGATACAGTATTGAAACTTTCTGTCCAAGGCTGCATTTTGGAGTAATCCATATAGGTGAGTGCTGCAAAACTATCGGCGTAAACGGCCGATTTACTGCTGCGCGGAGTTAAGGCCAAGTAACTTCCTGGCCATTGTTGTTGATTGGTAGTAATGGCATCCCATACTTGTTGGTTCTCATGGATATAATAATTGCTATTGATGTAAGGAACCGTATGGGGCTTTAAAGTATAATGCACAGAAAAGACTCCTGGAGTGGGGGTGATTTGCTGAATTCTTTTGAGGTAGGCTTTACGCAAAGCACCTTTTTGATGGCGTACAAAACGGTGGAGTTGGGCCGGATGGGTACTAGAAATAACAGATTTGGTGGCAAGGGTTTGGCCAGTTGTCAAAACCACTTCTTTGATGTTATCCTGATCAAAAGTAAAATGATCTACTTCCTTTTGTTTGTAAATAACGCCACCTTGAGCGCGAATATTTTTGACCAAGGCTCTAGCAATTTGAGATCCCCCATCTACACAACGCCAAGCACTTTCTACATAGCTGTTGATGACCAAGGCATGTAAGTGAAAAGGGGTGACGGCACCATTCCCAGCATACAGCAAATTATTACCACCCAAAACAGCTTGCAAGGTAGGATCCTTAATCAAACTGGCTATTTTTTGTTGTGCATTGATGCCCAGATGTTCCCAACTATCGGGATAAGGCCGTTTTATGTCTAAATTGTATAAGGGAAACTGATCGCATAACCCTCTAATAGCCTGTTGATATTGTTGTAATCCTTGTTGTTCGTGTGGGAATTGCTCGCTAAGTTGTGCCACAAAACGTTCCCATCCTTGTGCTAGTGGATAATCTTGCTGCCCCAAACGGATAATATCAAAGGCTTCTGCATCCAATTGCTCCAATTTGAGTTGCTCCATAATCCCCAAATAGCTAAAGTATTGGTGCAAAGACTGCCCTTTGGCCAGTCCTCCAATATAGTGTACACCCACATCAAAGATGCGCTTATCTCGAACAAACGTCTGCAAACAGCCTCCTACCTGCTTGTTCTGCTCTAGCAAAACAACCTTATAGCCTTCTTTGCTGAGAATGTAGCCACAAATCAGCCCACTCAACCCACTGCCAATAATAGCGATGTCATAACTTGTACTATCCATGTTGTTTTTTTAGAATAAACAATACATTAGATGTTTTGGTAGAAACTTCTTCGCGCTCTAAATTCAATTGATGCTGATGGGCAAAATCCGCCAGCCAAGCCCCAGAAAAAAAAGTCAATTCTTGATGTTTCACTTTATTAAAACTAAAAATTCGGGTAGAAAAACGCTCTGTCCAAAGTGTATTTTGGTGGCGTTCCTTGATCGCACTATCCCCATCTCTAATAAGTAACATTCCTGTTTCTGTGAGTTGACTTAGACAGTGTTTTAGTAATTTTTCTTGTTCGTCTTGTGTCAAGTAATGTAGGACATCACTCAGTATAAAAACATCACTCCTTGGAAGTTCTAAATGACTAGCATCAGCTACTTTAAATTGTACTTTTGGTGTTTTGAGATAGCCTTCCTGAGCTACTTGTATTTTTTCTTCATCATAATCCAAACCCAGTATTTCCCGTTCTTTGGATAATAAGTGCAGCATATTGCTCATCATACCATAGCCACAACCAATATCTGTAATGCGTGCTTTGGTAGGAACCAACTGGTGAAACAATTCGTAATTGTTTTCCAAGCCAACTTTTATGCGGGTATACCATTCCAACACAGGGCCTTTGTAAATATAGTTTTTGAGTAAATTATCATAAAAAAACGCAGGCGTTTCTTGTCTTATCTGGAGTTGTTGGTACTGCTTCTTGAAGTAGCGACTAATGGATTTGGTACGAGCAGAGTAACCAGCACCCCATTCGGTATCTTTGGGCAAAATGCGTTCTAAAAACTGCATGGTTACTGTGGTACCATGTACTAAGAAATCTTTTTTGCGAATGCAATTGCCTGTGCCGTGAAAAACAACAGGGAGAATGTCCAATTGCAATTGCTCGGCCAAGTAAAACGCCCCTTTTTTGAAACGCCCAATATTGCCTGTAACAGAGCGCGTGCCTTCAGGAAAAATCACAATGGAATAGCCTTGTTCAGTCAGGGTTCTCAAATGTTCTAGGCTTTGCTCTGCTCCTGCTTTGCTTGGATGAAAATCAGCAAAACGAATCACTTGCCCAAAAATAGGCGAGTTCCAAACCCAGTCATTGGTCATAATGATAATTTTGGGGTGGAGCATGAGCATCATCATAATATCCAAAAAGGATTGATGGTTGGCAATAATGACCGCAGGCCGCTCTAGTTGGGCGTGGTGGCGATTGATGTATTTTTTACGTACATTAAACATGAGATGAATCAAGGACAAAGATAAGAGCTGAATGAGCTTATGAAAGTGGTATTTTTTTAAGTTTTTTGGTAATGGAGTGATGCGTAGTGCAGCCTGTGTAATCGTTAAGACAAAACAGCCTGATAGAAAATGGGTATAGGCGACAGTGGTAGAAATTAAATTGAGGAAAGTATAAGGGGGCAAGCCTCGTTTTTTTCTGCTGAGAATAAAAAAGCCAAATAAGCGTGGCTGTAGGGTAAAGGTGATGATGATAATGGATAATAAACCAATAATAGATAAACTAGCAATAGAAAACAAAGCAGGGTGCAAGGCAAAAATCATAACCCCCATACCACAAAGGGTAGTGAGTGCAGAGAGCAAAATAGATGTTTTGTAAGCGGGCAAAATGCATTCTCCATATTGGTATTCGTGCAATAATCCCTTGGTTACAAAAATACTGTAATCAATCCCCAAACCAAAAATAAAGGTGCAAATAATGATGTTAACTAGGTTGAATTTTAAACCTAAAATAACCATCCAGGCCAAGGTCCATTCCCAACTTAATAAAATGGGAAACAAGGTTAGCAAAGCCAGTTCTAAACGCCCAAAAGCAATGAATAACAGGATGAATACCACCAAAAACGACCAATTGACCAAGGTGCTAAAATCATCTTGTAAGGATTGGGCAAATTGCTCGGCCATAAACTGTTTGTCAAACACACTAATTTGCTCTTCTTGTTCAAACAGTGGATAAACTAGCCCGCGTTGTTCTTTTTCCATTTTTACAATAGAAAGAAAAGAAAACTGATCTTGCTTGTAGGTACTGTAAGAAGCTAAAACCAATTCTTGCAAAGGTTGGAAATAGGCAAAATCTACTGGCTCAAAATCTCGATCCAACCACTGATAACATGGCGTAAAAGTGGTGGGTTTAAATTTGTAAGCAAGTCCTTGTTCTTGCAATAATTGGCGCAATTTTGTTTTTCGATCTGTTGTCCAGAATGCCTCCCATTGAGCAATTTTAGCTTGTTGCGCCTTTTGAGAAGGGATAAAATGACTAACAGAGGTGAAATTTTGAATCGTGCCTGCTTGCTTTAAGGTTTGTAGTTGTTTTAATACCCGTTCGTTTTGTTCTAGTGCTTCTTGTCTATTGTTAGAACTAGCGACGACATAACTACTGCTTAATGCTTCTCCACCCAATTCTTGTAGTCGTTTTTCGGCTGCCTTGAGTGTTGGTGTTTGATAACTAATTGTGTTCATGTCTTCTTCAAAAGAGACGTGTTGATACAAAAATAAAAAACCAAAACTAAGTGCTAAAACCCCACCAAGGAACCAGCGATTGTGATGTATAGGATAAGCTGCTATTTTGTCTAAGAATCCTTTTTTGATAGAAATTGTATTGGGTCTATCTTTTAGAAAATGGGGCAAGATAAGCAGCGCCATTGTCGCCGATACAAAAACCGCTACAGCTGCAAAAATCCCCAAATCACGCAATGCTTCAGAAGACATGTATAACAAACACAAGAAAGCACAACTACTGGTCAAACTACTAACCATAGTAGGCGTGGCAATGGCCTTGATGGTTTTCCGAACCGTTCCTTCGGCTCTATAGTGGGTAAAAACATGCAGCGAAAAATCAACGGCAATGCCCAATAATATGGCTCCAACACCTAGCGAAATGGCCGCAATGCTCTCTTTGATAAGTACCAAAGTAGCCAATCCTACCAAGGCCCCAATGGCTACAGGAACAAAAATGAGCAATGGAGTTGATAAACGTTTGAAAAAGAAGATTATAAAGAGGAATAAAACAATAAGAGCAGCACCTACCGTATGAAAAATATCTTCTTGAACTTGTTCGGCATTGGCAACAGAAACCGCAATTCCCCCAATATATTCGGCCTTAAATTGTTCTTCAAAAGCTCGCTCTACCTGTTGGATAATACGATCCATTTGCGCGAGTAAAATAGCATTGTCTCCTGTGGCTCCTGCATCTGTGGTTGGGGTGACAAAAAACAATAAATCCTTTTTATTGCGTGTCATAATGCGGCCTTCATGTAGGATGTAATTGCCATCAATTTGGAAATCGCGCAAACGTAATAAAGGCAACGTTGCCAAGCCCAAGGGGTCGCGCAATACTTGTTTTTTGAGTACAAAGCCTGTTGGAGAAATGAGCGTTTTGTAGACTCCTTTTAGGGATTGTTTGATACTGTTGCTGTCGAGTCGTTCGGCTATAGTTTGATAGTCTTCTGGGGCTAGAAAAAGGGGCAATTGTTGGTAAAATAAATCGTACAACTCGGTGATTGCTCCCTGGTTTATTTGGTAGCGAATATCTTTAATACGGCTGCTGTCCAGTTGTTCAAAACCAGCTACTAAACTATCTGCAAATTCTAAAAATAGGGGTGTATTATTGGTTTGGTTGGTATCTGTCCAAGATAAATGCAAGATTAAGTTATCTGAAAACTTGGTATTTTGATAAGCGTCATTGACTTTGCGTATGTCTGCATTCAATGGGATTACTTTGGTAATATTTTCATCCAATTGGAGACGGGTATAAATCAGTGCAATAGCCCCCATCACCAATGCTAAGATCAAGATTGCCAAACGCGTTTTGTGTGCTTGGAAATAATGATACAAAGAAAGAAAAATTGTCTCCATAATGAGGGCGAATTAAATTATTAAACGCTTGAAATTTAAATAGTTATGTTTTAATAACACACATTGCACGTGCAACGTGTCATTTGACACGTGTTTTGGGTTTTGAAAAATTTAAAAATAAATAAGTCAGTAAAGCAGCTACCAATGCTGCTATAATAGAGAGGCTTATTGCACCTATGGTATATTGATAAACATTGGTTTTAATGACCTCTAAATTACCCATTTGCTCCCAGCTCAAGTCACCTCTATTTCCTCCCAGCACCAAGGCACCTGTCCAAAAACTACCGTACAAAATAAAAGGAATCATAGGAGGAATACTGATATTGGCCGCTAAAAATACCAAAGGGGCATGTAAACGAAACAAAAATGCCGTAGGCATCGCTATGGCCAATTGAAAACCCCATGCAGGAAAAATGCCCCAAAACACTCCATAAGCTACTGATCCTATTTTTTGAGCCATCGAAATATTTACGCCAAAAAATATCTCTTCTAGGCGTTCTCTAGTGCTTTTTTTTTTCCACCCTTGAACCACATTCTAGGCCGAAACCACAGAAAAGCAGCCAAACACAAAAAGGTATTCAACACAGAAATTCTCAGAAAATCCCAGAAAGGACGAAAATGACTGACGCGCTCTTCTTGAGGAGGGTAATACACCTCAATGGGCAAGCACAACAAATCAATTCCTTCCCAAGCGGCTCTGACTAGTACCTCTACTTCAAACTCATAGCGTCTGGTTACAAAAGAGAGGTCTTTTAGTGCTTGTACAGGATAAAGACGAAACCCCGATTGGGTATCTTTTAGTTGAATGCCTGTTTCTACCCAGAGCCAAAAACTAGAAAATTTGTTTCCAAAACTACTTTTGGTAGGGACATTTTCTTGCCCCATATTTCTAGAACCAATAATAATGGCTGCTGGATGTTGGGGAATGGCTGCTACAAAGGTGGGAATGTCATACGCAAAGTGTTGTCCATCTGAATCTAAGGTAATCACATACTGGAAACCTCTTTCTCTGGCAAAATCAAAGGCTCGTCTTAGGGCTATTCCTTTTCCTGCATTGTGCTCATAACTCAATTGAAAAATCGATGGATATTCTTGGAGAATAGCACTGGTAGCATCTGTAGAGCCATCATTAACCACCAATAAATGTTGTAGAGCATGTTGTGCCCCCAATTGGTAGGTGGTATAAGGCAAGATGGAATCTATCACCTCTTTTAAAGAAGAAGCATTATTATAAGTAGGAACAACAACAAGGCAACTTCTTTGGTGTAACTGTTCTGCACATTGTTGGGGGGATAACATAAAGCAATATATTATAGGGTCAATAACCCTTTAAATTTAAAAAATATTTGTGCTTCTCCCTGAATACTAGCCGTGACTTTCCACGTGTGCTCTTCTTGAGCTACAAAACGTGTTTTAAGCTGAATTTGAGGGAATTGTTGAGGAACTATAGGAACTAAAAATTTGGCTTGACTGGCTTTTTTTAGTTGTAAGGATTGACCCAATGCTTTACTGGTAAGCTCTGTTACCAATTGTAACATACATATCCCTGGCATAACAGGTTGATTTGGAAAATGCCCTTTGTAAATAGCGTGATCGGGATTTAAATCCAATTCAAAGATAGCAATATCACCTTCTTGTTGTTGCTGAATTATAGTATAAAAATCAACTAATGTAGGGATCATAATAAATAATTACTTCAAAAAGTTTAGGCGCAAACGCAAAGGAACCTTATGATGCTGAATATCAATAGAGCGCGGTACGCCCAAAATGTATTTGGATAGTTTTATACTGACGGCACGGGCGCGATGAATGCCTGTTAGTCGTTGGTGTAAGCCCTGTACATAAAACAAAGCTTGTCCTCTTTGTTTTATTTTTAGAATTTTCTTTTTGTGAATCAAACGGCCTTTTTCAAAAACTTGAGCAGATTGCCCAATGATGTTTCTTGCTAATAATAATTCCAAATCTTGGCGAATGACTTGTAATAAAATAGGCTTATTGACTTGTTCTAAAGCCTTGTGTACTACAAATCCCTGTGCTCCAAATTCAAAATCAAATAAGGTCAATCCAAACTTGGTCATAAAAATAGCTCGATAATGTTGGTCAGAGCTTTTTTTGAGTGCTAATAAACCACCTTGTTGTATATTTTTACCAAAATTTAAAGTAGTCTTAAACAAAAAGGAAGTAGCCTTATCTTTAAAAACAGGTTTAAAATCTTTTTTGCCAAGGGTTAATTGCTGTCCATCACGCAAGGGATGCAAGCTCTTGGGAGTCTGACAGGCAAGCAACAGGCAGCAACAACTAATTAAGCCTAAAAAACGTATCTGAGATGTTGCCATTGATTTTTTTATTACTAAAAATAATACGGGTAAAATCCCCTGATTGCTCTATCATTTGAAGCTGTTGCACACTGTAATCCTTCTTAGAAAAGTAAACTTGGATACGCTGCATAAATTCTTGAACATTGGCTTGTTTGGGGAATAATTCCACTAAATATTGTTGGTTACTTTCCTTAAATTCATAGCGATAATCTTGCTCTTCTAGCAATAAATCTCCTTGAATACTACTAATAATCATCTGATTAATCTTCTCAAATGTTTGATTACCAGATAAATCATAGGAACTGATTTTATCTTCGTCCTTAATACTTACTTTGCCTTGGTTGAGTACAATAAGATAGTTGAGGGGCGCATGATATTCCCAACGCAAATTGTTATCGGCCTTGTACAGTAATTTTCCTGTGGATTCAATATCTTCTGACAAAACATCTAGATGTTTGATTTGAGTAAAATCACTTTCTAATGCGGTGGTTTTGATGGCAACTTTATGTAGAGCCTGTTGAAAGGCTTTGCTGTCTTTCATTGGGCGAAAGGATTGCCCAGCCCCCACAAATGGCGTACATAAACAACAAAGGAGTAGGGCAAAAAAGGGTACTATAGATTGCATAAAATAATAGTTTAAACAAGTTGATTTTTTAGTGTTGGTAAGCAGGTAATTGTAATAATTGATCCAAACCAACAATGGTATAACCTTCTTTCAAAACATAGTCCAAAAACAAGGGCAAAACAGTGGGAAGGGTTTTGATGTGATCGTGTAGCAAAATAATTGCGCCTGGGTGAAGCTGTTTTTTTAAACGTCCTAGTAATTGTTTTTCATTTTTGATAACCGTATCCAAAGAACGTACAGACCAGCCAATAGTTTGATGGGGCAGTTGTTTTAGAGCGTTGGCAATATTGGGAGTGGTAATGCCATAAGGCGGCCGAAAAAACAAAGGTTGCTGGCCTATTAAATCACCAATCAAAGCATCCGTTTGTTGTATTTCTTCTACAATTCGGCTTTTACTATAAAAGTCAAATAAATGGGCGTGACTAAAGCTGTGATTGCCTATCAAGTGCCCTGATTCATGTATGTGCAACAGCAGTTTTTGCTGAATAGGATGTTGTATGTTCTTACCAATACAAAAGAAAGTAGCTGGAATATTGTAACGCTCCAAAATAGCTAAGATTTGTTGGGTTTGTTCTGGCTCCAAGATGCCATCATCAAAAGTCAGTGCCATTTGTTTGCGGTGTGGACTATTGCCATAACAATGCGTGGGAAGATAAAAATGACTGGTAATTTGGGTCGTCCCCCAATAAGCAATGCCAAATGCCATTCCAAGCACCAAGGCATAACTCCACCAAGGACATGCCAAGACATACAACAGCAGCAAGCCCAATAATAAGCCTGTTCCTAGTGCTTTCGCTCGCAAAAATATAGGAAATGGTTTCATACTACGGCTCTACTTTTTCTAACACAATCAAAGCATGGTGTTTGCCTTCTTGATTATAAATAGCTAGACGAGTTGGACAATCACCTTGATGCCCCAAAGCTTGTTGTGCCTGCTTATTTTCTTGCAACAATTCAACGCCCAATCCCATAGCAAAAGCGGCATTGGTTGGATAATGGCCACACAGTTGGCTATAAGAACAACTGCTGGCTTGACTAAAGATGGCTTGTACTTCTTCTGTTGGCGTTTGCCCACACAGCAACAAATCAATGTCCTTAGGTTGGCAATTGGCTTGCGCCAATAAGGTTGACCAAGATGTAGCAGTTGGGCCTTGTTGCAAATAGGCGCTACTGCAACCTGTTAAACAAGCTTTGCTGGTGGTAGTAGCTTGTTTGCTCAGAATAAAACAACTAGCTCCTTCGCCCATTACTTGTTGAGGCTGGGCGCAGTGTAGGCGTTCTAGCATAATTTTTAGATTGGGGGTCAATTCATCCAAGCCATTTACTAGGACGGTTTGTGTGTTTTTTTGTTCTAATAATAATAACGCATCAATCAAGGCCAATTCAAATGAAACCTTACCTTGCACATAGGTCATATTATACCCATTATTACCTTGCAACAAAGCAATTTGACCTGCTACGGTATTGTGAGTAGATTGTACAAAAGCAGTGGGGGTTAAGTACTGTTCTTGATTGACAATCAACGCCTCTAAGAATTTTTCAGTGTCTTGTACACAGCCCCAAGCCGTACCCGATACAATGGCATCAATAGTAGGTTGCTCGGCTTGCTCCAATGCTTGTAGTGCTGTAGATAATCCCATTCTAACCACTCTACTCATACGCCTCAATTGTTTTCTAGATAAGAACGTTTTGTATTGAGGCTCTTGAGCATCGAAGAAGGCTCCTGTAGGCAAGGCTATTTCCTCCCAATTCTTATAAAAACTATCTTGGGCAGAAATAGAGCTGTAAGCATTGATATAAATAGCTTTTGGGTGCATATTAAACTGCTTTGAAAATCAAGGAAGAGGTATTACCACCAAAACCAAAAGAGTTGGATAAAATGTATTGCATAGCTTTGGATTGCGTGCTTGTAGCTGGAATTAAGGTTTGTTCAAGTGCTGCAATGGGCGTTTCAAAACGCAAGTTGGGATACACAACCTGTTCTTGCAAGGCCATGACCGACAGTACCGCCTCTATGCCCCCTGCTGCCCCCAACGTGTGGCCTGTTGCTGCTTTGGTAGAGCTAAAAGTAGGAATAGCTGCCCCAAACAAACGTTGTATGGCCATGCCTTCTGATAAATCATTGTTGGCGGTGCCCGTGCCGTGTACATTGATGTAATCAATAGCACTGGGTGCTAATTCAGCTTGTTCCAAAGCCCCTTTCATTGCCAAATACGCCCCTGTGCCATCAGGAGAAGAAGCCGTTTGGTGAAATGCATCATTGCTATTGGCATAGCCAACCAATTCGGCCAAGCGTTTGTCTTCAGAAGCGGTCGCAGCCGTTTCTAAAACCAAAAAACCAGCCCCCTCGCCCAAATTGAGTCCTCGCCTAGCTTCATCAAAAGGTTGGCTCAAGTTGTGATCCAAGATTTGCAAAACATTAAAGCCATTGACTGTAAATTTGGTCAAGGCATCTACCCCACCCACAATAGCGCGATTGATGCGCCCACTTTTGAGCAGTCGAGCACCCAGCATGATGGCATTGGCAGCCGAAGAACAGGCCGTACTGATGGTGGCAACCATGCCCGTAGCATTTAAATAATCGGCAACTTGTTGGGTGCTTTCGCCACATTCATGGGTCAACAATGTTTTGACATCCCCTTGTTGTTGGTCTTGCAAAAACTCCCCATAAAACTGCTCACTCAAATCCATACCTCCCACTGTATTGCCAGAAAAGACCCCCGTCAGTCCTGTATGGAGAGCAGGGCTACCCGCTTGTTGCCAAGCTTCCTGGGCAGCTAACAACGCCAATAAAGTGGTACGTGTATAACGACCATTAGCAGATAGTTTAGGTAATAAGGCGGCTAATCCAGCCTTACTATAAGGTACTTCACAAAGGGGGAATTTTCCTTGATGCTGGGTTTGTAATTGTTGAATCGGGCCAGCTCCAGAAACTCCAGCTTTGAGGTTTTGGATGGTGGTGGACACATTTTGGCCTATAGCAGAAATACAGCCTATTCCAGTAATGAAGATGCGCGTTGAGTGGGCCATGAATCAAAGTTAGGATTGGTGTTGTGCAATGTATTCTGCCATAGTGGTTAAAGATTGAAAAACTTTTTTTCCTTCCTCAGCATTCTTGATTTTGATATTGTATTCTTTGTCTAGCAAAACAATCAACTCTAGCGCATCAATAGAATCTAAGCCCAATTCATTGTCTGCTGCAAATAAATTTTCATTAGGATCAATTTCGGCTGGCTCCACATCTTCCAAATTGAGTTGTTTGATTACTTGAACTTTTAGGTTCTCAATTAAATCTTTCATGTTTGTATGTTGATTTTAGTTAATTTTTAATAAATGTAGTTCGGAGTTGTAGTGCGTTTCTGTATACTCTACCCAACCTGTTAAGCAAATTTTGGCGGCACCACTTTCTAATAGCAATTGACTGTAGTCAAACAAAAATGGAAGATTTTTTTCTTCTTGGATAAAGAAGGCAGACGCTCCTTTTATCTTGTATTGAATCGACAATTCCCCTACTAAAATATTGGGTAAGGTATACACAAATACAGCAGGACTAGGATAGTAATGGTCTCGGTCTTGTATAGAAGCAATATGCTTGCTATCAGTATGATAAGTGGCTGTTTTGTTGGCTATAACTATTGCAATATCTTCAGATTTATATCCTTCTAATACCCCATTTTGTAGCAATATTCTGGCGGTAACCGTTGCCAATTTGCAGAGGCGATCCATTTTGTGAAACTTTGGATAATGCCAGTCTAATTGACGATAAGCTTGTTTTATAAATTTGCCAAAAGGTTGTTCTTTATCCGCCAACCAAAGAGCTTGATTGTATAAGATTTGGCCTTGAGTAATGGAGCAAGAGCCTAAAGATTGAACAATAGTAGTAGTTTCCATTTAGGCTTGTTTTGAGAATACAACGGCTGCATTGCAACCTCCAAAACCTGATGCAGTTTTGAGGCAACTCTGTAGTGTTTGTGGTTGTGTTTGACGAATAATATTTAAGGGCACAGAAACGCCCAAGTTTTCAAAACCTAAGGAACAGTACAATTGATTTTCTCGCAAAGACCAAGTTGCAATAATGCTTTCTATCAGTCCAGCTGCTCCCAGAGTATGTCCAAAATAGCCCTTCAGACTATTGAGGGGTACGTCTTGCAATTGAGCAGTAGCCAAGGCTCTGGCTTCCATTTCATCATTGTAAGGGGTGGCAGTGCCGTGCATAGACAAGTAATTTATTGCTTTTGCTGGAGTCTGGGCATCTTTAAGGGCTTTTTGTATAGCAATATGTAGCCCCTCCCCTGTTCTAGAAGGCCCCGAAATATGATTGGCATCATTGGAGGAAGCCCCCCCTTTGAGCACAATAGGGCTAGTATCCCCTGTTTTGGGCTGTGTACCTAAAATTATAGTGCCTACGCCTTCCCCCAAATTAATGCCTTCTCGTGCTGCATCAAAAGGTTTGCAAGGCCCTTGGCTCATGGCTTTGAACGATTGAAACCCTGATAAGGTAAATTCTGTAACCAAATCGCCACCAGCCACTACAACCTGTTTGTAACGCCCAGCTCTTAGGTAGCGTTTGGCAATATCCAAGGCCAGTACACCCGAAATACAAGCATTGCAGACCACTACAGGCGTGTTGGGGCTGTTAAAATATTGTTGAACAGCTGTAGCCATTGCCCCCAAATAAGAACGCTCTTTGGTGAATTTATATCTTGTTTTGCCCTCCAGTACATCAATATTACCTTTGGTAGAGGCGAGGATGATTAAGGTATCTTTTTGACTCAAGTCTAAGGGCAATTGTTGGGCGGCTTCCTGAATGGACCAGATGAATAATTGCTCTAGCCGTGTATAATTATCAGCATTGGGCAGTTGTTGGATGTGAGTAGTTTCTAAATTGGTATCAATTTTAGAAACCCATACAGGGTCAGGATACAAGGCCGTAGAATGATGTTCACGTATGCCCGTTTGTTCTGCTCGTATTTGAGCTAAGTTATCGGCTGTCGTAAATCCCAATGCAGTGGTTATATTATCTGCCAAGCAATATATGGTTGGTTGTTGCATGCTTTATTCTTGTGAAACGAATCGTTGTTTTGGATTACGATTACAGTAAATTCCAACGTTTTTTCCAATCTTCATAAAAGGAAGGAATGGTTAAGTATAGTTCGCGATTCTTATCTAAAAAAACTTGTGTCGTGGTTCCTGTGGCTGCCAATGCTCCATCCTTTTTTCTATAAATTTTATAGTCAAAATATAACTTAGCAGCAGGCGTATCTATAAATGTAGTTTCTATAATGGCCGTATCGCCATACAACAATGGGTTCATGTTCTCACAGTGCATACTAACAATAGGAATAACAAAACTATTGTTGGACACATCCAAATAGGTAATGCCGTATTGTTGGCCCCATGCTTCGCGCCCATCTTCAAAAAAACGAATGTAATGCCCATGCCAGACCACGCCCATAGAATCCACTTCACTAAACTTGATGGGTTGCTCAAGACGGTGTGTTAGCGTCTTGCCAGTCATACGTTTGCGCTGCCCCCTTCTTACTTTTGTCATGCCTCTTATTTGGTACGTTTAAGTATTCGTTTCCGCAATAAAAATTTTCATTTCTACCTCTGCCATCAAACGGTCTCCTACCTTGGAAATACCTTTGATGAGGGTGAAATTTAGAATACTATTTTCTATTGTAATTTGTGTTTGTAATTTTTCTCCTACTGCTGGTAATGCTGTAATAACCAGATTTTTCATAGCTCCAATAAAGCCAACAGGAGCAGCAATGCCCTGTTGTTGTGCCAAAAAACCCGCTTGTGCGGCAGCCGTTTGGGCAATGTTCTCGGCCAGTGCGGGGGCTTGCAAATAGCCCTTCTCACAAAAAATAGTATCTTCTTGAACCAATAGACTAGTAGTAGCTTGCACTGCATCAGCAGACCAAACTTTGTCTATCAATACCATAGGTGCTCTTTGTGGAATCCATTGCAGTAGAGCGATACCCTCTGCTAGTGGTGTCGAATTATCCATTGCTTGTTTGTAAATTGGTTTTATCGGTAGAAGGTGTTTCCCAAAAATCATAAAAATTATACCATTGATAAGGATATTTTTGGAGTTGCTTTTCTACTTGTTGTGCAAATTGTTGTGCTACTTCCTGAGGTGTAGCAGGAATCTGTTTTATCGGTGTAGCATAAAAATGATAATGACTACTTTTTTCTTTGAAGGCAAAAACAAAACTGTAGGGCACTTTCATTCGGCTAATTAATTGGAAAGGGCCTGCTGGAAAATGGGCAGCTGCTCCCAAAAAATTAACAGTAATAGTGTCTGCCCCTGGCAAGAAACGATCACCGTGCATACAGAGCAATTCACCTTGGCGCAAAGCGGTTCCCATAGCAATGATATGAGAAAAATCTTCTCCTATTCCAATGATATTGGCGGCTTGTTTGACTTGTATATTTTGGAGAAAAGTCTGTATTTTTTTATGTTCTGCTTCGAGCATCACAATATTGATACGTGCCGTATGCCCTACATTTTCCTCTAGCATAGAGCCAGCCATTGACCAATTACCCCCGTGAATACTCAACAATACCCCTCCTTTGCCCGCTGCTCCCATCTCGTGAATGTGCTGTTCGCCATCAAAGTCATAAGTAAACTTATTACTAAAACCAGCCAAAACAGCCGTTCTATCAATAAGTGCCTGACCAAAAGCCCAATAGGTTTTATAAATCCCCAAAAGACTAACTAAACGCCCCTTGCCCAGTCGTTTTCTAAAAAAAGAATAAATAGAACGGCTTGCTGTAGGCGAAAAGAAAACAAAATAAAAAGCGACAAATAGTAGCAATCCATAAGCTGCTCTCAACCCTGCATAGCGAATTAGGAATACAAAAATTTGGTATCCCAATAATCCTCCTCTAGTTTTTCCTTTCCAATTAGTCATTGTTATTTGCTATAGTTTAGGCATTTTCCTGAACGTGTATAGCCAAATGCTGTTCAATCATGGTGTAGAAATCATCAAAGGAATCTACGCCTTTAAAATCTTCGGCCGTAAGCTTGAACCCAAAATGACTTTGGATTACTACCACCAAATCTACATAATCTAAACTATCTAAGTCTAGTGTTTCGTGTAGGTTTTCTTCTAGAACAATGTCAGCAGGATCTACTTCAAATTCATCGATCAAAAAACTGTTGGCAATGTCTATGATTTCTGCTCTATTCATGTGTTTAATTGATTTTTTGTATGATTAATGAGGAATTAGTGCCTCCAAATCCAAATGAATTGGACAAGAAGGTATTTATATGGTGTTGGACAGTTTTTGTTGGAATATTGAGCGGTTTGGCTTCTTCTGCTACCTGTTCTAAGTTGATATTGGGGGCTACAAAAGAATGTTGCATCATCAACAAACTGTAGACAATCTCGCTGGCACCTGCCATCCAACATTCGTGCCCAGTCATAGATTTGGTAGAGCTAATATAAGGGCAGTTATCGCCGCCAAAAACAGCACTCAATGCCATCGCTTCGTGCTTATCTCCTAGTGGTGTTGAAGTTGCATGAGCGTTGACATAATCAATTGTGCTGGTTTCTATATTTGCTTGCTGCAAAGCCATTCTCAAGGAACGTTCAGGCCCTTCTACACTAGGCTGAGAAATATGTAAGCCATTGGAAGAAAAGCCATAACCAATCACCTCGCCTAAAATATTGGCACCTCTGGCTATGGCAGAATCATAACTTTCTAAAATTACTGTTGCTCCCCCTCCACTAGGTACCAATCCATCTCTATTGGCATCAAAAGGCCGAGAGGCTTCACTAGGTGCATCCATACGCCCCGAAAAAGCTCCCAACCCGTCAAAGCTTCCCATTGCCCAAGCATTAACTTCTTGAGCACCTCCACAAACCACCATGTCTTGTAGGCCTTGTTTGATAAACATATAGCCCAATCCTATGGCATGGGAGCCACTAGCACAAGCTGCACTAACGGTGAAATTGATGCCTTTGAGGCGAAATATAGTGGATAGGTTCATATTGATGGTAGAATTCATAGACTTAAAAATACTACCAGAGCCCATTAGAGCAGTGTCCTGTACTTCACGCAATTTGTCATTGCTCTCGATGACAGATTTGGCAGTACTATCATTTCCATACAACAAACCAATAGGACGACTATCCAAAAAGGCATCATCAATACCCGCTAATTTGAAGGCCTCTATGGTAGCCAAATAAGCATATTCGCTTTCTTGCCCCATACCAACGCGCATTCGGCGTTTGAGCATTTTTTTGAGATTGGGTTGAGGTAGAATGCCTGTTAGGCCAGAGCTATAGCCCATTTCTAGGCGCAAGGGATCAATACCGATACCAGAGCGCCCTGCTTGGAGTGCTTCTTGAACTTCTGCTAGGTTGGTTCCTAAACAAGAGTAAATACCCATTCCTGTAATGACAACTCGATTCATCTGTTTATATAGCTTAGGTGTATAAACCACCATTGATAGAAATAACTTCTCCTGTGATGTAGCCCGCTTTTTCGGAAGCCAAGAAGGCCACTAAGTCGGCCACTTCTTCTGCTTGCCCAAAACGGCGCAATGGAATAACAGAGCGATATTTTTTTTCGTCAATATCCTTGGTCATATCCGTTTTGATAAAACCTGGGGCAACGGCATTGACCGTGATTTTGGCGCGACCAACTTCCTGTGCCAGTGCTTTTGTGGCACCAATAACGGCTGCTTTGGCCGCCGAATAATTGGTTTGCCCTGGCATTCCCTTGATGCCAGATAAGGAAACAACATTGATAATACGCCCATATCTGTGGGTGAGCATTTTGGCAAAAACAGGTTTGGTTACATTATAAAAACCAGCTACATTAACATCTAAGACAGATTGCCAAAGATCTTCTTCCATCCACATAAATAAGGCATCTTTTCTAAATCCAGCATTGTTGATTAATACTTCGATTGGAGTGGCTTCATGTGCTTCTATCCAACCACCCAATACTTTGGCTACCATAACTTTATCTGCTACATCAAAACGCAATAAAGTAGCTTGACTTCCTTTGGCCTCTACCAATTGTGCTGTTTCTTGAGCGGCAGCTTCATTACTGGTATAATTTACCAAAACATGGTAATTCATTTCGGCTAGTTTTTCGCAAATAGCGCGGCCTATTCCTCTGGATCCTCCTGTTACTAAGGCGTACTTCATATAAGCATACAATTTCTTGACCAATGAATTGCTGGTCTTGATTTAGGTTATATTTTTTTGATTAGACAACAGGACTAATGGTTTTTTCTTCTAGAATACTTAGTCGTTCTTTTTGTAAGAAATTTTTAAGTACTGTTGTGCGTTTGTACAAAGGGCTATCCTCTATAAAAGGTGGGGTCAACTGTTTTATTTTTTGATACAATGATTGTGTATAACTACTGAGTTTATCTTCTATTTGCAAATATTCAATGGCTTGAACAATAGCTATAAATTCTACAGACAACACCTGATAAGCATTTTCAATAACCTTGCGAGTAGCCGAAGCGGCATTGGTGCCCATACTAACAATATCCTGATTGTCATTATTATTAGGAATACTATGAACGTACATAGAATTGGACAGCATTTGATTTTCGGCAGTGGTAGAGGTCGCTGTAAATTGAGCACCTTGCACGCCAAAATTAAAGCCTAATTCTCCTAAATTCACAAATGGGGGGAGTATGCCATTGATGTGGGGATTGAGCAAAAAATTGAGTTGTCGTTCGGCCAACATGGATAATTTGGTGATGGCTAATCGCAGATGATCCATAGACAAAGAGACATAATCTCCATGAAAATTACCCCCATGATAAACATTACCACTTTCTATATCTACAACAGGATTATCATTAACAGAATTAACTTCATTTTCTAGGGTTTGTACACAGTGTTGCCAAGTATCATAAATGGGGCCTATGATTTGGGGCAAGCAACGCAAGGAGTAGTATTCTTGTACTTTTTTGCTAATGACCGTTTCTTTGACCTCATTGTGGTAGAGATGAGTTTGACGATTTTGCATCAGCTGGCTATCCTTTAGTATATTTCTAAGCACTTGTGCAATATGACGTTGGCCGCTGTGTTTTTTTGCGTGATTCAGTGGCTTAGAAAGATGATCGTCATAGGCATTGGCCAATTCATTGAGCAATGCAGAAGCTACGACAGACCAACTAATGAGGTTTTTGGCTTGGCAGGCATTGACAAAACCAATTCCTGTCATTACAGAAGTACCATTCATTAAAGAAAGCCCCTCTCTTAGCTGAATAGATAATGGTGTGAGGCCTTTTTTTTGTAGGAGTTTAGAACAAGGGTAAGATTGTTGTTGATAATTTACTTCTCCCTCTCCAATATATCCCAAGGCTAGATGTGCCAATTGGACCAAATCGCCACTAGCTCCTACCCCACCATGTTCAAAGACGATAGGATATATATATTCGTTGATAAACTGTTTGATGAGTTCTGGAACCTTGGTCACAATACCCGATTTACCTTGCATCATGGTATTGAGCTGACAGAGCATAGCAGAGCGTACAAGGATGTCATCTAGTGGTTGCCCCATACCTGTGCAGTGACTTCGGATAAGATTATATTGAAGTTGCACGCGTTTATGATCGGCAATTTTGTATTGAGCCATTGGGCCAAATCCTGTATTGATCCCATAAATTACTTTATTGGCTGCAAAATCTTTTAAAAAATTATGACAAGCTTCTACTTTTGCTAGGGCTTGGGGATCCAACTCGACGCGTTCATTATTTAGGACAACGCGTTCAAAATCGTACAATTCGAGTCGTTTGTCGCCTACTGTTATCATTGTTTGTTTGGTTGCGGTGTTTTAGCAGTGTTTTAGAATAAAGTTTTGTCAGATTCTTAAAGTGAATCTAGCAGTTCTTTTTCTTTGGAATTGATGACATTTTTAAAGTAATAATCCAAAATCTCGTTTAAAACATCTGCCTTGCGTTGACCTCTAACACTAGATAAAATTTCTAACTTGCCTTTGTTTTTGGTCACCAATGAGGTGGTGAATGGAACACGTGCTTCTTTGAGTTTTGGACGACCTTTTTTCTTTTTGCCTTGCTCTTCTGGGGCGGCCATTATTAATTTTTTTTTCTTGAATAGGTATATGGTGCACTACTTCTAAATGTACACGAGATTGATAATCAAGTTTTACGTTTATGAAATAGACTATGCTAAATTTACAAATGAAGTGCATTAAAGTAATGAAGTGTTGTATTTGATAGCTTAAAGGTAGTTCTTTTTTCACGTTATCATTTGACAACGTGAACATTTTTTCAAGTGCTTAATGTTTTTTGTTTATAGAAAAAGCACTTTTTTTTGTATTATTTTTTGACCCGTTTGGTCACTTGCTATCCATATGGCAGCATCAAAACCACTAGAAACTAATGTCCAATAGAACGTGGTGTTTTTCCATTGGCAGTAGGATTCAGTCACATTGGTGTAGTTGGCTTCTTCAAACATTTGTCCTCCTTCTGCTTTGATGAGTGCTTCTTTTTTTGACCAATAATGAATGAGGGTTTGTTGTGGGGTTTTACTGGTTAGAATAGCTTGTTGTTCTACGGTAGAAAAAAAAGCAAAAGTACTTTCTATTGGATTAAAGGTTTTAAATACCTGGATATCTATACCTATTTTTCCTGCTGTATTCATAAGGCAAACCCCTATACAATTGGCATTATGACTGATACTAAATGAAATATTACTATTGTCAATATAAGGTTTACCTGCTGTAGAAAATTTAAGTTGTTTGAAATCTAAATTTTGTTCTTTCAACGCCTGTTGTAACAGCAAGTAACCTGCTAGAGAATTTAAACGATTGTTTAGGCGTTTGTGTTTGCTTATTCGTTCCTGAATGACCGTAGGAAGTTGTGATAACTTAGTAGTTAAGTCCTTTTTTGTTAGAGCATTACGATATAAAAAAACAATAATCATGTTACAAGTTACACGTTTCAAATGTCATTTAGCACGTGCTATCAAATAGCACTTTATTTTACTCCTTCTTAATTTTATCTCTTTATTTTAATTTTTTATTAAAATAAAATCATTGTTCTTTTTTTGAAAAAAACCTTTTGAATTATTTTCCAATAGCCTTGCGCCATTTCCTGAATTCATATTTTTTAATTTGCTTTAGAACATCGTAAATAGCCCCTGCCCAATAATTTCTAAATCCAAAACCCCGTGCTCTTCCAGACATTTTTTTAGAAAAAAGCACTTTCTTATTTTTGGGGTTAAAAATGACCACATACATATAAGCACGCTCCTGAAGCTTGTTTAGACTATGAAAGATAAAACTAATCCCATAGTCGCTTTTCAAACCCTTCATATCATAGGCTCTGACCATTTTCTGAATTTGCTGCTCAGTAAACGACGGTGGCGGTGTAGACACTACTAAATCTAAATATTCTACGTCTTCATTCAATCGTTCTACCACACTCAAATCATAATCTAAGTTACTTTTGGAAAAAGTGCCTTTTATATCATACTTGCTCATTTCAGAAACCAACAAACCATTCCAAGCAGAAAAATAGTAACGCTGTATCTTTGGTGGATCCATAAACCCTTCCACTCCTACTAATCGAACATTAGAATAATCCAATCCTACAAACACTGTTTCTACTTTAGAAGAATTGAAAAAGGCTTTTAGCTTTTGGGCTTGCACTGTACTTAGTTGCAAAAGCAAAAAACAAATAATTGTAAATATTTTCATAGTGTTATTAGTTTATTCAGAAAAGGGCAATGGGTAGGCTGTACTATATTTCACATCTTTCATTACAAAGATGGTGTGTACATTTCCTACGTTTTCTAAACTTGCCAAATGATTAAAAGTAAACTTATGATAAGCTTCCATGTCCTTAACTGCTACTTTTAACATATAATCGTATTTACCTGTGATGTGATAACACTCCAGAATCTCCTCAAAATGCACAATATCATTCTCAAATTGCTCCAAGCTTTGCTTACTGTGTTGGTCTAGTGAAACATTACAGAAACCTATCAGATCGCAATTTACTTGTTTCCTATCAATTAGAGCAACTGATTTTACAATTACTTTATGTCGTTGTAAGCGTTTTACCCGCTCGTAAGTAGGTGTATTGCTCAGACCTAATTCTGTTGCAATTTCTTTAGTCGTCAGATTAGCATTCGCTTGTAATAACTTTAAGATCTTATGATCAGTAATATCAAGTTTTATCATTAGATAATTTATCTTTTTAGTGGCTTTTTTTATGCCTAAAATAGATAAAAAATCTTTTTAAGACTACTATTTAGTTTTATTTTCTTCAAAAAGAAGTTTTACTAAAAAAATAATCTATCAATTTGCACTTTAGACTACATTTGCTTTTACAAAGAAAACGGAAAAAATATTACAAAACACTATTAAATATTATTTTAAAATAATTATGACTGAAAATATAGCCTTTGCATTACTCTGTTTTACTTCTTTCTTTTCCTTGATGAATCCACTTGGAGTAATGCCTGTTTTTATCACGATGACGGCCAATTTAGATGCAAAAGAACAACGACTCACTGCTCGAAAAGCCATGTTTGCAGCCTTTTTGACACTGGTAGCTTTTGCCTTCTCTGGCCAACTTTTATTCAACTTTTTTGGGATCTCTGTTAATGGATTTAGAATTGTTGGTGGAGTTATCTTCTTTCAGATGGGGGCAGATATGTTGCAAGCACGACTTGGAAAAGTAAAGGTTCCTAAACATGAAGTGGAGCAATATGTAGCGGATATTTCTATTACACCTCTAGCAATACCTATGATTTGCGGGCCTGGATGTATTTCTAATGCTATTGTTTTAATGGAAGATGCAAATACTCTTGATATGCAACTAATTCTGATTGGGGTAATATCTTTGGTTTGCCTACTAACTTATATTATCCTCTTTTCTTCAACGCGGATTTCCAACGTTTTGGGAGAAACAGGCAACAATGTTTTGATGCGCTTAATGGGCCTTATTTTGATGGTTATTGCTGTAGAATTTTTCTTAAGTGGTGCCCGTCCTATTCTAACAGAGTGGTACCAGTCTGTACATTAGTACAAGTGACACGTTGCACGTGCAACGTGTCACTTGTTATTTAATATTTTATAACTCGTCCTTGTTCCAACAATTGTTTAGCTGTCTTCCAATCGGGCAATACTTCTGCATCAATGGTAATAGTACGAATTTCTTGAGCCAATTCTTTGCTTGCTTTCATAGCAGTTAGGTGTGCTCCACTCTCTGAAAATGCCTGCAACTCTTCTTCACTGTTCCACAATGTCATGGTATAGTGCATCGTCCAAATTCCCCTTTTTTTGAAGGCTTTACAATTGGTTGTTCTCAGTTGTCTTACTATATGCAATGCTTTCCAAGACAACAGAAAAAATTTTAACGGCCCTTTTAATTTTATAGAAGTAATCGTCGCTTTCATGGTTTGTTTGCAAAGTAGTTAGTTATTAGTTTTTTAGCACGTGCAACGTGTCATTTGACACGTGTTTTCGTTTCAAAACCAAAGTAACGCTACTTTACTTTTGATTGGTAGATTTTGGTAAAGATAGTTTCCATTTCTTTATTTAGTACAGGAGCTGTTTCTTTAAAATAGTGTTCCAAAGCTCTATTGAGTATATCTGCTACACTTCCTCTTCCTTCGTGGGCAGCGGTTTCTAACAAAGCTCTATTAACAGGTGTAAGTGCAGTAGTGAAAGGAATGCGTTTTTCGCGAGTAATAGCAGGCTCTTGTTGAGTAGCTTCAGCTATCGTTTTATTAATACGCTCTTTGGTTGGCAAGCCACCTACTGGCATATTTTTACCCAAAGAAAAATCAGATGTTCTAGAACGTTTTTTCTTAGCCATTTTTTATAATTTTTAGCCACTCATTCAGCCATACAGTAAAATTCAATTTAGCCTTGTTGGTGGTATTGACATTGTAATAAGATGTGAGCGTGTCTGTTTCTTCAAAGAGGGTATAATGGCGCAAATGACAATTCATAAAACGCATCCCTTGCTCTTTTAGATAATCAATTTCAGAAACCAAAAACGCATTCGTTTTAGAACGATCTCTATAAAAGTTGATAAAACCTACATAATTCAAGGGGCGTTCGCTCGTAGCACGCAACTGCTCTAAGCGGTGTGCCATTTTGAGGTATTCCATACTAGCCTCCAAATTAAAACTACCAGCCCTGAAAGGAATAAAAAGATAATCTGCATACATCAGTGCCTTGGTAATTTGCTGTTGTTCTACAGCAACTTTATGATCCAATCGCCCAGCAGTATCCAGAATAATCAGATCATATTTTTTATCCAATTCGTAAATTTGGTCTTGCAATTCCTCAACGGTCATCCCATAAATAGGATAGGGGCTTTTTTCTCCCTCTTCAACATCAAAACTACGCGCCTCTGTCAAACTCTGTTGTCTATCTGTATCTACAACACATAAATTAATATTAAAAGGTGCTTGAGCCAATGCATTCGCGGCAAGCGCAACTACAGTACTCTTACCAACACCTCCTTTTTGATTTCCAAAAGCTACTATTTTTCCCATACTTGTATTCAATAATAACACGTTGCACGTGCAACGTGTCGCGTTTCATTGGTCATTTAACAAGTGCAAGATAAGCTTAGAAAATTAAAATAACAAGTGTCACGTTTCATTTTTAACGCAGCACGTGCAACGTGTCACGTGCTATGCTAATAAAAAGAAAGAGATTTTTATTACCTTGTAAAAAAAATTATTCAATAGATTTATGAGAAACAGTAAAAGAGAATTGACCTTGCGTTTTTTGGCAGAGCCTACTGATGTTAATTTTGGTGGTAAAGTGCATGGAGGAATGGTCATGAAGTGGATTGACCAAGCTGGTTATGCTTGTGCGCGCCATTGGTCTGGGGGCTATTGTGTCACTGTTTATGTAGGGGGAATCCAATTTCTAAAGCCTATTCATATTGGCAACTTGGTAGAGATTCAGGCAAAAGTAATTTATACGGGTCGCACAAGTATGCACATTTCGATTGATGTATTAGCCCATGACCCCAAAGAAGAGGAAAAAATCAAAACCACACATTGTGTAATTATATTTGTGGCTGTTGACCCAGATGGTAATCCTGATCCTATTCCTACTTGGGTTCCCGAAACCAAGGAAGAGAAACAACAAGAATTATACGCCAAACGCCTTATGAAATTACGTGCCCACATTCAACAAGAAATGGATAACCAAAATAATTAGCCCCTATGTTTACTACATCTCGTCTTTCCCTCTTTTTTTTAATAGTATGCTTGCTCTTTTGTGGCAGCCTACCTTTGTCAACGGTACAAGCTGAGGTGGTTTATCAAACAGGGCCTCCAGCAAAAAAAATCAGCAAAAAAAAGAAAATAAAAAAGCGCCTTAAGGCTAAAAGGGCAGCGTTCAAAAAAAGTAAGAAGAAGCCTGATAATATTGTGCTTGGCTTATATCTTACATTTGGATTGCTTTTATTGCTTCCTTTATTAGTCCTTACAGGAGGTCTTTTAATCTTGTTAGGCGTTCCTACGGTGTTGAATATCGTTTTAGGAATGAGTTTGATTGGAATAGGAAATATTACAACTGTTTTGGCTGGATTTCTGACAGGATCCAATGAGGACTACAGTACGCAAGTCTTGTTTGTGGCTACCTGGATAATGTTCGGAATCAATTTGGTATTTCTGTTTATTTGCCTGTTCACCCTTTACGGCACTTTAGGCTTTCTAGCATTGTTTACCCTTGGCCTTCTTGGCTTGTTCTCAGCAATTTTCTTGGTTTGGGGAATCGGTTTGACGATTCAAAAACTACGATTTCAAAAAGCGAGTCAATTGGAAGACGAGTAGGGGAGGAGTTAATGCATTGTTTTATCAATAACAGCAACTACTTTTTGTGTGGCTTGAGCAAACTCTAATTGCTCCATGCTGGCAACTAGTGTGTTTCGATTCTGGTAACTTTGCTCTAATAAGCTGCGTACTTGTTCCCAAGTTGCCTCTTCTTCCTCCACAAATGAAGAAACGTTTAGTTCTGCAAAATAACGTGCATTGTGTACTTGATCGCCACGACTCACGGCCTTAGATAAAGGAATAATAACATGGGGCTTTTTCATAGCCAACAACTCAAATAAGGAAGTGGCTCCTCCTCTGGTCAATACCAAATCTGCGGCTTGCATCACCTCCAAAAATTCCGGTCCTAGTCGTTCAAACTGTCGATAATGTGGTTGTTGGATACGCTCGTCAAGCTTGCCAACACCACAAATATTAACAATATCAAAGCCAGTCAACCAAGGATCCTGAAGATGGGTTCGCACCAACTCATTTAAAAAACCAGCCCCTAAACTCCCTCCAAAAACCAACAACAGAGGCCGATTACCACTAAACCCCGTTAAGGCCAAGCCTTTTTCTCTAGAAGCATGAAAAAGTGCTGTTCGGACAGGCAAGCCTGTCCAAGTAACTTTTGAAGTTTCAAAATACTGGGTCGCATGTTGAAAAGAGACACAAATATTTTTGGCAAAACGCTTAGATAAACGCGTTGTCAAACCAGGTGTTCTGTCTGATTCGTGAATGACAATAGGAATGCGCAACAACCAAGCAGCTACTACTGCTGGTAACGCTACATATCCCCCTTTAGAAAAGAGCACTTTGGGCCGTAAACGCAACAGCACAAAAAAGCTTTGTATAACTCCCAATATAACATTAAAAATATCTAAGAAATTTTGCCAATCAAAGTAACGCCTTAGTTTACCAGTACGAATAGAGTGATAAGCTATTTGACGGTTTTCTATAAACGTGCGTTCTTCTCCCTTTTTGGAACCAATGTAATGAATGGTATATCCTTCTTGTTGATAATGTTCTATTAGAGGAAGGTTGGGCATAACATGCCCTAATGTTCCTCCTCCTGTAAAAACCAAACATTTTTGGCGAGCCATAGCAACTATTCTAGTTAGTGATTGAAATAAAAAAAGAGCTAGACATTAACTGTCTCAACTCTTTATTTATCTTAGAATGTTCAACTATTGTTGAATCTATTAAGGTTTAGTAAGTCATTAAAGCATCACCATTTTTACTTACTACGTAAGTGACTAATGTAATGAAAACAAGAACTGCTGTGATAAATTTTAGTAAAAAAGAACTAGAACCTTTTTGATATTCTGTATTGCTCATTTTAGAATCTGTTTTGTAAGATGTATAATGCTTAATTAACAAACAACTAAAGGTTTGTTGTTCACAAATGTACTGTTTTATTGAAATTATCAAAAATGAAAATACGGCTATTTTCTTATAGGGCGTATACAAAAGTTACATTACTAGATAAAACAATTCTATTCTACAACAAGTCGCCGTCTTATAATTCTATTTATAAGCACAATAAAACATTGAAGGAGTAAAAAAAATAGCTGGTAAATCTACTTATCAAAACGCTGTAAGTTCAATCCCTCGATAATCTTAATCAATTTCTCACCATATTGCTTATCCGTAGCATAACCTGCAGCTTCTAAGCCATGTGCCCAATTTGTATAGTCCGTTCTAGGCAATTTTTTTAGATGTTTGTAACGCGCATTATTCAATAATTTACTGTGTTCTCGAAAGCTATACCAAGCAGAATCAAACACCCTAAACATATCGTACTTGCTATCGTCTGTATAATTGGCACAACGGCAGCCTACACATTTTGCTTTGCATTTGATACCAAAATGATTATTATCATTCTTGGCCAATTTGCTATCACCAGCATTGCTTTCTAACAATCCTTGTGCTAATGTAATAGCAACAGGGATGTCATATAATTGTGCTTCTTCCTCGGCTGTAGCTTTGTACAATTCAATATAATCGTGGCATTTTTTCAACTTAAAAGCCACAATCTTGGGATCTATTTTTTTGCGACTAGCATAAGTGGGGTTTACAATAAAACCTAAATTAGAATACTGGGCGGCAGCGGCTTGTTCTGCTGGACTTAATGCTGCTCCTACAGCCGTAGCGGCATTGGCTAAATTCATTTGGTGGCGAATATCTTCTTTTTCGTCCTTAATGGTTTGCCACCAGCGTTTAGGCGTTTCAACCAAACCAGCCTGTGCAGTTGTTGGGGCAGACGTGCTGTGGGTAGCTGTAGATACTGGAGTAGTTCCGCCTATATGGATATGAAAGGATACCTCTTGATTACTCAATAATAAAAAGAGTAAAATAGTGAAACTAGCTCGAATAGCGATTGCCTTAATTCTGGGTTTGATGGTATACCAGTAAGAACGTGTTTTGTTCCGCAACAATATTAAATTTTGATAATTCATACTACTTATTTTTGCTGTGGTAGAAAGATCAAATTGTCTAAGTTTCACCTTTCTATCAATGTGTTAATCTGTCTGTTAGTTTGATAAGAATGGAGAACCATTCTAAGGAAAAGGAATAAGAGGGGTATTAATTCCATAAGAGTTGGATGAGGAAGTGATTTCCTTGTGTTACAAATTTAACACAAAATGTTTTAAAAGCAAAATTAAAAACTTTTTGTTTTAAAAAACAAGCCTATTTTTGAAACATTTTTGTTTTGTGTTTTAAATAACCACTATTAGCATAAAAAAACCAGCTACTCCCAAAAGGAGCAACTGGTTGATTACCATTGATATTTTAATTTGGAACCATTCAAGTAATCTATCTCGTGTTTTTAGCGACTAAGCCCTGGGCCTATAGAGGGTGTTGTACATAAGTATTCATGATTGGGGCTTACCCTTATCACACGTTGGCTGCTGTGGGTGCTAATGACCGTACCATTTACCCCTGTTATGGTTACTCTTATTCTATACAGGTTGCTGCCGCTGCCCTGCAATGTTGGAGGCACAGCAGAGCTTGGCAAATTGTAAAACAACAAGTTTGATCCTGATACCGTATACAAATTACTCACCAGTACATTATTGAGAGTACGCACTCCAAAAGGAGTCGTCATTGGACCAGATAACGGGAAGGCTTCCACCAATACATTAAAATGTGTCCAAGGTGCTTGAGCACTGGTGCAGGCTGCTCCACTTGGAAGCGTACCTTGGCTACTCATTCCTAATACAACTTCGTTGCTATGCACTTCTCCTGTCCGTTCTAATAACGATACTCTAGGTTGGCAATAATGCTTATCAATACTTCTGGTTTCGATACAAGCAGAAGGAATGGGCAAGCTAAATATACGAACATGCCCACTATTGTTATACCCTGGAGCTCCCAAACCAACGGTATAGCCATCTGTAGAAACGGCTACATCGTGCCCAGCATGGTTATAAGCGGCTACCCCATCAATATCATTGCCTGCTTGTGTCCACACTCCTCCATGCTCCTTAAACACTCTAGCATGTCCAAAATCTGTATGATTAGGCCCATTGTTAATAGCCCCTCCAATCACTGTTTTGCCATCCGTACTAATAGCAACTGACCTGCCAAATTGATCATCAATATTTTCGCCATCAATGCCAGTTCCTACCAGTGTCCACGTTCCTGCACTCTCCGCAAAAATACTTACTTGGCCTTTATAGGTAGGAATACTATGATAAGGCGCACCAATTATTACTCGCTTACCATCTCCAGATATATCAACAGCATAGCCCAATTGAGCGGCGTTAATCAAACCATTGATCGCATTTCCAACAACTGTCCAAGCACCATTGCTTTCTTCAAAAACACGCACTTGACCTGCACCAGCACCAGCCGAACCATTATTGATTGCACCAACTACCACCCGTTTTCCATCTGTTGAAAGTGCTACACTAAATCCAAAAATCCCAGATCCTGTAATATCGCCTCCTACTTGACCCCAAAAACCACCTACTTCCTCAAAAACACGTACTCTATTCTGTCCCGAACCCACTGCTACTCGTTTACCGTCCTCAGAGATAGACACAGCATAACGAAAGCTAATATTAGGGTAAGGACTACCTACTATAGTCGTTCCTGTTAAGGTATTGCCCAGTTGTGTCCAAGTACCATTCGTCTCTTCATAAATTTTCACCGCTCCTGTTCCATTCAGCACTACCAGACGTTTACCATCTGCCGATAAGTCAACATCAGTTCCAAATTGCTCATTGGCTGCACTACCATCCAAATCACTTCCTACTTGTACCCAGGTAGCTGTAGATGTTTGATAATCGTGTACACGCACATGACCTGAATTAGAGCCATTGCCATCATTGTTTGGACCAGCACTGGCTACTCGTCGGCCATCTGCCGACATCGCCATTTTTTTGCCAAAACCATCGTAGGTATTTGCACCCAAAACATCATTACCCAATTGAACTTGTCCAAAGATGGGTAAACTTAGGAGGAGGGCTAAAAATAAAATACATACTTGTAGGGGATTGCTTTGTTTTAACATGGTGTTTAATTTTAAGAATCAGTTAAAATTACATTGAGATATATTCAATAACAATGACAAATTAA
Source organism: Aureispira sp. (assembly GCA_045105775.1). Taxonomy (GTDB): domain Bacteria; phylum Bacteroidota; class Bacteroidia; order Chitinophagales; family Saprospiraceae; genus Aureispira. The sequence continues at coordinate 32,693 of JBGCDW010000277.1, forward strand.
ATAAATAATTAACTGATATTTAATGTGTTACAAAATAAATTAACAAGATGCAATATAGCAAAAAAGTACTACAACCAGCCTTTGCTTTTGTACCAAGTTATAGTATCTTTAAAGCCATCCTCTATAGTGACCGTTTGCTCAAAACCCAATTCGCGAACAGCTTTCTCAGAACTACAATACCAAGAAGGGCGAGTGATTCTGTAAGCTCGATCTTTGTTGAGAGCGACATCTGCCCCAAACCAAGATTCAGCAATTTGTCCTAAAAATCCAAGTATAAAAATAACGAAATGGGGTATTTTGAGGGTAATTGTTTTTTTGTTCATGGCTTTAGAGGCTATATCTCCCAATTCTTTCCAATTGTAACACTTTAGAGAGCCTAAAAAATAAACTTCTCCGATTGCGTTCTCTTTGGTTGCGGCCAAATACATCCCTTGTACCAAATCTCTAACATGGATTAAGCTCATTTCCTTAGGCTTAAAGCCCATCATGGCACTTACACCACCTTTTATAGCTTTAAAAAAAGCAAAAATCTCTGTATCTCTTGGCCCATAAACACCAGGAGGACGAACAATAGTAACAGGAATACGATCAGCATACTCCAATGTTATTTTTTCTTGTGCAACTTTACTTCTACCATAAGGTTCTATAGGCTTCAGTGGATCATCTTCATTGACTGAACCACCATAAGGTGCAAAACCTGTGGCAGCCATACTACTAGTAACCAAAACACGTTTGATTGTAGGAATATTTGCAGCAGCTTCTAATACATTTTTTGTCATTTCTACATTACCACGCATAAAGTCCGCCTCTGTTGGTACTTTGACAACCCCTGCAATATGATAAATATAATGTGCCCCTTTAAAAGCCTGTTGAAGCACCTCTACTTTGGTCAAGCCACATGTATGTACATGCACAGCTTTGTCTTCTAACCATTGCAAATTACTGGTAGCACGTACAATAGCGTGTACTTCGTGTCCCAGTTCTAATAAATAATCTACCAAGTGGCTTCCTACAAAACCATTGGCTCCAGTCACAAAAGAAATAATCTTTTCGTTCATTGTTGTGAGATTTAAAGTACAAGTTGGTGTTAAAAAATCTATTTTTAAGCAAATTACACGACAAAAAACACGATACACCTTGTGTGAAAATGTTTACAGACGTAAATTTTACGGCGAATGTATGCTTTTTGATACAAATAGTACTAATTTTGCCTACACATATAAAAATAAGCAATTGCTTAAATGTGCTAATAGTTCTGTATCTTTACAGGCTAATGTACACTATTGTATTGTGTTTCAAGACAAAAAATCATTGTATGAGCTTACACGAAACTGATAAGAAACTACCCTCCTTATTTGATAAATGCTATGACTACACGTATGCTGATGATGTAAAAGCAGCTGGGATTTACCCTTATTTCCGTCCTATTGAAGAGAGTGAAGGACCTGTAGTGAAAATGGATGGTAAATCTGTAATTATGGCAGGTTCTAATAATTATTTAGGACTAACCGCCCACCCTAAAGTCAAAGAAGCTACGGCCAACGCTCTAAAAACCTATGGTACATCGTGTTCAGGTTCTCGTTACCTGACAGGTACCATCCCACTACACGAAGAACTAGAACATAAATTAGCCTCCTTTGTAGGAAAAGAGGCAGCTCTATTGTTTAGTACAGGTTATCAAACAAGCCAAGGTGTTATTCAACCTCTAGTAAAACGTAGTGATAATATTTTATCGGACAGAGATAATCATGCTAGTATTCAGGCAGGTAATTTTATAGCTAAAGGTTCTACAGGAACCAATGTTATTCGTTACAAGCATTGTAATATGGAAGACTTAGAACGCAAATTAGCTAGTTTGCCTCTAGAAGCAGGAAAGTTTATTGTTACTGATGGAGTCTTTAGTACGTTTGGGAATATTGCAGAATTGGATGCGATTACTAAGTTGGCCAAGAAATACAACGCCAAAACATTAGTAGATGATGCTCATGCTTTTGGGGTAATTGGCAAAGGAGGTAGAGGTACAGCAAGTGAATTTGGAGTGACGAACGATGCCGATCTAATTATGTGTACATTCAGTAAGACTTTGGCTTCTTTGGGAGGCTTTGTGGCTGGAGATGAACGGGTAATTAACTATCTAAAACACCACTCTCCTGCGCTAATTTTTAGCGCGTCGCCAACGCCATCTTCAGTAGCCGCAGCTATCGCTGCTCTAGATATTGTTATAGCAGAGCCCGAACGTGTTCAACGTTTAGTGGACAATGCAGAATTTGTACGCCGTGAATTGAAGCAAGCTGGTTTTCAGGTTATTGATGGTAGAACAGCAATTGTTCCAGTACTCATTGGAGATCAAGAAAAAGCTTTTGGTTTGTGGAAAGGGTTATTTGATGATGGCATTTTTGTGAATGTGTTTATTCCTCCTGCTACCCCTCCAAATAAGTCTATGATGCGCAATAGTTTTATGGCAACACATGACAATAACCACCTTGAAAAAGTAGTAGAGAGTTATACTAAAGTTGGAAAACGCTTAGGTATTATATAATCGTTGTACTACCATTATTACAAATTCAACAGTAAAAACAAAACATCTAAATGTAAACTTTACGCTCATTTTTGTAGGTTTGCTTTTAGATGTTTTTTTATTGACTATACTATACCAACCTTCTTATGGCTAAAATAACGATCAAAACAGCACAAACTAAAGCAGAAAAAAAGGCCTTTATGATGCTGCCTTTTGAGATTTATAAACAAAATCCGTATTGGGTTTCACCTTTGTTGATGGACATGCGCCATATGTTTGATATTAGTACTTTGACAGATCGTATGTTTGGAGTTAAAGGCAAACATCCTTTTTATGAATATGGACAAATGCAATTGTTCATGGCTTACAGAAATGGTAAAGCAATAGGGCGTATAGCTGCTGTTAATAATCCTAGATACAATGAGTATCATCCAGAGGAGGGGGGAACTGGTTTTTTTGGTTTCTTTGATTGCATCAATGATCAGGAGGTCGCTAATAAACTATTTGATACAGCTCGTGATTGGCTCAAAAAACATAAATTGACCAAAATGCAAGGCCCCGCAAGCCCTTCTTCTTCTTATGATTTTGGTCTGCTTACCAAAGGTTTTGATGATATGCCTAGAGTTGATATGCCTTATCAACATGAATATTATAAAGAGTTGATTACTAATTATGGTTTTCCTTGTCGTCAGGAATTATTAGCCTATAAAATGAATGCTAAAACCATTTTTAATAATGAAAAACTCAAACGCGGAGCAGCATTGGTTAAGAAACGCTACAATGTAGAGATTCGACCCATTGATATGAAAAACCTTCCAACAGAAGTAAAAAAAATCAAAGAGGTCTATAATAGTGCATGGGAACCACTTTGGGGAGTTGTACCATTAACAGATGCTGAAATTGATGCTTATGCTGATAAGTTTAAATTTATAGCTATACCTGAATTGGTGCCTTTTGTATATGTCAATGGCAAATTAGCTGGAATGGCAGTAGCTATGCTAGATTTTAATGGTATTCTCAAAAAAATGAATGGTAGGCTTTTCCCTCATGGTTATAAACTATTCACCGATAGAAATAAAGTTGACTGGATGCGTGTTATTCTACTGGGAATTTTTCCTGAATATCAAGGAAAAGGTATTGATGCTGTAGTTTACAAACATCTCATTGATACTGGACTCCAACACGGGTTCAAGTATTGTGAAGGAAGTTACATTCTCAAAGAAAACGAAATGATGAATAGAGGAATGAGAGCAGTAAGTGGAGAAGTATACAAAGAATATAAAATTTATGAAATGGATATAGACTAATTTAGACCGTTTATACTGTATCGGACTACCCTCTATAAATAGCACACCTCTTTGCTGCAACTGTGGCAAAGAGGTGTTTTTTTTCTCACAACGATTCTTACTTATCTATCAAGAATTCACAAACAAAATACATTAAATTAATAATAATACTCAGTGTGTCACGTAACACGTGCTACGTGACATGCTTAACGTGCATTGTACGTTAAAGAAAAAAAGAAATAACTATTCACCTTAATATTGAACTAGTCTATTAAGATTTTTGTATTTTTCCTTTGAATAATCTAATTAATATTATCGATTTATGTTTTTATTAAAATAAAACAAAAGATTACCTTTGTCCTTGCGTCAATCTAACAATCTTGCCCATTACTTTCACTTCGATATTTAAGATTATATCCAAAAACTAACCCAAGTGAAATACACACTGTACTAATAAAATTTAGAGATGAAGACAACTACTGAGGGAATTAAAATTTTTATAGTAGAAGATGATCTTGTTTTTGCAAAAACCATCCGTTATATTTTGACTTTAAATCCCGATCATGATGTACGGGTTTTTAAAACAGGGAAAGAATGCCTCAACAATCTGCATCTCAACCCTCATATTGTATCCTTAGATTACAGTTTGCCAGATATGACTGGTGGAGAGGTTTTGCGCCGTATAAAAATACACAATGCTGATATTGGGGTAATCATCTTGTCGGGTCAAAAAGACGTAGCTACTGCTGTAGAATTATTGCAAAAAGGGGCAGATGATTATTTGACAAAAGATGAGGCGAATAAAGAGCGATTATTTAATATTGTAGAGAAACTCAAAAAAAATATATCCCTACAACAAGAGGTTGAAACGCTAAAAGAAGAACTTACCGAAAAATACCAATTTGGTGAAAGCATTAAAGGAAATAGTCCTGCTATGCAAAAAATCTTTAAACTATTAGAAAAAGCTGCTAGTAGTAATATCAATGTTTCGGTTACAGGAGAAACAGGTACAGGTAAGGAATTGGTTGCCAAAAGTATTCACTATAACTCCCCACGTAAAAAAGGCAAGTTTGTTGCTATTAATGTAAGTGCAATTCCAAATGATTTACTAGAAAGTGAATTGTTTGGTTATGAAAAAGGAGCTTTTACAGGTGCCAATACCCGTAAACAGGGTAAGTTTGAAGTAGCCAATAATGGTACTTTATTTCTCGATGAAATAGGAGAGATGGAGTTTCATTTACAAGCCAAATTATTGCGCGCTTTACAAGAACGAGAAATAACCAGAATTGGAGGGAATGAAACGGTCAAATTTGATGCACGAATTATTGTAGCAACGCACCGTAATTTATCCGACTTGGTGAGCAAAGGAAATTTCCGTGAAGATTTGTATTACCGTCTTTTGGGATTATCGGTGCATCTACCACCTTTGCGCCGTCGTGGTAATGATGTCCTCATTCTAGCCAAACATTTTCTGAATACTACCGCCAAAGAGAATAATTTGGGTACCATGAAATTGGGCCAAACAGCCAAAGATAAACTCCTCTCTTATACCTTTCCTGGTAATATTCGAGAACTCAAAGCTATTATAGAATTGGCTGCTATTATGTGCAATGGCAAAACCATTCAACGAGAAGACTTGCAATTTAATAGCCCTAGAAAAAATGCAGATTTCTTCTTAGAAGAAATGACTTTACGTGAATACAATATTAAAATTGTTCGCCATTACCTCAAACAGAATGATAATAACATTCCTAAAGTAGCTAAAATATTGGGAATTGGTAAAACTACCATTTACCGAATGCTCAAAGAGGATGAAGAATTTACCAAAAAATAAACCAAAAATGCTTATATATTAGCCTGTTATAGCCTCTGCTATAAGACTAAATATAGAATACTCAAAACATCAAAATAAATCGCTTTAAATATGTAATTTATTTTTTTGTTGTGTGTTTTCATAGCAATCAGAATAAAAGTAGATGATTATGGAGTTGACAGTAGATCTGACATTTTTAAATGAAATTAGTGACGGTGATCAAGATTTCATTACAGATGTATTACAAACGTTTTTGGAGGAAATGCCCAAGGATATGAACCAACTGAGAGCAGCAATTCAAATACAAGACATTATAGAAATTGGAAAAGTTGCACACAAAACTAAGTCTACTCTACAAACACTTGGTTTGCACGAACTCAAAGAAATGGCATATTTTCTTGAGCAACACGCTAAAACAGAAATTTCTCCCAATGAACTAAGTGAGCAAGCTGTTATTTTTGCTGGCTATATTGATAAAGCCTGTATCAAAGTTCGAACACTCCTCGATTAGAGTTTCTTTAACTGTTCCTCCAGTTGCTGGATTTGAGGTTGATACGTTTGGTAGAGTTTGGCAAAAAATCCCTGATGTTGACGCTTGACAATAGTAAAAACTGCTGCTTTAAATAAAGGATTTGTTTTGAAATAATCTTCATCGCTTTTTTGAGTATCTGGATAAAAAGCTGGAGAATTACTTCTAGCTTGTGCTAGAATTTGAGCTTTCAAATCGGGCTTTTGTTCAAATAACATCTTGATTTGTTCCTGCTCCTTAGTATCTAATATTCGTTTCAATTGTACCAATTGAGTTTTTAATTGCTTTTTTTGCTGCGCAACCTCTTTGGCTTTTCCTACTTGTGCTTTTTTTATTTTTTTCTTCTCTTCCACATAATCCACCAACTCCCCTTTGTGCACAATTGTATTAAAATAAGCGGCTAAATGATCTATTTTCTGTGAACGACTGGCTTTTAATACTTGCTGGTTCTGTACATATTGAACACGCGCTTGTAAATAATCTAAGTCATACTTTTTAAGATACAATTGACAATTCTCTTCAGAAACTCCCCACTCTTTTAATATTGCTACTAGACTTTCCTTGTTGGCTTTGACGATGGTACTCTCTTGATTTTGCTCCAATATAGCAGAACCAACATTAGCATCTATTTCAAATAAAATAGCAACAACTTTACGTCCATTTTTAATCTCCCTAAAAGAAAAAGTAATATCTGTATATTGTTGTAAATCTTCTTGAGCCTTAATGATAATACGACTCTTAAAGTGTCCATAAAGCTTGTACTTGTCACTAACCCCCAAAATAACCTTAAGCTCTTCTAAATTAAATTCTCGATAACCTAAAGTCTCATACTGCTTCAACAATTCATAAATCCTAATAGAATAAACACTAGAAATTTTGAGTACATTTCTTATATCATAGGATAAAAATGTGCGCTTAAGTTGCAATAAATATGGCTTCAAATCAGGATGAAAAGATAATTCTATATATCCCTCTTTTTTCTTGGGAATAGTAGCCTGGGCAATCAACCCCGTCTTCAATAAACGCTCCTCTCCATTCTCTGTATAAGGAATAGTTACAACCTTTTTTAATAAAGAATCAGGAACTGCTTTTATCTTTACATAAGCATCATTATCATTCACTCCAAAAAACTGTACTAAGTCTTTTATGTGCAATCTGTATCGCTTAAAATCTGCATCTCCTGGTTGAATTAAACTGACCAACTTAGTAAAAACACGCGTCTCCCATATAGAAAAATGATAGCGCGCCTCTACTAAATTATTTGACTTCGTTACTAGTGCTTTTGTAGGCTGGTCTTCTTTTTTTTTGGTCATCTATAAAAGACATTTACAAACAAATAAGAGATCAAATATACAGCCTTTTTCTTAATATCACAACTCTTTTTTAATGTGATATTTTCCGCTTTTTGTGATAGTTGGTTATTAAACCTAGTATTAAAATAAAACTATAGCATAATTTTTCGTTATTAAATTTTAAAATAAATTAAAACCTTATTTATGCTAGAGTAAGCTGCAATTTTCCGTTTTTTGTGATAATAGTTTCCGCTTTTTGTGATAATAAGGCAAAAATTTATTTTCCCCTTTTTCCTCAAAAACAGCCTTTTTAGTATCTAAAAGCTACTTTTTGGGTATTTTTTTTCAAAAAAATACTTTAGTTTCAAGAGTTGAAATTAGGGTATAAAAAAGTTATCCACATTTGTAAAATATAGCAATTTCCGCTTTTTGTGATAATAGCTATTTTTCGTCCGTTTTTTGTGATAATAGTTTCCGCTTTTTGTGATAGTAGTTTCCGCTTTTTGTGATAGTTCGTCCGTTTTTTGTGATAGTTCGTCCGTTTTTTGTGATAATAGATTTTGTAACTAATTGATTACCAAAGGCTACAGAGCGCCGAAAACATATAAAACAAGAATAAAACAAAAGAAAACATACTAAAAGAAGAGTTGTTTTCTTTTTTTTAAAAAAAGTAAAATTCAAAACAGCCTTTTAACCGAAATCCGTTTTTTGTGATAGTTGACAAAGAGCAGCTTTTCTTTAAATTTTAATCAGGATGTTAAAAAAGGCCTGCCCGTCGAATTGTTTTATTTTTTATAAAAAATAAAACGTTTAATTAGAACACTAAAACCTTTCATTTGGAATACTAGGTTATTATTGAACAACTTCTTAATTTGCGCTGGTTAGATATTGGTGCAAAAATACGTCCTAATGAAGTCAATGAAAAACAGTTATACGAATAAAGAGCAATATTATGGAGATTATTTAGGATTGAATAAAATCCTAAATGCACAGTTTCCCGAAAGTGAGGCACGCCAAGTGGAGGCGCATGATGAGATGTTGTTTATTATTGTACATCAAGCCTACGAATTGTGGTTTAAGCAAATCATGCACGAGCTGAATTCCATTATGGGGATTTTTGCTTCAGAACGTGTTAATGACAATACACCTGCCTTACAAATTGCAGTGCACCGAACCAATCGAATTGTTGAAATCTGGAAATTGTTGGTTGCTCAAGTGGATGTATTGGAAACGATGACACCAATGGACTTTTTAGACTTTCGAGACTTACTAACTCCTGCTTCGGGGTTTCAAAGTGTTCAATTTCGCGAATTGGAAGCTAAATTGGGTTTGGAAATGGAACAACGCCACCAGCAACGCCACTATGAACACCAATTGCGTCCAGAGGATGTGGAGCAGGTCCATAAAATGGAGCGCGAAGTGTCGTTTGTTCAATTGTTAGAGGAATGGCTTGTAAGAGCCCCTTTTTGGGACAACCACTATTGGGATGCTTTTAAAGAAGAAAATGGCTTAGAGGGCGAATTACACCCCTTCTGGACTTATTATCGTCAAGTTTATCAAGAAGGATTAGTAGATGCAGAGCGAAAAGCGATTGCAATGACGGATTTTGACCAATTATTTTTGGATGATAATGGAGGAGGGCAACGACTTAGTGCCAAGGCCATGCGAGTAGTACTTTTTATCACCTTGTATCGAGATTACCCACTGTTGCAAATGCCTTATCAGCTTTTGAGCAAATGGTTGGAAATTGACGAATTGATGGCCAACTGGCGTTATCGCCATATGAGTATGGTGCGCCGTATGATTGGAATGCGCGTAGGAACGGGGGGCTCTTCTGGTGCTAAATACCTCAAAGGCGCAATGGAGAAGCATCATATTTTTAGTGATTTAGCACGGGTTACTACTTATTTAACGCCACGTACACGCATCCCTAAATTACCTCAACGACTAGCCAGAAAACTAACCTACCCCAGTTTATAGCAATGTTGGATAACAGGCTCATTTTTTTGAAAAATGTAGTTATTTATTTTGGGAAAGTGGTGCGTAAAAAATTTGACTTCCATCTTCGGTTTGACGCGTAAAATATAAGTGGTTCGCATTTGCACTTACAACAACAGCACGTTCATGATCGGCACTGTTGATTGCTGTTCCCAAGTTGACAGGAGTAGACCAGTTTTGCCAAGTATCGTCCAAACGGCGGGTATAATACAAATCTAAGCCGCCTAAACCTCCATGCCCTTCAGAGCAAAAATAGAGCGTGACACCATCCGAATGCATAAAAGGAGAACGTTCTGCAAAAGGGGTATTGATTTGGTCGCCGAGATTAATCACTTTATACCATTGACCTGCTGCATTTTTTAGGACGACAAACAAATCACTATTGTTGTTTCCTGTACCGTGAAAATCTTTTGTCACAATAGCCGTTTTCCAATCCAATACTTGCTTGCTGTCGGAGCTATATAATAATGCCGTGCCATTAGCCGTGAGATGTACATCCAATTCTTGTTCAGTACTGTTGACCGTTTTTGGCAATTTAGTAGGATTAGACCACTTGCCCTCTTGAAACACTCGGTGATAAAGGTCTCCCATTTGACTATAAGCAATTTGTTGGTCGTCCGCACTCAATGTCCAAAAATCACCTCTAATCCCTTCATTGACCACTGGCATTAGGATAGGAGCAGTCCACTGGCCATTTTGATTGGTACTGGTATAAAGTGCTCGCTCTCGTCCAAATATAATAGATTGATTGCGAATAGTTACCATGCGTTCAGACTGGCTTTCATTAATGATTGCAGATAGTACTTGACTATTAGTATTAGAAGGAATTAATATACGTTTCAGTTGTTGAATTTTAGCCAATTGATGGCGGTCAGATTCAAAGTATTGCTCAAATTGTACTAAAATTTGCTGTGCTTTTTGCCATTTTTTTTGACGAATAGCAGGCTCCAACAAACGTTGTAATGTTACAAAGGCTCGTTCTTTGGGGGCTGCAACCTGAATATAAGCTTCGTAGAGTGCTTGATTGCTATTGGTTGGCATTAGAGTAATATCCAACTGTGCCCCCTGTTCGGCAATTTTTAAATCTTTTTCCTGTTGTGCCAAATTCTTGTACTCTGGGTGTTCCATCATAAACTGATTTAAAGTACCCAACTCTCCATCCTTGACATATTCCTTGTAATACAATTCTAGTACAGCATCATAATGCACACTGTTGGGATATTGTTGGATAAAGTAACCAGAGCCACGTAATAAGGGCCTTTTCTGAATGGCTTCATAAAAGACTTCTTCCATCTGTGGAATATAAGTAGATTGAGGAAATTGTTGCACAAATTTGATACCTTGATGAATATCTTTAGTGCTCATAAATTGCTCAAAAAGAGGTTGTTCCAATCTTGCCTGAGCTGCAATTAAGTCTTGTTTGATTTGTGTTTTGAAAGGAAAATTGGGATAAGCTTCTTCAAATTTTAGAATAGCAGATTTTTGTTTATTTGGAGCATACAAATCATAAAAACGTTGCCACAATTGATCGATGTTTTTATGTTTAGAATAGGCTCTTACAAAGGCATCATATGCCTCTAATTGATCCGTTTCTAAAATGAGTTCAAGCAATCTATCTTTTGCAAATTTTGCAAAAGGAGACGTTGGATAGCTCGTCAAAAAATCTTGAAACCGATTTAAATCTGTACTGCGTCTAATTTTTAAAAAATCGTAAGCGGCATCTCTACTACGTACATATACATTTTCAGGATACAGTGCTTCAAAACTAGGATACATTGCCCATCCCTTTTCTTCAATAAAACTCTCTAATAAGTAATGTTCTACCTTCTTGATGGCTATGGGATTATAGCGTTCCATATTTTTTTTGTAAGTATCCCAAATCCATTTGTATTTATCAAATTTATGTTCTTTTTCGGCTTGTTCAACAATGAGTTGATTGCGTGTTTTGTAAGCCTGTTCTAGTTGTTGTTTATTGGCGGTATTGTAATACTCAATAAAGTGCTCGAACCCTTTGATGGTGTTTTCTTTTTGGTGTATTTTTAAAGCTTTTCGGACAATATCTTGTTGTAATTTCTTAAGGTCAGGTTGACTCACTCCCTTGTTTTGTACTTTTCTCTTATCAGCAGATGATAAAGCATCAAATTCCTTCAGTGCTCGATTGACAAATAAATAAGCCTTATCGAAGTCTTGATTTTGATATTTGTGACTATAATAGATGCGAGCAATTTCATAGAGCGAAATGGGTTTACTCGTTGTTTTTTCTACATCATTCTCAAAAGCTTCTAAAGCAGCTTCATAATCTGCGACGGCTACAAATTTGCGTCCTTTGTTAATTTGACCATAAATGGAAGTAGAGAAGAATAACAATAAGATTCCAATAAAAAAGTGCATGAGTATTTGAAATTTTCCTATGAATGAATGAAGAGCTTAGTTGTAGAATAAGAATGTCAAGGAGTTGAAAAAATAAATAACTATTGAATAGCATTTTTAACACCAAAACATAATAAACAGGGAGAAGAGGGAGCGATTAGAAATACTTCCTAAAGATAAATTTTTCTTAACATTTCTTTCACCCAAAAAGAGTGAATTGCTATTAAATGTATTTAAGTTGGCAAAAAATGGAATTTATATTCTATTATTGATTTTTATTAAGCTGTTTTAGGGCACATTATTTTACTATTTGGCCAGTTTTTATCGGTTATGAGCAAGATTACACAATTTAACTACGAAGGAGAAACCATCTCTTTTGAATTTGAGGATGGGTATAAAATGATTAATGCTACAGAAATGGCGCGTCGTTTTAATGGCAAATTTGTTGCCGACTTTTTACGCCTCAAACGAACCAAGGAATATATTCAGCTCTTAGAAAAGCGATATGGGGATTCCCATATCGCTTCCCAACGTCCTGTATTGAGGGTAATTAAAGGGGGAAATGCTGCGGATGGTTTGCAAGGGACATGGATGGATGAAAAACTGGCATTAAAGTTTGCTTCTTGGCTCTCTCCAGAGTTTGAACTTTGGGTGTTTGATCGCATTTATGAGTTGTTACTAACAGGCAAAACGCAGATTAAAGAACATCGTCCAGCAGATGGGGTAATCAAAAGCATTCGTCTAATTGCCGATCAATTGGAGATGCAAGGCCAAGAAATTGGTGCGATCAAAGGGGATTTGGAGCAAGTCAAAGAGTATGTATCGGATTTGGAGGCCAAAATTACAAGCATTGATGAACAGTATTACAGTGTATCGGGATATTGCGCGCTACATCACATTCCTTGCCCTTTGGATAAAGCAAGATCTTGGGGCTATCAAGCTACGAAACTAAGCCATGAAAAAAGAGTAGCTATTGGCAAAGCTTATGATGCTAAGTATGGTAATATCAATACTTACCATCAGGATATTTTACAACAAGTCATAAAAGAATAGCTCAATTAGCTTGTTCCCCTTTTACTTCTTTTACATATTGATAGAGTGTTGGTTTGGAAATACCAAACATTTCACAAATTTCCTTGATAGGGTGTTGTTTGCTTTTGTACAATTCATACACCATACGTCTTTTTTCAAGTGATAACGCTTTTTTCCGTCCACCCAATCGTCCGCGAGCACGAGCAGCTGCCAAGCCTGCCTTCGTGCGTTCCATAATCAAATTACGCTCAAATTCGGCCAATGCTCCAAAAATATGAAAAACGAGTTTGCCTGCTGGAGTGGTGGTATTGATAGCTTCTTGTAAAGATTCAAAACCAACTTCCATTGCTTCCAAATAAGTTATCCACTCAATCAAGTGTTTAAGAGAACGCCCCAACCGATCGAGCCGCCAAACCACTACAACATCTCCTGCTCTCAACAACATTTTGAGCTGTTCCAATCCAGGTCGTTGGTTTTGCTTGCCTGAGATGGTATCTACAATAATTTTTTCACAACCTGCTTTTTGGAGGGCATCTTGCTGCAAATCTAAATTTTGTTCTTGTGTAGAAACTCGTGCGTATCCTATTTTCATAAAAGTTAATAAACTCGTCAACTAGGTTTTATTTTTTTACTTTGATAAACATACGAGTTTTTTGACACTTATTTAAACTGTTTGATACTTGAAAGGGGGAATTTTTATGGGTAAAGAAAAGGAGGGTTTTCTTTACTACTTTTTTTAACGTAAAACGTTTCAAGTAGCACGTGCAACGTGTCACTTGAAACGTGAAAATTTAAAGATGCTACAATAGAGCAAATCAGTTTAGCCCAATATAGATCAATATATCTTGCTGTGCTTTTTTATAAAACTCAATGACAATACCAGAGGGCATAAAAGGAATGACACGATCTACATTAAACTGAACAAATTTATAATTGCTCTTATTTTTTTTGGTGTCCAAGATTTGGGCTTTTCGTGCTTTGCCTGTGGCATCATTGATCTGATAAGCGGTAAGTATGCCTCGTCGGCCATCTGCATAAATACTGGGGAGTTCATAGACATTAACAATCTCATTCTTAGGGTGATCCAAGAAAAGAAAGTAATGTTGATCTTTGAGTTTGACATGCTGAAAACTCATACTTCCACGCCCTCGACTTCCAATTTGACGCTTTGGCAATTTGCGCATCCAAGCCAGGCTTCCATCAGCATTGATCTTGGTGACCACAATATCATAGTAATGGTAAGTTGTACGGGTAAAGGTGCCTCCATTGGTAGTGGTATTGGTAGATGTAACGATAAAATCAATCTCTCCTATAATAACCAAACTATTGTCTTTGTCTACCACAATCTTCTTGAGTTTAAGATTGTTCATTTCTGCACGACCCTTGCGATCAGCACGGGCTATTCTCGATTGTTGACGGGCATTTTTATACTGGGTCAATATCTCTATCGGAAATTCATAATGGTGATGTTTGAGCAACTGGGCCTCTTGGTCGATTTTGAAAACAAAAATTCCATCAGGCTCAGTGGTCTTGCTCTCTCGTTTGGTATAAAAACCCGTACAAATAACTTGACCATCGGCTCCAGCATACAACCAACTGCTATTGATTTGGTGTTGGTCCAATTTGATCGGAATAGTAGTATAACTACCATCTGTCAAGTTGAACTTTAGAATTTCTAGTTGATAATTGATAATAGCATGTTCTCCTTTTCCAATTACATTTCTACGGCTGGCCTTAGAAGGGCGTACTTTGGTTAGTACGTAAGGAACACCTTGCTGATCCAAGTGATAATCTACAATATCTACTTGTCTTTTCTTGTGTGGAAAGGCCAACTCATAGGATCCAATAGTTGTCAAATCCTTGCCCAATACCTTGGTGTAAGCTATTCGTTGCTGATTGCCCCCAAAATTTAGCAGATTTTTTTTAAAGCCTAATAATAAGATGTTGCCATCTTCGCCTCGTTGTTGCAGGGTAATACTTCCCACCCCATTGCCTTCTAATATAAGCATCCGCTCCCCAAACAAGGTGCAATTGAAAGGGTCTACTTGTTGGGCAAATACACTTAAATTTTGTCTACTATTGTTATAATCGACCTGAATTAGATAAATTTTACCATGAATCCGAACGATATCATAAACATAAGAGAGCGGCGGCAAGGTTATTTTATTACTGCGTTTTACTTCTTTGAGTGTAGCCAAGTCAAACCGCTGTAAGACAATCTTATTGTTTCGATCTTTAATGGATAAAAGCAAATTATTGGCAGGATCTGAGACGTAGTATTTTTTTTTGGCATCCACTACTTTGTAAGGCGTTCCTACTTTAAAAGCAGAGGATTGTGCACAGAGTAAGGAGCTGTATAATAGGCAAGGGAGCAATAAAAAGATCAACTTCATATTAAGGATTTTCTTCTAATAATAAACAATTCATAGAATTGTTGTGCAACACAACTAGGTTTTACCCAAATACAAATGCTCAAATTGAAGTCCAAAGT
>JBGCDW010000278.1:0-7899 GCA_045105775.1 Aureispira sp.
TGAAGTTGTTTAAATTTAGCTTAATGTCGCTAATGAAAGCTAATTTTGCCCTACTCATCGTTGAAAATTGACCCCATAGCGCTGCTATGAGCTAAATTTTCGCCTTGATTAGAACCAAATTAGTACTCATTATCAACACAATTCCATTTTTAAACAACTTCATTGGCTTGTTATTATCTCAAACAAAAAAAGACGGCAACGATTATGGGTTGGTATAAACGCGATAAAGATGGTATTACAACATCTACTTCTCAAAAAAAGGAAACTCCCGATGGTATCTGGCACCAGTGTGGTGCTTGCAAAACCACATCTACAGTCAAAGACTTGGTAGAAAATTTATACGTTTGCCCTGCTTGCGACCAGCACGAACGTATTGGTTCTCAAGAGTATTTTGAGATTATTTTTGATAAACAGAAGTACAAAGAGTTGTTTACAGATATTATTGCACATGACTTTTTGGAATTTACAGATCTCAAACCTTATCAAGAGCGTTTGGAGGCTGCTCGCAAAAAAACAGAACTAGATTCTGCGATGCGTGTGGCCAAGGGCAAAGTCAATAAACTAGATTTCGTTATTGCTTCTATGGATTTTGGCTTCATTGGAGGTTCTATGGGCTCTGTGATGGGAGAAAAAATTTCTAAAGCCATTGATTACTGTATAGAACATAAAATGCCATTGATGATTATTTCCAAATCAGGAGGCGCACGTATGATGGAATCTGCATTCTCCTTGATGCAAATGGCTAAAATTTCGGCTAAATTGACCTTACTAGCTGAAGCCAAAATTCCTTATCTATCTTTTTTAACTGATCCTACTACGGGAGGCGTTTCGGCTTCGTTTGCAATGTTGGGCGATTTTAATTTCTCTGAACCCAATGCACTTATTGCTTTTGCTGGGCCTAGAATTGTAAAAGAGACCTTGAAATTGAAGGAATTGCCGGAAGGCTTTCAGCGTTCGGAGTATTTATTAGAAAATGGCTTCTTAGATTTTATTGTCGCACGCAAAGACTTGCAAGAACGTATTGGCGATTTGTTGTACATTTTGAAGAAATAATCATATTACATGCTATAGTAGTGGCGTATAGCTATACGCCACTACTACAGCAATACCTCATCCAATTTTTCCATAAAACGTTTGTCCAATAATTCTATCAAATAATCCAATTGTTCTACGGTATTAAGCTCGCGTTTGGGTGCATTTAAGATCGTATCTTCGAGGTGGTTTGGAGAAAACACACGGCGTGGTTTTTTGCGTTTTTGAAAGAAAGCTTTCCGATGCAATTCTTTGGGGGTAATCTCATTATACTCTCCTGTGGAGATAAAGTACTTTTCCTTATTATCTTTGGTAACAATATGTTGCCAGCCATCTTCCTCATTAAAATACAAATTGGGTGCTGTTCCTGAAATATAGAGTTCTACACCCAATAAAATATCCCCTTTCTTGTCTGCTCTCCAAGGGGTTTTATTATTAAAATCAAGTGCTTGTTTAAAATATATTTTTAGAGGTTCTTTGATTGTATTATCCTCTGCATCCACTGTTTCTTCCAATTGGTTATACAATGCTTCTCTGTACCAAATAGAACGGATGCTATAGGTATAATGTTTGCGTTCTAGTACCGTGCGATAAATTTGGAGCAAAGGTCTAGGATTAGCATTATAAATACCCAAATAAATTCCTTTGGTTTGCTCGGGAGGGGTCATGGATTCGTACAAGCGTATTTTGAGCGAGAGATAAAGTTTTTCCCATGCTTCTGTTTCTTCGTACAAATTGGTATTGAGTTGTTCCAAGCCCATACTAATCAAAGCCATTGTTTTTTCATTTTCTTCAGCAGCTTGACGATGGCTTTCAAATTGATTTTGGAGTTGGAGTAGGGTCGTATAACGAGTAGATTTTTCTTCACTAGCCCAAAATTTAGCATTATTTTTCTTTTTGAGACGTTTGTACAAATCCAAATCACTGAGTAAATGCACATAATAACTTCCTTCAAATAAATGCGCTATATTTTGGCGTAGGCTAGTGGCATAATCCATGTACTCATTGTGGGTCAACTCTTCTAGTAGCAAATCTAATTTTAGAGGGTCTGCCTCTACATTCAATTCAACACCTGTTGCGCCTACTTCTACTTGTACCACCAATTTTTCATCAAAACTATATTGATTTAAGAGTTGTGCTAGTGGAATCGTGAGTTGTTCGCGTAGGGTACGTTGTAGGGCACGAGCACCATACTTAGGATCGTAGCCTTGTTCTCCCAAATAATCGTACAAAGCCTCTGAAAATTGAAACTCAATATTTCGATGCAATAAACCTTCTCTTTTTCTCAATCCCTCCAACTCTCGTTCTACTACAAAACGCACTACATTGGCATCAAGCGAATAAAAAGGCACGACCTGATCTATTCTATTAAAAATTTCTGGACGGAAGTAACGGCGAACTTCATTGGTATAATGAGCGGCTTCTCGTGCAGTACTTTTATCAACTACCCAAGAGATTTCGCCATGCTGTAGTTTTTTGGCTCCAATATTAGAGGTCATAATAATAATAGCACTACAGAAATTGACGAGTTGACCCTGGCTATCTGTTAAGCGTCCCTCTCCCAATATTTGTAATAACAAATCATTAAAAGAAGGGTGCGCTTTTTCCAATTCATCAAACAGCAATACACAAAATGGCTCCTTACGGACCGCAGAAGTGAGCAATCCATCCGAAAAGTAGCTTTCACCGGTTAGTCTGCTCACAGCATAAGGCGTAGAAAATTCACTCATATCAAAGCGAACCATGCGCGAGCGATTGCCAAACATGAATTGAGCCAATACTTTGGCCATTTCTGTTTTACCCACCCCTGTAGGGCCCACAAAGAGCATAGAAGCAATGGGCTTGCCTTGGCGCAACAAGGCTGTTTTGACAGAGGCTAGTATATCTACTAAGACATCTACAGCATGATTTTGACCAAAAATTTTGTGCGTAAAAAATGCTCGAACGACAGATAAATCCATAGACACAGAAGGATCAACCATAAAAGAAGGCATACCAGTCTCTTCACAAAATGCCTCAATAACAGCACTTCTATTTAATTGTACAATGGCTTTTTTATCCTTATCAGCATGTTGTCCTTTCAAGCTCATTAAAATACTTTCCAAAAAGCGAATAGGCTTGCCTGGAAAGCCAGAATAAGGCGTATATCGCTGGTTGAGTCGAACGGTTTCTCGGATAGCTTCCAGTTCGATTTGCAGGTATTCTGATTGAGCAATAGCCAATACTTTTTGTAAGATGATATTTTCTAGAGCAGTTTTGTCGGCTGGCGTGTGAATGTGCAAGACTTGAAAATTGTTGAGGTAGTTGGGGCTTCGAGTTTCAATACGAGCATACTCCTCGTCGGTACATTCGGACAGAATGGCTACTTCACCCTGAGCAATAGGATCGCGCAAAAAATCAGCCATGCTGACATTGTTACCTTGGTATTGCCCTACTTCAAACAGTTCTAATAGATTGCGTACAAATAGGAAATCCCCTTTCTGTGTGAGTTCTTTGCACAATTGAATAATGTTTTCTTGCCAACCAATGCTGCCTGTTGTCAATTCTTTGATGAGTGTAGAGGCGGTGGTTTCCCATATTTCGGCCTTCAAGCCAAAATGACGACGTTGGCGTTCTAACTCCCAAACCAAGGTGCTTTTTCCAACACCAGAACGCCCTACCAACAAAACACTTCTATTGTATCGGCCTTGCATTAAATCGGCCAAGCGTTCTAATTGTTCTTGATAACCATATAATACTTGGCGTGGCGTTTTAATTTTTTTGGCCACTTTTGGGAGCCATTCTTTTTGTTGTGCTTCTTGCAAGCGCGTCAATTCGTTAGGGGTATAGGCGCGCAAATCTATTACTTCGGTACACAAGCTTGATTCTTCAAACCAAATAGTTGCGATGACTTTCTGAAGAACATTGAGGCGGTTTTTGCGCATGAAATCCAATTGTACTACTTCTTGTACATGCTCTTCTAGTTGTTCCAATTGAGCGGTAAATGTTTCTACTCCAAGTGCTGGAATAATAGCCCAATGTCCCTGCTCACTACTTTGTACAAAATACTCAAAATGTAGCTTTAGTTTTTTGAAGGAAAATTCCTGCTGTCCTGCTTTGAATTCAACGGTGGTAGCGTATTTTTCAAAATTTCCTTGCAAGGTATAATCAAGGAGCGATTGATAATCGCCATGATCCAGCACTTGCTCTTGATAACGGTCGCCAAATTTGCCTGCCATCATTGGAGCTGGTAGATTTACCCAGAGTATATCTTTATCGAGAATTGGAATAGTAATTTTATCAGGATTATTCTCTAAGGTCAATTGAACCATAGGGAATGGCAACTTTATTTTTTGCATGGTTATTTTTGATTTTGTGTTTCCACAACGCCTTGGTAAAATTATCCTCAAATCTAATTATAAAAAAACAATCGAATTTTAAATGATTAGAAAGTTAGTTGGGGGGTAAGCTACTTTTTGCAAAAAAGTAAAAAATAATACAAAGGATTAACATCCACTACAAGATACTTTAATTGTTGCAAGAAGAAAAATTAGATGGTTGATACTTAATAATGGTTATCACGAATAAAGTTGTATGGTTCACTGTAGCATTTTTTCCTTTATCTGCATCATCAAAAGACGCACAGCCTCTCCGAGGATGCACGTTTTTGCTTCTTTGCTAAAGAAAAAAATCAGAACAGCTCTCTTTTCATAAATTCTATTCATGATAACCATTAATCTAGCTGGAAGTGTTTCAAAAAAAAACACTCATTGAAGTATAATAATAAATTATAGTTGTGAAGGGTGTTACCTTTTTCTGAAAAATAGTTGTACCTTATTTATCAAAAGTAAAATTTAATAGATCGCATGGAAAAATATACTTTTGGTAATTTAATTGTTTTCTTCAGAGAAGAAAATATCATTGAGGTCGAGCAAATTCATGACTGGAAAGGTGGAGATTTAGAAGGGGCACAACAAGCAGTGGAAGGATTGAAGGTTTTTGTACAAAATAGTAAAGAGTTGAATGGAATCCTTATTCATTCTCCTTCTCTATATCAAAGCAAAGAAGTCATGAATTGCTACCAACAAGCAGACCTACAAGAAGCGGCCAAGGCAATATTGGTGAAGTCTTTTACTCAAAGGCTCATCGGAAACGTATACATGAAATTTGTAAAGGGGCAACCCAATGAATCTGGACGTATTGTTCCTTCAAAATTATTTACGGATGAGGAAAAAGCTATGGACTGGCTGAGAGAACAATTAAAACAAATATAGAAGTAGATATTAGATGAAAGAGCAGATTTTTGGAAATGTAGCAACGAGTTGGTATGAAGAACATATTACTCATATAAGGCAACTTACAGACTTGGATAAAAAAAATGATTTAGAAACAGCAGAAATAGCTATTAAGGGGCTAAAAAATTTTATGCAAGCTAAAGAGCGAAAAGGGTTGCTAGTAACAGCTCCTTCTTTATATCAAGGCAAAGAAGTTTTAAATATCTATCAACAAGCTGATCTAAATGAGGCAGCCAGAGCATTGGTTGTCAATTCGTTTACAGCAAAGCTAGTGGGAAACATGTATCTAAAACTAGCAAAAGGCAAACCCAATGAATCTGGACGTATTGTTCCTTCAAAGTTATTTACCGACGAAGAAAAAGCTATAGACTGGCTAAGGAAAAAAATAAAAGAAGCTAGTGATGTATAATAATGATGTAATGAAAGAACAAATTGTTGGGAACTTAGCTATTTGTTGGCGTGTAGAGGGAATTGTTGGCGTGAGACAAATGGCTAGTAGGGCGGATCAAGACGATTTAGAAGTAGCGATAATGGGGGTAGAGGGACTTGCTGAATTTACAAAAGAGACAGAACAAAAGGCATTTTTAGTCACAATGCCTTCTCTTTATCAAAGAAAAGAAGTATTAGACATTTACCAACAATCTGATTTTAATGAAGTTGGTGTTGCATTAGTAGTCAAATCGTTTGCAGGAAAAATCGGTGGTAATATGTTTCTAAAGTTAGCCAATAGGCCTAATGTAGTAGGGCGGATCGTACCAACAAAGCTGTTTACTAATGAAGAAAAAGCAATCGTATGGTTACAGGAGCAAATAAAAAAAGCTAAAAATACATAGTATAGCATCATGTTATTGGAGAAGTTGTTTAAAAATCTCTCAATAGTTGCTAAACGCTAGAGCTTTTACTTACGTGAGCCCTTCGGGCTTGTACCTTTTGGGTACAAGCCTACGCAGATTGAAATCCAAATACTTACCAATCAGTAGTTCGCCATAGGCTCATGAACTAGCAAGCTAGGTTCTACCAGCCATCTTTAAACAACTTCGGAGTAATAAAATATTGGCAATAGGCAACCCTAAACTTCAGGTATTAATTTTGTTGCTACTGGCGATATAGGTTGTGTCTTTAGAAGAAGTAAAAATACAAGCTGTATTATTGTCTAAAAGGTATTTGAAAGTAAAGAAAATATGGTATTTTAGTGAAAGTAAATCCAATAAAAATAATGATATATATAAGCTCTCTAAAAGTAGCATGATTGAAAGACAGAACCTCAAAAGACATGATTGGTGAATAGCGCAACAAATAAAACATCAATCATATACGACAGTATGACAATGGAAGAACAAATTTTTGGAAATTTAGCACTTGCTTGGTGTGAAGAAGATATTATTAGTGTAAGACAAATTAATACAGTAGAATTCCAAGATGATGTAGAAGCAGCACGTCAAGGAATAGCTGGTCTTATAAAATTTGCAGAAGGACCAACACGCAAAGGACTTTTAGCACTATTGCCTCCTTTGTATCAAAAAAAAGAAGTATTGAAATTATTTCAAAAAGCAGATTTTAATGAAGCTGGCGTAGCTTTGATTGTTAAATCGTTTGCAGGAAAAATCGTTGGGAATATGTTTGTGAAAATAGCCCAAAAACCTAACGATCACGGACGTGTAACACCCACTAAATTATTTATGGATGAAGCGAAAGCTATAAGTTGGTTGCGAGAGCAAATCGCACTGTCTGAAACCAACACTCAGGAATAAATTTTGCCAACTGAAACCCTAATTTAAATGACAGAACAATTATTTGGCGATGCGAGCATTGGCTGGCACGACGACCATATCTTACGAATCAAACACTTGGAAGATTGGGAAGGAGAAGATAATTTGGATACGGCAAAGGAGGTGGTAAAAGGAATACGATCATTCACTGCTGATAAGCCTTTTATTGGTATGCTAATTGTCCTTTCTTCCTTATACAAGGAAAAAGAAATCTTAGATTTTTTTCGACATCAAGATGTTAGTGAAATCGCAAGGGCGGCAGTAATTCCATCATTTGCTGCCAGACTTATTGGAAATATGTACCTCAAACTTGCCAAAGGCAAACCAAACGAAAAGGGTAGATATGTACCCGTCAAATTATTTACCAACGAAGAGAAAGCAATTGTTTGGTTGCAGCAGCAAGTGAATAAACATCAAAGCACCGACTAATAAAGGGGGGATAGTTTATATTTATTGTTTGAACGTACCATCTTCAGAAGCAAGAACAAATTTTTGGAAATTTAGCACTTGCTTGTTGTGAAGAAAATATTATTAGTGTAAGACCAATTAGTACAGTAGAATTCCAAGACAATGTAGAAGCCGCACGTCAAAGAATTTTTAGCCCATTACTTCCTTTATATAAAAAAAAAGCATTAAAATTATTCTAAAAAGCAGCTTTTAAAGAAGTTTGGTGTAGCTTTTGATTATTAGACATTATCACGACTGGAGTTGTACAGAGACAAAAAGTAAGGTTTTTTCATCAATCAAGGCAAAAATTTAGTTCATAGCAGTGCTATGGAATCAATTTTTAACGATGAGTGAGGGAAAAAGATGCTTTTTTCGCT
>JBGCDW010000279.1:0-8561 GCA_045105775.1 Aureispira sp.
TATTTTAATCAAAACCAGTATGACAAAAGCCTAGCCTATTATCAAAAATGTGAGGCTTATTATAACAACCACCAAGATACAGCCGAATTGGTAGAAATATGGAGCAATAGAGCAAGTGTATATATTGCTCAAAAGGAGTACGCTCAAGCCACTACTTTGTTGAATCAAGTGCTGCCCTTATTGGATCAATTCCCTAATCCTACCATTGCTCTAAAAGTGCAGATGAATTTAGCAGATATTTACCTCAAAAAAGAAAACTATCCAAAAGCCTTAGCATTGTTTGAAGCCTCATTGGAAGCAGCTCAAGAGCAAGAGGATTATTTTAATTTGTTGACCATTTACAATTTTATGGGAGTAGTGTATAGAGCACTCCAAGATTATGAGCAGTCTATTTTTTATTACAACAAAGCATTAAATCTAAGCCAAGAATTGAACATCTTAGACGAACAAAACCTTGCTCTATTTGGGCTGTATAAGTCTTATGATGCGTTGGGCAACACTAGCAAAGCCCTCAACTGGCACAAGCAATATGTAATCATCAAAGACAGCCTCTACAATGTAGAAACCACCACGCAGATTGCAAAGATGCAGACGCAATACGACAATCTGCAAAAGGCAAACGAAATTAAGCAACTCAAATTGGAGAAACAGACAACGGCCTTAGCACATGTCACCAAGACCACACGATTGTATGGAGTCTTGACGGTGGTGGTTTTGGTACTGGCGATAGTACTGCTGCTCTGGGCATATCGCCACCAGCAACAACAAGCCCTACAGCACGAGCAAAAGATACAGGAGTTGCTAAACGAGCAAGAAATAAAAATACTAGAGGCATCGGTAACAACACAGCTAAAAGAGCGGGAACACTTGGGCCAAGAGATTCATGATACCATTGGGTCGGCACTGGCCATGCTGCATTACCAACACCTAGTAGGAGACGAATTGAACAATGATGCGGCTGCCTTTAGGGGAAACTACCAAGTGCTTGGGCAGCTTATTGCCCAAGCAATAGACGAAGTGAATCGTATTGGTTCTGAAATGGATATGGGCGAACAGTTTGGGTTTGAACTCAAACCAGCTATAGAAAAATTGATACAGCATATCCAAGCTACCAAGCAATTTGAATTGGTATTTGATTATAGCGACAAAATTTCTAAGTTACCACGCGAGTTGGCCTTAATCATCTACCGAGTGATCCGAGAGGCATTGACCAATAGCTTAAAACATGCCCGCGCCAGCAAGGTGTTGGTACAAATCATGCAGATTAGATCCAGAATCATCCTAACTGTAAAAGATGATGGTCGGGGTTTTGATACCCAAACACCCCGTGAGGGTATGGGATTGCGTAATATGCAAGCGCGTGTAAGCTCCTCGGGGGGCAAAATTAAGATAGAATCTACACCCCAATCGGGTACCACCATTCTTGCAAACCTCCCTATTGTGAGTGGGGAGTCTATTCTCCTCTAATCTCTACCCCCTTAAACAAACAAACCATGATAAAAATCATTCTTGCAGAAGATCACGAAGTGATTGCTAATAGCCTACAATTGCTCCTAGAGTCTAATCCGGGTATTGAAGTCATTGGCAACGCCATCAATGGTGCGGTGCTACTCGAACAACTCCAAGCACAGCAGCCCGATTTGATTTTGCTAGATATTAGTATGCCTGTTATGGACGGCATGGAGGCGGCCAAGAAGGTCAAGGAATTGCACCCAGACATCAAGGTTTTGGTTCTAACGACACACACTCAACAAATCAAAATAAGGAAAATACTTCAAACAGGTGTTGATGGTTTGGTTTTGAAAAAGAGCGACAAAGCAGAGCTAATTCACGCTATTCAAAGCGTCATGAAAGGCAATAAATATTACGATCAAGCGATAATGGACAAGCTTATAAATAGCAATGGTGGTATAACCCTGCCATCGGGTGCCAAAATAACCGAACGAGAACTCGAAATCATTCAACTCTCTGCTGACGGCAAAAGCTACAAGGAAATTGGTGAATTGCTCTTTCTTAGCCCCGAAACCATCAATAAATACCGCAAGATAATCTATTCCAAAATGGAGATTGGTGGAATAAATGAAATGATTACTTATGCTATAAAAAATGGATTAATTGATTAAACAACTCGCTTTCGCGCTCCCCTTATTTCCTCCTTTATCTGCTCTCCAGCACTGGCTAAAAGCACAGAAGGAATACTTCCTTTGTCCTAATATATCCCTTCTAAATTCTTTAAGTTTTGGCCTGTATTAGTTGCGGATTTTTTCTAACTACATCTAATACGTTTGCTTGTTCATGGTAATTCTGAGCTTAGAAATAACAGCAAGTGGATTATGGGTGTAGCAAAACAATAGCCTGATTTACAGGTTTATTACTACAATTTGCTGCATTAATATGTTGAATTAGAGTTTTATCCAACTTTTTTCGTTTTAGAATGATCTTTCTTGTCAAAATTGGGTTAGAATAGTGTCCTCTTTTTGTAATACTATTCAATTCTGAACATTATGAGCAACATTCCATTAAGCGCCCTCCCCATAGGAATTATTATTATAGCCCTAGGACTTACTCCTTGGATTAGTGCCCTTTTTTCTTCTACCAACGACAAGAGCAACCAACCAATTATAATAAAAGGAGCACTGACAACCTTAACTATTGTAGTTGCTGTTTTTGCCTTACTTTTTGTTTTATTAGAATTGATTGGCTTTTATGGTATTTATTTGATGATGTTGGATGTAATTTTTGGAAGTTGGCTGGGCTATGCTATTACTCAAAATACTATCCACAACAATAGTTTTGAATCGTTTATTTCAGGAGAAAACAAACTGCAAGATGATTAGTTATTTCATTGCTTATAACAAAACATCCAATTCCTTGAGATAATGGCTCACAATAATTTGTTCGTCAAACTCTTCTAGTGCCATTGTTCGACCCACAGCCCCCATAGCTTGTCGTTCCTCTGCCGAGAGGTCACGCATTTTGACCAACGCCTCAAAAAGTGCCATATCATCCTGTGCAGGAATACAGAATCCATTTTTTCCATCTTGTATGGTTTCTCTACAACCAGCCACATCCGTTGTGATAACGGGTTTGCCCATAGCCAAACTTTCTAACATCACACGTGGCAAACCTTCTCTGTAAGATGGCAAGACAACAGCATCTGCCTCGCGCATAATAGCGCGTACATCAGAGGAACGGCCCAAATATTTTATAGCACCTTCTTGCTCATAATAATCCAACAAATCTTTTTGAATGGCCGAAGGATTCCCTTCATCAATACCTCCCACAACCCAAAAAACGGTATTTGCTCTTGCAGCTTGTAGCTTTTCGGCTGCTTGCAACAACTCTCGCACGCCCTTATCATACAACAAACGCCCCACAAATAGAAAAACAAAATCCGTTTCTGCTGTGGTCTTGGGCATGGGCTGAAAATAGTTGGTGTTGATGCCAGATCCTTTAATGAGCCTAGTTTGATCAGATGTACACAGTCTTAAGTCCTCAAACAACGCTTTGTCATCGCTATTTTGAAAGGCTACACGCTCGGCCTTGCGAAAAGCAGAACGGTACAATAACTTTACAATCTGGTGTACAATGCCTTCCTGCATAAAGCTATAACCCAGCCCAGTTACTGTAGCTATACTCGGAATGCCTAATTTCTTGGCGGCCCAATTGCCATAAATATTGGGCTTGATGGTGTACAACAACACAGCATCTAGTTGATGCTGTTTAAAGATTTGATACAACTCTCTATACAACATCCAATCCTTGAACGGATTGACCCCTTTTCGACTCAATTGCTGTAGGGGGACAAACTGTGCACCTGTCTCTTGAATAGAGGATACAAACGCATCTTTGGGGGCGATAGCCACGACTTCGTAGCCGGCTTGAATCAAAGCACGAAGGAGCCCCAATCGAAAATTGTGAATATTCCAAGCCGTGTTGAGTACAATGCCTATTTTTTTATGATTTGCCAAGGGGTCTTTTATTTTTAATACTGTACTTATTTTTCATTTATTATCTTAATGATCAAACAACTACACTTTTTTATTAAAATAGTGGCTTAAGTTCAACTATTTTTGTCTTTCTTCAATGACTTGTTAACTATCTTTGCTTTTACAAGTAGTTGTTTACACCAATTTATTGCTTCAAAAATAAGTAAACATGGTCATTGTTCCAATCTAAAACAACTTCTACTTTTATCGTTCTATCTTTCAAACAATAGTTTTATTAATATGCTTTTAGTGGCCTGGCAAATACTCTATCCTAAGGATTTTCTCCTATTGCCATTTTTGGTCATATTTTGGGTAGGAGTGTTTTATATTTATCGTAATAAACGCTATGAAGGTAGTCAATTAAAACGATACTTTTTGCCTGCATTGGGGCTGAGGCTATTGGGCGCAGTGCTGACCGCTTGTATGTACCAGTATTACTATGGCTATGGGGATACGTTTTTTTATTTTTTTGGCGCACGCGATATTTATAATGCCCTATTGAGCAACCCTTCCTTGGCCTACGAAATGCTGTTTCTAGACTTTTATGATTGGTCATTGGATACCATCAATGCCGTAACCTTACGGGGCTTTTTTGTGCATGAGAAGGAAGCTATGGTGATTCGCGTAGCAGGGTCGGTCAGTTTGTTAGGTTTCGGAACCTACATGGGCATTTCCTTTATCATGACTGTTTTTAGTTTTTTGGGCTGCTGGGCCTTGTATCGTGTTTTTTATGATTTAGCACCTCATCTTCACTGGCAATTGGCCTTGGCTATTCTATTTTTGCCCTCTATGTGGTTTTGGAGTACAGGAATCATGAAGGATTCTATTGTAATAGGGGCATTAGGTTTCTTTGTCAATGGAATTTATTACAGCATTATTAGTAAAAAGAAACATTGGATTAGGTCTATTTTCTTTATTATAATGGGGGCCTTTTTGATGAAAAACACAAAGATATACGTACTCCTAGCTATTTTTCCAGCTACCGTTATTTGGGTATTTTTTATGTACAAAGATCGCATCAAAAACGATACACTAAGACGCTTTGCAACACCTCTTTTTTTTGGAGCAGGAGCGGTTGGAGGAGTGGCAGTAATCCAAGTTTTGGGTTCTGTATATTCTCAATATACCTTGGCTGGTTTTATGGAAGAGGCCGCCAAAATGCAATGGTGGCTCAAATTGAGTACAGAGCGCGATAATGGTACGGGCTATGATTTAGGTACCTTAGACCCCACACTCTTTGGATTGGTCAAAGCATTTCCCAAAGCTGTTAATGTGGCCTTGTTTCGACCGTATATTTGGGAGGCGCGAAAAATTATTGTCATTCCTTCGGCAATTGAAGCATTATTTACGCTGCTCTTCACCCTTTATGTATTTTTTAAGGTTGGAATATGGCGTGGAATCTTGGCACTGTTCAGTGATCCTGTTATTTTATTTTGTTTGGTTTTTGCCATCATTTTTGCCTTTGCCGTTGGCTTTACTTCCTTCAATTTTGGAGCCTTGGCACGTTACAAAATTCCCTGTTTGCCCTTTTACTATACGGCTATGATCTTGTTGTTAGACAAAGTACCCAAAACTACTACTCCCCTTCCTTCTACAGCTTAAATTTGAGGCAAGGCTTCAAATTGATACCCCAATTGATGATAATGTGCCAATAATCTTGGTAGCACCTCCTGAAGATGAGACCAAGCCAACCAACTATCGTGCAACACCACAATGCTTCCCGAGCGAGCATGTTGTATGATATTCTGCAAACACTGTTCCCCGCTAATAGAGGTATCAAAATCTCCCGAAAGCACTTCCCAATACACCAATTGATAGCCTCTTTGGCGCAAGGCACGACTCTTGGAGGGCGTTAATCGTCCATAAGGTGGTCGAAACAATTTGCTATCAATCCACTGCTCGGCTATGGCTACATCATTTAGATACGGTTGCGTACCCACTTTCCAACCATCGAGGTGGTGTTGGGTATGATTGCCTACAGTATGTCCCTGCTCTCTTAAGGCTTGATAAATGGCTGGATGCCGTTCTACATTGGCTCCAACACAAAAAAAGGTAGCTTTGGCCTCATAATCAGCCAATTGTTGCAAAACCCAAGGCGTTACTTCAGGGATAGGGCCATCATCAAAAGTAAGATAAAGGGTGGGCCTAGTACACTCCTTACGACACTGTGCATAAGGCAATAAAATCTGCTGCACCCAAGGGGCAATATAAACAGGATACATCATAAATGGGCTGGATTGATAAGCGCGTAAGACCAATGATCCCGCCAAGCTCCATCTATTTTTAGAACAGCTTTTGCCAATCCTTCCTGCTCAAAACCTAGTTTTTCGGCCAATCGCATAGAAGGCGTATTGTGCGGCATAATGTAGGCATTAATTCTATGCAAATGCAACGCGTCAAACACATACTGGTTGCTCACTTGCAAGGATTCGGTCATCAAACCTTTGCCTGTATCTTCTTCATTGATTTGATAACCAACAAAACAAGCTTGCAAATTTCCACGCTGAATTTTAGTGTAGTTAATCCGCCCCAACAAGCGATTAGAGCGCCTTCCCATCACCAATAAAGGAAGTGTGTTGCCTTTTAAATACTCTTGTAGTAGATGGGTTGTGTGTTCGGTAATACCATCCAATTCAAAACGCTTGCTAGAATAGGTAGGCAACCAAGCTTTAAAAAAAGCTCGGTTGTTCAAATGATAGCGTTGAATACTGTAGCTATCATTGGGATGTGGCAAACGCAAACGGCAATGTGTCGTAATTAATTCAATAGAACGCATAAAATAGCTCCAATTATTTTAAGGTCATGGTAAACTGCACCACTGCTTCGATTTCCTCAGGGGTCAACATGTCATTAAAGGCAGGCATGATGTTGCGTCCGTGGGTGACTACTTCTATCCGTTGGGCAACATTGAGTGGCGATTCTGGTAATAACTTTGCCCCATTATTGCCCATTCTGCCATTGGCTCCATGACAAGTAACACAGCGTTCGCGATACACCAAGGCTCCAGAAGGGCCAGAAGGTTCTGAATCAGAAGCTTTAGTAGTTGAACTAGAAGGAGTAGAGGTATTGCAAGCCATCACAAAAACTCCTAGCAGAGCGAATAAAATTACAATCTGGCGCATATTTTTATTTTTGTTGGGAACTCTTAAATCCTGTTCCGCATTAATTATTATATTAACAGTTATCACGAATAACAATGATACCCTTTCTACTAAAACTATTAATAATTAGACATAGTTCGATCAAGAACTTTTATTTATAACGCTTCTAAAATACCTATTATAAAATGAGTGAATCCGCTATAATTTTGATAATCGCTGTGGCCATGATTGCTTTTATTTTCTTTTCTACCGTAAAAGTAGTACAAGAAAAAACTGCCAAAATTGTGCAACGATTTGGTAGCTTCTCTAGGATTTTGCATCCTGGAATTAACTTTTGTGTTCCTTTCTTAGAAACAGTAGCAGGAACGGTCAACCTAAAGGTACAACAACTAGATATTCATATTGAAACCAAAACAAAAGATGACGTTTTTGTTAAATTACAGGTGTCTGTTCATGTACAAATTATGCGCAACAAAGTAAAAGAGGCATTCTATGAATTGGATGATCCTTACAGTCAAATTTCTTCTTATATTTTT
Organism: Aureispira sp.; assembly: GCA_045105775.1. Taxonomy (GTDB): domain Bacteria; phylum Bacteroidota; class Bacteroidia; order Chitinophagales; family Saprospiraceae; genus Aureispira. The sequence continues at coordinate 7,627 of JBGCDW010000279.1, forward strand.
GATACCGTCCGTGCAGAAGTGCCCAAGTTAGAGTTGGATGATGTTTTTTCTCGCAAGGATGATATTGCTACAGCGGTAAAACATGAATTATCGGAGCACATGGAAAAATACGGTTATAGAATTGTGCAAACACTTATTACCGATATTGACCCCGATGCTTTGGTAAAGGAATCCATGAATAGGATTAATGCTGCTAAACGCAACAAAGAAGCTATTTTTGAAGATGCAGAAGGTCGTAAAATTGCTCGTATTAAGGATGCAGAAGCCGACAAAGAATCCAAACGCCTACAAGGTGAGGGTGTTGCAGATCAACGTTTGGCCATTATCAAGGGCTTTGCAGATTCTGTAGAAGATTTTAGCAATACACTCAATGATGTTTCGCCCATCGAAATCATGCAATTTGTATTATTAACCCAACACTACGATACCATCAAGGATATCGGAGAGAAAAACAGTTCTATCATTGTTCCTTATTCTCCTGGCACCTTACAGAACTTACAACAACAACTAATGGAAGGAAACCTGATGGCCGATGAAATTAATCGTCTAAGTCGTGAATCTGCCAAAATTCCTCAAAAAGAAAAAGTTGGCCTCAACAATTTGAAAAACAATGATTAAGCCAATACCATCTTAATAAGAAATGCCTATACTTCACTTGAAGATATAGGTGTTTTTTTTTATCAGTAAGGTACATTCTCCTCACCAAATAGTTATAACAACAATCCATATAGATTCATCTACCAATACTAAACTTATTTTGTTTTTACCATTTCAAAATTATATATTGTCACCGACCACCAAATCGACCTCGGATGGAAAAGCCATCCCATTACTATCATAAATAAAATGAAACCGACCTATGCGAAAAAGTAAGATCGCTAAACTTTTTGACTGGAAAACCTATGAAGCAGCACAAGAAGCCCTAGCCCAGTCAC
>JBGCDW010000280.1:0-19071 GCA_045105775.1 Aureispira sp.
TAATGTCGCTAATGAAAGCTAATTTTTTCCTACTCTGCGTTAAAAATTGACTCCATAGCGCTGCTATGAACTAAATTTTTGCCTTGATTAGAATCAAATTATCACTCATTATCAACGCTATTCCATTTTTAAACAACTTCACAGAAAAGAAAACAGGGTTTGTGCTATTTCCCCCCTTATCATTTATGTTGCTCTTAACAACCTGCTTCTATTGAATAGGGAACTTGTTGAATTCGATTGGGGTTTCGAGTGATAAGGCCAAGACTTGGGCACAGCCAAACATGTCTTTTGTAAGGTGTAATTACAATTCTGATTTACCAACGATACTATTCGCCTATTCGTTTGAATAAGCGCGGCTTTTGCTTATCTTTGCCCTCTAAAAATAAAGCTCCTATCAAAATAAAAAGTTAAGGGGCTATACTAGAACGTACTAAATCGACGATGAAATCAAATAATTCTACGTTTACAGGTGTTTTATTGCTTGTTTTGTTATGGATTACTTACAATATGCTTACGGCTCCTACTGCCGAGCAATTGAAAGAACAACAGGAAGCACAACAAGCACAAATTGAACAACAGCAAAAGCAAGATAGCCTCGCTAAACTTAAGGAGCAGCAAGCTCAACAACGCTTGATTGACTTACAAAATGATACCCTTCTTACAGAGGCTCAAAAAGATACGATCAAAAAAGCTATTCAGGAAGAGCAGTTGGGAGGCGACTTTGGTGTTTTTACCCAAGCAGCGGTAGGCACCAACCAAGAAGTAACCATTGAAAATGACCAACTTCAGATTACCTTTAATACCAAAGGGGGTACTATTAGTAAGGTATTGGTCAAAAATTTCTCCCAATACAATCACGATACCGAAGATCCTTATGACAAAGAACAATTGGTATTGTTCGACGATCCCAACAATAAGTTTGAATACATTATTCCCCTCAACAACACCAACAGAGGTGATATTTCAACGGCTGATTTGTTTTTTAAGCCTACCCTAGAGGGCAAGACCTTGCGTTTGCGTGCCTATGGCCAAAATAGTGGTCAGTATATTGAGCAAGTGTATACCTTGACTGATAGGTATGTATTGGATTATCAATTGACCTTAGAGAACATTAATGGCAATATGCCAAGAGATAAAAATATACAGCTCAATTGGCAGTCTTATGTTCATAAAGTAGAGAAAAACCCACACTACGAGGCTACGATGACCACCGTGTATTACAAGTCTCAGGAGGATGGTTTTGATTATTGCAATTGTCGTACTGCCGACCAAGAACTATTGGGTAACCCTGTGGCTTGGGTATCACATTCTCAGCAGTTTTTCAACGCCTCCATTTTTAGTAAGGAAGGCACCCAATTTGCGGCGGCTGATTTGGCTACCGTAATGATGGAAGAAGAAGCCCCTTATCTCAAACGTCTGGATAGTAAAATTAATATTGCGACCAAAGATCAAAAATCGGCGGCGTATGAGATGCAACTATACATTGGGCCCAATGATTACAACGAGTTGGCGGCTGTAGGCAATGACTTTGAGCGTATCATTCCATTTGGCTGGAGTATTTTTGGCTTTATCAGTCGCTCTGTGATTCGTCCTTTGTTCAATTTCTTTGCGCTGTTCATTTCCAATTATGGGCTCATTATTCTATTGTTGACGTTCTTGATTCGCTTGGTTTTATTTCCATTGCAATACAAAATGCTACAAAATGGGGTAAAAATGAGTGTCATGAAGCCTGAATTGGATGCGATGCGCGCCAAGTACAAGGATGATGCAGCAGGTATGCAAGCTGCTCAAATGAAAATGTATCAAGATTATGGTCTAAATCCATTGGGGGGTTGTTTGCCCATGTTGCTTACAATGCCGATCTGGATTGCACTCTATCGTTTTTTCCCCTCTTCTATTTCTTTCCGTCAAGAGAGCTTCTTGTGGGCAGATGATTTGGTGAGTTATGATTCGATCTGGGATTTTGGTCACATCCCTTTCATCTACGATATTTATGGCGATCACATGAGTTTGTTTACCTTATTGTGGATGTTGTCTATGTTTGCATTTTTGTGGTATAATAGCAAGCAAATGGACATGACAGCAGCAGCAGGAAATGGAGCCAATATGAAGATGATGAAGTACATGCAGTTTTCTTTCCCTGTTTTGTTCTTCTTTGCACTCAATAGTTGGGCCGCAGGTCTAACGGCTTACATGTTGTTTAGTAACTTACTCAATATCGCTCAAACCTTTATAGTCAAAAATGTCTTAATTGACAAGGATAAATTGCGTGCACAATTGTTACAAAACAAAGAAGACAACAAGAATAAGCCTAAAAAAGAAGGCTTTATGTCCAAATATCAAGAATTGCTCAAGGAGCAACAAGAGATGGACCGCCGCAAAAAAGAGGGCAAATAATAACACAAAAAAATAGGGCGCAATTGCGCCCTATTTTTTTTGTGTTACACGCTCGCTTTCGAAAATCACTCCAACATATCCTGCACAAATGGCGGCAAAGTATACGCCGCATAGTGCATTTGAGGGGTGTAATATTTTAATTGTTCTTGCTCCGAAAAGATAGTGGCAGCTGCTACATCAAACCTTAAGGGGGTGAGTGCTTGCCCTTTGATAGCGGTTGTAAAGCTCCACATTCCTGTAGGATAAGTAGAGATATAGGCTAGATAACAAGCCACTGAATCCTTCCCAAAAATATCTTTCAAACAGTAGTTAAGTCCCACAAAAGCATCTTGGCTAAACAAAGGCCCTTCGCTCTGCACATTTAGCACGCCATTGGGTTTGAGTGCGCGATAAACATTCTTATAAAAAGCAGGACTAAACAAACCTTCGGCTGGCCCCTTGGGATCGCTGCCATCTACCACAATCATATCGTACTGTTCGGCTTCGCATTCTTGCAAAAAAACAATTCCATCCTGAATGTGCAAGTCCAATTTAGGGTTATCAAACTCACAAGACAATTCAGGCAAATACAATCGAGAAGCCTCTACCACTTTTTCATCAATTTCTACCATAGTGATGTGCTCTACACAAGTATGCTTAAACAATTCTCGAATGGTTCCACCATCGCCCCCTCCTATCACCAAAATCCGCTTAGGAGTCCCATGTATAAAGGTAGGCACATGAGCAATCATTTCGTGATACACAAATTCGTCTTTCTCTGTGGTCATTACCATATCATCAATCAGTAACATCTTGCCATAAGCATAGCTTTCTATGACCCGTACACGCTGATAAGGTGACGTTTCACTGTATAATAATTCGCCTGTATGGCGCAATGATAGTGCAATACTATCATCCTTATCCGTAAACCATGAATTGGTTTTATTTTTAGCTACTTCCTCTTCCTTAGTGCTATTGGTGGCCAATGTAGGCATGGTGAGCAGGTTTTCACTATTTACTTCTTTTTTGCTTCGGTCTTCTACCAAACGAGACAAATCTATTTTTTGTAAATGTTTTGGAATTCCGCGACCTATTTCTTTGTAATGGCCTTTTTGCGCCTCAAATCCTTTTTTAAGATAATCATAAGCACGCATTGGATCTACATCTGCACCACAGGTAAAAATATCTACGGCAGCATATCCATATTCGGGCCAAGTGTGAATAGCCAAATGACTTTCCTGAATTACAACTACACCAGAAATTCCATAAGGTGAAAATAGATGAAAATTGGAATTTTCACGTTTAGAGTCAATAACAATAGAATTAATAATCGTGGCATTTGCTTCCTCAGCGGCAGCTCGCATTAATTGTTCTACTCTAGTAGCATCTTCTAAAACATCAATGGAACAACCTGTAAACTCTACCAAAACGTGCTTTCCTAATGCTTTATTTTTTTGTTTGTTTTTTAAAACATACTTAATTAAAAATAGTAGCATTAATGAAAATAAAAACATTAATGCAAACTTAAATTCATTCATTTAATTTTAATATTTTTTTGAGCAATAATTATTATTTACCACTCCCCTTTACAATTACAAAAACGGTGTGAATGATAATTTTAATATCTAAACCCAAGGTCAGATTTTCAATATAAATCAAATCCAATTGCAAGCGATCCACCATTTCCTCTACATTAGAGGCATAGCCATATTGCACCTGCCCCCAAGAGGTAATCCCTGGACGTACTCGATGCAACAAATGTACCCTTAGATCGCGTTCGGCTATCTGGTCAATATAAAACTGACGCTCTGGTCTTGGGCCAACCAAAGACATATCGCCTTTGAGCACATTCCAAAACTGTGGAATTTCATCCAACCGATACTTACGCATAATTCGTCCCCAAGGTGTACAGCGATCATCGGTATCTGAAGAGAGTTGCGGCCCTCCTTTTTCGGCATCCAAGTACATTGAGCGAAATTTGTAAATCAAAAAAGGGCGACCATCTTTACCAATACGTTCTTGCTTATAAAAAATGGGGCCTTCAGAAGAGAGGCGCACTTTGATGGCTACAAAAATGTACAATGGACTCAAGAGCATTAAAACCAATACAGAAGCCAAAACATCAATAGTACGCTTGGTAATTTTGAGCCAAATGGGAATGAGATGGGTTTTGATTTCTAACAATCCAGCCCCTCTTACCCGTGGGATATTGACCTGTCCCAACAATAAAGGACGCATTTCGGGAATGGCTCGTAAAAGGGTTTGAGGACTGTGTTGCTCCAAAATAGAGATCAAACGATGAAAAGCCCGTTTTTCGGTAGGCTCTAAGGCCAAAATAACCTCTTCTATATTCTGCGCTACCAATACTTCTTGTAAATCGTCCAAATTGCCCAAACAGGGAACAATACCTTGTAGTGGTGCCGTAGATTCATTGGGGGTATTGAGATGCCCCACAATAGCATAGCCTAATTTTTCTTCTCTAGTAATAATATCTTGATACACCTCTTTGCTCTTGGCATGTTGTCCAATAACCAATGTATTGAACGTATAACGTCCCGAACGAATACGTCGGTGAGCTATAGTTAGAATAATCATACGCATAGAAGCTGCACACAACAAATGGATTCCCATTAGGCTCGCTAAAGCTCGATAATAGCCTTGATATCCGCCCAAATAATTCACCAAATCATCTAGCAAAATCGTAAAAAACAGCAATAAGCTGCCTAAAAAAGTTGCCAATAAGGTTCGAGCAAACTCTGTTAAACGCGATAAGCGATAGATATGATGATAACTATCGAGTACCACATAAACCAACATCCACACAATGGGTACAGCAACCAAGCTGTACTCAAAATTGGGGTCTTGAAACAGTCGTTCATCAAAGGGTCTTCCCTCAATAGACATTCTCCGCACCAATACAAACAATACCCATGATATTACAGCCGCTATATAATCAGCCAAGGCGTATACAACAACACCTTTGGGCAATCGCCAAGAGTTCATGTTCAACAATAATTCTTCAATGTTAAGATATAATACTTCGTGTTTTTTTTATTTAAAAAAAAGCTAAAAAACATCTTACTTCTAACTGATTATCAAGCTATTAACATTTTACTGTACTATTTCACCAATCAATTAGATACGATTTTCTACGAAGTAAGGAAGATACACAAAGGTAGCAAAATTAAATAGTGGAGAAAGAGTAAGCACCTAATAAAAAAAGAAGCTTTTGTTCTTATGTCCCATCCTAGAGTAGGTTGTCACAAATTTATTAAAGATGGCAAAGGAAAAGATAAGTTATGTCAAAGGATACAGGAAGTTATCAACATAGAGCGACTACTTTGATTAGTAGTAGCTAAGATGATAGAATTAGTAGCATCTGTACAATGTACGTTACCAAAGTTAAGGGGGCGCAAGTTATATCACTCACTTATTGTAAGCGCAACTAAGAGAGCTCAAAATGGGACGAGATACGTTTTTTAAGCTATTGCGAGTCAATAAAAAAATAGGAGCCTTCTCTGATGAGAAAACTCCTGATTAATTTTATTTTTTCTAAGTACAGGACAAAAGTATAAAAATACAATTTTGTCCTAGAGTTAGATTTTTTGCTTTTTTCAAAATAATGTATCTTTAGTGCTATGATTTATAGAGGCCAGAATAACGAATACCTAGAAGTACATGATATAAATGCTCAAGCAGCCCTTGAACTGCCCAAAATAGGTTCTAGTGAACTATCTCTATTGTGGTTTGAAGCAGAAAACCAGCAATTAGCCATTGATGCGGTTAATTATTCTTTTGGGACACATCAAGTAGTTTTCTTAACCGAATTTCATCAAGTCGAATTCAAAAAAATTAGCAACGTTCGATTGCTGCGTTTCAATCGCCCTTTTTACTGTATTGCTACGCATGATAGTGAGGTTGGATGTAAGGGGGTTTTATACTTTGGCTCTTCTACAGTGCCCACTGTACAACTAACCGCAGAAGATGTAGAGGTTTTGGGGCCTCTGTGGAAATTACTAGAACGAGAAATGCAAGCACACGATAATTTACAGCTAGAGATGCTGCAAATGTTGCTCAAACGCCTGCTCATTCTTTGCACACGTCTTTACAAACAACAAAAAGATTTTCAGCCGTTGGCAGAGCCGAAGATGGCCTTGATTCGAGAGTTCAATTACTTGGTAGAAGCACATTTTAGAGAAAAGCATACCGTGGCAGAGTATGCAGAAATGCTGCATAAATCTCCAAAAACGCTCTCCAATCTCTTCAAAAAACTAGGCGACAAAACCCCTCTAGCCGTTATTCAAGAGCGGCGTTTATTAGAAGCACGTCGGGCACTGGCCTACACCTCTACCCCCATTTCAGAAATTGGCTATGCTATTGGTTTTCCCGATGTCCAAACGTTTGGACGTTTTTTTAAGCGTTATGAAGGTTTTGCTCCTTCTGAATTTAGAAAACAGCTTCCATGAAGAAACACTCAGAAGTGATTAAACTCTCTTGAATTGATGCTTTTTAAACAAAATGGTAGTGTATTAAATGTAAGGCTGTTTATTAGCCTATTTTAAAAGCAGTAAGGTTTCTATCCTTATATTTGTAACTCTACCAACAAAATTTATTCAACAACGATTTATCTTCCTTTTTCTACAGCAACATCAAATCAATCTTATTAAAATCACAACTTCATTCAATTCTTAAAAATGTTTTTTTTGTCCACAATACTATTCTTTTTTTTTTCAATCAATGTAATTGTTGCTCAAGATACATCAGATGTAAAAAAGATAAAAGATATTATAATTTATCAAGATACCTTTTTTTTCTCCTCCTTCCCTTCTATCATTAAACTTCCAAATAATGAATTTTATCTTGCTTTTCGTAGAGCACCAAATAGAAAAAAATTTGGCAAGAAATATCATAAACACTCTGATCCAAATAGCCATTTGATGGCTGTCCGATCAAAAGATGGTGAAAATTGGACAAAAGAGCCAGAGTTAATTTATGCAAATCCTTTTGGTGGTTCTCAAGATCCATGTCTACTTCAGTTAAGTAATAAAACCATACTTTGCTCTGATTATGTGTGGACATTCTTAGAGCCAGAAGATTCCTGTGAGCTCAAAGAACCATATATAAATGGAGGCGAGGGAGTTGTCTTTTTAGGAGGGCATATTATACGATCAAAAGATAAAGGAAAAACTTGGTCGGCCTCTATTTATCCTCCCAAGATTAAAGGAATAGCTCATTTTAATGTTTTTGGAGATACAATTCCAGCATATAATCGTGGTGCTATGTATGAAGGTAGAAATAAAAAAATCTACTGGATAGTAGTTGGTCGTGATACACTAAATAAGACCTCTAATCATTTATTAGTATCTGAAGATAAAGGGCTGAACTGGCATTACTCGGGTGTGGTTGCAACAGATGAAAAGATATCATTCAATGAAGCCTCTATTTATGAAACCCCTAAAGGAGACTTAGTTGGTTTTTTAAGAACCGCAGGTGCAGATGACCAAGCTTATATAACTCGATCTTCAGATGGTGGAAAGACGTTCCAATGGAAAAGCATGAATTTTCAAGGAAACCCACTCAATGCACTAAGGCTTCCAGATAAGCGAGTACTGTTAACTTATGGGTATCGTCGTGAGCCATTTGGAATTCGTGCACGAATTTTAAACCCCGAATGTACCAATTTCAATACTGCACCTGAAATTATTCTGAGAGACGATGCAATCAATCCTGATATTGGATATACTTGGGCTGTCCAGTTGGATAGAAAGCGTGTATTAGTAGTCTATTATTTCAATTTGGAAGGTGAAGCGCGTCATATTGCTGGAACAATTCTAGAAATTAAGCCAATCAAAAAAAAATATAGATAAAAAATATTTTAAAGTTTCCTTTCACTTCAGTATGGGGCAATATTATGTTTTGTCCCATACTGAAAGTGTTTTGAGATCTATGTCTTATTACCCCTCTAGTTATCTAGTTTTAAACTCTGTAATCTTATTATAAGAGGCTACAATGCCTTGAATGAGCGAAGAACTTAAGCCCTGTATTTCCATTTCATTTAAGCCTTGTATGGTACAGCCCATTGGTGTCGTTACCCGATCTATTTCTTGCTCGGGGTGGTTGCCCGAAGCTATGAGCAATTCGGCCGCCCCATTGCAGGTGTGCATGGCCAATTCTTGCGCCTCCTTGGCATCAAAACCCAATTGAATAGCTCCTTGGGTGGTTGCTCGAATTAGGCGCATCCAGAAGGCTATCCCACTAGCACAAATCACTGTAGCAGCTTGCATTTGTGGCTCTGGAATTTCCATAGTGTGGCCCAATTGATTAAAAATAGTCTTGCCTATCGCTACCACTTCTTTCCCCTTCTTATTACTACACAAACAAGTCATAGAAGCACCTACAGAAATGGCTGTATTGGGCATACTTCTGATAATAAATTGATCTGCTCCTACCAATTCCTCCATGCGTTCTATGCCAAATCCTGTAATGGTTGAAATAAGTACTTGGTCTTTTATCAAATCTTTTATTTCTGCTAATATTCCCTCAAAGTGGGTCGGTTGAACCGCAAAAATAACCACCTCAGCAGCAGCAACAGCCGCTCTATTGTCAGAGCCTATGAATACTTTTCCTTCTTCTGCCAAGTGGCTAATTTCAGTTATATTTCTCTTGGTCAAATACAAGTGACTGGCCGATTCACTGTTAATAATTCCTTTGGCAATAGACAATCCTAGATTTCCTACCCCGATGATGGCTATTTTCATTGTTTTAGTTGATTATTTTTTTTGGTTGTTATGTAAATGGATTGTTTTTGATGTGAATAAAAGGTCTTTAATATTTGAACGATAAGATCATATTCGTTCTTTGAGTGCCCAACCAATTCTATTAGAAATAAACCAGCTTAATATTATCAATAAGCACTTCTGGATTGGATATACCAGGGGTACGAACAGCACGCAATAACACAGAATATTCAGGTGCATTACTACCAAACACCTCTCTTGTAAATTCAAAGTAAATTTTGCGCCAAGCACCTTTAGAATCATTTACCCCACCCTTGTAAATCGCATCTGTATTGGTAGGGCTATAATGTGCTCTTAATCCTACCTGAATAGGTACATTAGTTTTATAATCCATTTCTATATAAACAGGCACTGCGGTCACACCTGTCAAATTAGAAAAACGCACTGAACTGGCTGCCGTACACTCCAAATTGTTGTCATCAATTGTAATACGCCCCGAATAAGCCCCTGTCAATACATCATCCGATTGGCTTACAATGGATGTATTGGGATTGTTATCCAAATCCACGGTAAAAATTGGCTGATTAGGGTTTTCAAAATCATCTACAATTTCTATTTCTACACGCGAATCATACTGTACAGTAGGACTTACCGTAAAAACTTCTCCTGGCTCCAAATCATCTGTAATAATATAAGACTCATAAAAAGGATAAATGGCTCTTGTATTGGTAATTCCATTGTTCTTAATACCAGGGCTGATTCGAATACTATTAGTGGTGAAATTTTCGTCTAAAATTACAGGAAATGTTGCAGGAAAGCTTCCAGCCCCCAATTGCTGGCCATCTACACTAATCCAAGCATCGGTAATATTGGAAGTTCCTGCCCCTTGGCTTCCATTGGCATCTACGGCCAATTGTATGCCCTCTACACGTATATAGGCTGGCTCTCCTGGCTCTTCCTCTTTAAAACAAGCACTAAGGGCAATACTGGCTCCTAGCATTCCCATCAAAACACACTTTCTCATAGTTTACATTTGTTGATTCCTTACAAAAGTATTCAAAGCATTGTAATTCTTCTTTATAAATGCACAAAAACCTACCCAAGGTTGGGTAGGTTCTGTAAAAATATTAGAAAAGCTATCGTTCTTAAAACTGTACTTCTACTCCAACCATACCATTAAATCCTAATTGTGCATACTGGTACCAACGTTGGTTTCGATTGTGCAAGAGGTTGTTGAGATCCAAAAACACCCCAACATTGGATGAAATTTGATAATGCAGTCCTACATTCAAATCATACAAGCCCTGCAATAAACCGACATTCTGATTTTCATCCAAATAAGGAATACCCGAATTGATGTACACCTCTCCACGCAAAGCCAAGTAACTATTGTTGTTCTTACTTTTTTTGCCCTTGCTAGTTTTAGGTTTGCTGGTTTTGCTTTTGAATCCTTTGAAATTGAAAATATACTCCACAAAGAAATTGCTTTCAAAGGTTGGCAAATGGAATGCTTTCTCAAAATTAGTGGTATTATATGCCTGAAAACCAGCCGTTCCTCCCACTACTAGATTATCCAACAAACGAAAATCCAGTGTTCCACGTACAAAAACAATCCCTGCGGTATCATAAACAGGTCGGAATCGAGAAAATTGGGTCAATGCTCCTGTGTCGTTTACAAAATAAGGCAAGTTCTGGGTCAGTGCATAACCACCACGCACATCATAATTAATCTTCTTAATAGAGCCTTTCAAACCACCATACAACTCTAAATAATTGGTGTGGCGCAACTCAGGATTGGACACCAAAAAGGGATTGTATTGCGTCAATGAACGGAAAGAGTTTTGGCGCACCTGCCCCACGGCTCCCAAATAAGGCGTAAACGCTCCTGATGCAATGGCATAAGACAATTCAACATCGGGATGTATAAAGAAATTGCCCGCATTGGTTCCTAAATTAGCACCCAAACGCGCTTTGAAATCCCCTACATTGGCGGTAAAAGTAGGATTGATATAAAATAAAAATAAGGTCTTTGTAGCGGTTGTAGTCACATTATTTACCTCTACAGGAATATCCTGAAAATTCAAATAACTGATTCCTGTTTCTGCACGCAATACATGCCGTTGTTTGCCCTTGCCAAACCATTTTTCGACCATTGCATTGGGCTGCAACCCTACTTCCGTACTTCCGAAGGCATCACTGTACCGATACACATCAAAATCTACTCGGTAGTTGACCGAACTTTTGGTAATCTGTCCATTAAACAAATGCACATTACCACCAATGTTCAGAAAACGCTGGCGCATACTATCATCTGTAATGTTGTAATTTTCGATAGTAGGATCAAAACCATAAAAACGATTGGTGTTAAAATCAAAATCCAAGTTTCCACCAATAGTCAAGCCTTTTTCCGTAAAATAATCGGCTTGTATATCTACGCCTGTTTGTGTAAAATTTTGATTGGGCAAATAACCATTCAATACAGAATGATGACGCACTTGTGCGCCATATTTTAAGTTCTTAATGTTATCATTAAAATAAGACAACTCTACCAAAGGCGACAACGGATAACCAATTCCGGCCTTAGCATAAAGATTATACACCTCTCGCGCTTTGCTTCTAGGCATGGCCAACGGACGAATAACGGGCGCAGGATAAGGCAAGCCCAATAAGTGTGTGGGCACTATATATTTCAAGTTTTTATTAGAATTGGTATCTAATTTTGGCAATAAGGGCTGTGCCTCAAACTTTTGACTTTGTGCCAATTTGGCCCTAAAGGGCTTTAAGAATTCTGTTTGGGTATCATCTAGCTGTGCTTGTGTAGTGGTTGCCCACAACAAACCTACGATCCCAGTAATTAATTTGATGCCTCTATACATGGCTTTTTATTTTTGAAGGCAAATAGTATTTACTACCTACCTGTATTTTAGCTATAAAACATTCGTGATAAGATAACAGTACTGCATCTAATTTTCTTCGATCATCTCCAATTCACCATTAGGATTATCACGCTTCAATTTGCTGCTGTTTCTTTCAGCATCCTTTACTTTTTGCAATTTTCGTTTGGCCTCGTCTATCAACGCTTGGTCGCCATTATAATTATCTACAATAGATTGTAAAGTGGCTTTGGCTTGGAACAAATTGTCTTGCTCTGCATAAACATCTGCCAACAAAATAAAACTCTTAACTAACCAATATGGATAACCAGATAACGCTTTATTGTTATCAAAAGCCAAGTTTTCAGCCTTCTTCAAATCGCGCTTTTGGTAAGCGATATACGCTCGCCAGTAACGAGATTCGGCAGAGAAAGCATCTTCTCCTGATAGAGCAATATTTTTTTCAAACGATTGCAACGCTTGGTCGTATTTGCGTTGGGCAATATATGCTTTGCCTTTGTAGTAGTGCGCTTCTGCACGATCTGGTGTAGTGGATCTAGCATTCTTAATCAGACGCTCTGCAATAAGGGGCAATGCCTGAAAATCATTGGCATAAAAGGCACTTCTCATACCATATTGTTGTGCTTCAAACAAACGCTCCTCTGTGGTGGCAGTTTGTTCCAAACGCCCATAATACAATTGTGCTTGTGGAAAATCTTGCGTACTGTAGTAGGCAATATTAGCCGCGCGATAATTGGCCGTTTCGGTATAAGCCGAATTGCCCAAATCAGAAATGTATGTGTAATCTTGCAGGGCTTCTGTATACCGTTTGAGATCAAACAAAGCCTCACCTCTATAAAAATGAGCATTAATGCTGTTGATGCCATTGGGATAACGCTCTAAATAGGTCGTGTAAGCTCCTATAGCTCCTTCCCAATTGGCATTATCATACTGTAGCTGTGCTGCCATATACAATAAGGAATCCCGTTCAAACTCACTTACATTGTATCCCTGCACGGTGCTTACAAAGCTGAAATAGCCATCTGGATTGCCACTTTCTACATAAATTTCTTTGATTGCAGCTAAGGCATCTTTGGCTTCCTCGCTCTGAGGATTATTTCTAAATACCCCTTTGTAATAATTCAACGCCTCCTCATTTCTACCTACAGAGTAAGCAATCAGTCCCAATTTTAACAACGCGCGATTGCTCAACTCACTATTGGGATACTTTTGTAACAACGCTTCATAAGAAGCTGCCGCTAAATCTTTGCGGTTCATAAAAAACAAGGTATTTCCCTTGGCGTAATGTGCATCATCGGTATAACGAGAATTGGGATATTCCTGAATAAGCTTGTCCAACAAACCCAATTGAGCCGCATAATCATCTTGCAAGTTATAAATCAAGCTCAATTGATACAGCGCGTAATCTTTGTTTGGATAGTTTCTAGTAATAACCGTATTGTAAGGCTTTTTGGCTTGTTCGTAATCTCTTAAATACAAACGGCAATCGCCCAAACGCAATAAAGCATCTGGATATACAAAATTGGTCACATACTTATCGTTGTAACGTGCCAAGTTTCTTTCCAAAATACGTACAGCATCACCAAATTGTCGATTAGCATTGTTGTAATCATTTCTCTTGATATACGAATAGCCTAAACCATAATAAGCCACCCCTACAGAGGAATTATCAGGCAGCTTTTTAAGTGCCGCAGCCAGCGTCAAATACTGGTTGTATTCATTGATGCTCTGGTTATAATCTTTCTTTTTGTAAAAGGTCTCTGCTCGCCAAAAATGGGCTAAAGCCTTTACCTCTATGTTCTGGCCTACTTCTATAGATTCTTGAAACAACTTCAAGGCTTTGTCGTATTTGCGACTATTATACAACTGCACGCCTCTAAAATAGGCTACCTTTTGATGGGTTTCTTGCAATTTTTGAGTCTTTGTAGGAGGTTTCATGGCCCGCAAGGTTTTTAGTGCCTTGTCATAATCTCTCGTATTGAGAAATACCGTTGCCATTAAATTTTGAGCCTCGTTGCTGTAGTCTGTTCCAGGTTTAATTTTTTGCAAGGCCGAGATGGCATCGTTATCAAAGCCCAGTTCGTACGACAATTTTGCATAATTAATCAAGGCATCCTCCTGCAATACAGCATTAAACGTCATTTGACTAGCTTTCTGAAATCCTTGACGGGCAGCCGATTTTTTATTGGTTTTGAGCTGGGCATCGGCCATATAGTACAAAGCATTCTGGCTCATACTATCTTTCAATTCATTGAGTTGTTTGAAATTTTCAATCGACTCCTTGTACTGGCCTACCTTGTATTGGGTATATCCCAATTGGTATAATACTTCTTTGCGTACTGTTCCTCTACTACTCACATACTCGTTGAGCAAAGGCAGTGCATTTTTATATTGTCCCAACTCAAAGTAAGCTTGCCCCATCAATTCTGCTACTTGTTCGCGTTCTCTGATTTTGGTATTGTTCACCAAAGGTTTTCCTTCTTTGATAACCGATCTGTATTCTTTGTTGGCAAAGTGAATTTGAATAATGTATACAGGTACAATATCCTTGTAACGGCTCGACTGTTTGGCATTGTTGAACCCTTCTAGTGCCTTGTCATAATTACCATCAAAGAATTCGGTAATGCCATAATAATAATTGGAAGGATAATAATACTGCGTTTTACTGTTTCGGATTTGTTGAAACAGCACCTTTGCTTTTGGGAATTTTTTCTTAACAAAGTAAGAATAACCCAACTTAAATTTCACCCCAATAATTTCTTCATTGTTCAACTCTAAAGTCGAAACTCGGCTCAAATACTTAATAGCTTGATTATAATCGCGTTCTGCATAGTAATAACTTCCCAAAGCCAACTGGGCACGGGTAGCAATACTGCTGGGTGCTTGTGCTTCTATGAAATACAACAAGCGTTTTTCTGCATCGGGTTGTTTCAAGTACAAAGCAGACAATCCTGCATACAACTCCGAACGTTGTCTATACAATTGCTCTCGTTTATCATCAAAAGAGCGCGGTTCTGCCAGTAATTGTTCAAATTCAGACAAAGCTTGGCCGTACAAGGATTTGTTATAAAAACGCATTCCTCGTTTGTAATGCTCATGGGCATCTCTGTAGATGGCCGATTCTTGTGCTTGCAATAGCCCCTGACTACTCCACAGGAGCAACCATAGCACTAGGCTCAATTGTAGTCGATTCATGTTTATTATTGTAATACGTATTTTTATGGGTGGTTCTTTACAAACGTATAGCAATCCCCTTTTCTTATGTCAAGCTAGAGTAGCCATTGCATTTTATTTGTTCGTTTGCCCACAAAGATAAGAATATAGAATAAAAGGCAAGTGTTTGAACAAGGAAAAGACAGTAGTATCTTAATTACTGTCATTCAGTGTTCTAGTAGTAAAGAAAAACAGGTATTCTAACAACAAAACCGCTCTTTGCAATGTGCAAAGAGCGGCCGTTTATATCAACAAACAGTAGTTGTTATTTACTCTGCTGGTTCTGTATCTTGGTTGGTTGGTGCAGCGGTAGGCGCATCAGTACCACGATCATCGTCTACTTTAAACTTCAAAGGAGCTTGTACTTCTTTGTGCAAGTTTAGGGTAGCCGTGTATACACCCAACATTTTTACTTCCTCTGGCAATTTGATTCTTTTCTTGTCAATTTCTACACCAAATTGATCTTTTAGTGCATTTACCAATTGAACGTTAGAAACGGAACCAAAAATTTTGCCACTAGTACCTGCTTTAACAGCAATATCCAATGTTTTGGTAGCCAACTCAGCCGCCAATGCTTTAGCGTCTTCCAAAATCTTAGCAGCACGATCCTCTTGTTGCAAGATTTCTTGTCTCAAGCTATTTTTATTGGATTTGTTAGCTACAATAGCCAATCCGTTAGGGATCAAATAATTGCGCGCATACCCAGCTTTTACAGTAACCAGTGCTTTAGCCAAGCCTACATGCTCTACGTCTTTTAATAATATAATTTCCATGATAAATAGTCTGATTATAAAGGTTAATGTGAAGCCACACGCCTATACAGTATAGGGGGCTTATTTCAAATTGTCTACTACATAAGGTAGCAAACTCAAGTGACGCGCACGCTTTACAGCAGTAGCCACTTTTCTTTGGTATTTCAATGAATTACCAGTGATACGACGAGGAAGAATTTTTCCTTGATCATTGATAAAGTTCATCAAAAAGTCAACATCTCTATAATCAATTGACTTGATTCCATAACGACGGAAACGACAGTATTTCTTGCGCTTTTGACCAATCTTAGGATTACTTAAAAATTTTATATCTTCTCTAGTTGCCATTTTATACAGCTTTTATAGGATGTCAAAGTGGTTACACTTTGACGATTGTTCTCAAATAAAATTATAGAATTACAAGAACTGCTTATTTAGCAGCTTCTTCTGCTTCCGCCTCTTCTTTTTTATCAAAGCGACCTGCACGTTTGTCCACGTTGTATTGAGCGCGGTGCTTGTCTACCTTAACAGTCAAATAACGCAATACATTGTCGTCACGACGGAAAGCCAATTCCATTTTATTGATTACATCTCCACTTGGTGATTTGTACTCTACAAAGTAGTACGCACCAGAAGAACGCTTTTGGATTGGATAAGCTAATTGTTTTACACCCATGTTCTCCACATGTATAATCTCTCCTCCTTCTTCTTTAAGGAAATCGACATACATCTGAGCTGTCTGTTTAATTTCATCACCTGACAGTGTGGGATTGATGATGAACGTAGTTTCGTATTGTCTCATTACGATTCAAAAATTTATTAACTATGGTTTACAATTAAAAAGTGCTTGCGAGTATTTACTCTTAAGCGACTGCAAAAATACGTTATTCTAGGAATTATTACAATAAATGAGCAATTATTTTTTTGGAAAAGAGAGTGGTTGTGCAAGGAGGTTTTACTTGAATGCCCTCCATTGTTGAATGGTTTTAGGGAAAGCTAGGGCAAAAGGTAACAGCATAAAACCATAAGCCAGCAATTCAAGTGCGCTAAAATCGCTTTTGAAATAATAAATAACACTGTAAAAAGTAAGTACTCCCAAATAAAGCATTATTTGAACAATAACTTTGTGCTGCAAAAAGCGCGATTCATCTTTTATTACCGCACCACATACCACCAAACTATAAAGCACAAATAGTATCTCATGCCTACTTCCATCTACTAGTGGGAGCTCCATCAAAAAATAATGTGTTCCTGCAAAAACAAAAAGAATGAATAGCATATTAGTCGCTTGTTTCTTTCAAAAATTTGCTCCCTTCTATTATCACATAACCCAAGCAATATCCTACCATTACACCATAACTCAATAACTCCATGGCACTCCAATCACTGTTCTTAATAAAAACATAGCTGTAACAGGCTGCTATCATTACTACCGCCCATTTTTTCCAGTGTTGGTGCTGGGCAGGCTGTTCTTTTTGAGCTAATATTCTTAGTAATACAATGGTTAGCAGCATCGTTCCTAGCAAGCCCCATTCTGACAATGAATTGTTGGACATAGGTAAGGCGCGCATCCACCAAGGTTGGAGTAAGATGACTATTCCGAATAAAATATTTACTGTCCAGTTGTTTTTCATTTGATATTAACATGAAAGGTTATTGGGATGCCCTCTATTGTTGAATGGTTTTGGGGAAAACTAATACAACAGGTAGTATTAAGAAACCATAAGCCAGCAATTCAAGTATGCTAAAATCACTGTCTAGGTAATAAATAGTACTGTAAAAGATGATTTCCATTATGATAAAAAGTAGTTGGACAATAACTTTGTTTTGTAAAAAACGCGATTCGTCTTTTATTAGTACTATACATAATATTAAGCTAGATAGCATGAATAATATTTCTTGAAAACTCCCATCTACAAATGGTAATTTTAGAAGGCAATAAAGTGTTGGTATGAATCCCAAATAGAAGAATGGCATTTAGTCTCTGTGTTTAAATTTTATGAGATAAGGTAAACTTTTACTTGGAAGCACCTCTGTAATACTCCCTTCTGAACTCTCATACCGCTCTAAGATACTCTTAGCTGCTTGTCCATAAATACCATTCTGAAAGGCCACAACATTCATAAAATCTTCTACATGCTGCATCTTCTCTACCACATTACCACTACTATCTTCTATATTCACCGTACAGACAATCCGAACTCCGTTTTTCTCATCGCCCTCCGATGTAGATCTTATAACGGTTGTTGTTATAGTCAAGACTAGTGCATCCCCTGATTTTAAACCACCCTCTTTTGCGGAAATACTTAACAATTTATTATCTACTCCAGCAGCAATAACAGCTAATGCTCTATTTCCCAATGGACCAAACTTAGCAACAGGAATAAGAGTTGTAGTAATACCTACAGCCACAGATTTTGCTGTATTAATATCCGATAAATCAGCATCAACACGGTCATTCCAAGCATTAATTTCCTCAGCTGTTGGGAACACTGTTATAACCCTGTGTACAGCTTAGTGGGTCGGTTGCTTATACAAAAACACCATTCCTTCAATTTTATGCTTTGACCCATAAAAATGCCCCCCGTCTGTAAGATTATTATGGTAGTAGCGAATCTTCTCAGCATTGGCCTCATAATCAAAGTTAACCCCTTTATACTCTGGTTTGATGGTTTTTGGGTCTCCAATTTCCAGTATCTTAACCGGACTAATTTCTTTTCCTTGCAGTTTATCTAGTCCCAGCTTTATTTGATTTTGCAAGACCTCAATTTTTTGCAACTCCTCACAATCATCTAAACCATCATCTTTAAACAATTTGGTATACTTATCTAAGATAAGTTTCATTTTGTTTAATTCTTTTAGATTTTTCTCTTTTTCTTGATGTTCCATTATTTAATCTTAAAATAAATATAAAATATAAGTAGGTGGACAAAATAAATGTTAACTAAAAAAATGGAGTATTTTTATTCAGATCAAGGCGAAAAACGGAGTCTTAGCGGGCTAAGACGAGTATTTTTAACGATGAGCTGGAGAAAAATAACCATTTTTTGTTAGTAGTAATTTTGAACGACTACTTATTATCCACACACAGCCCACTAA
>JBGCDW010000281.1:0-58620 GCA_045105775.1 Aureispira sp.
TAGTTGATCGGCTTGACAAATTGCAAGTGTTTCGTTTACAGGCAGATGAGTTATGGTCTTTTGTTCGGTCTAAAAAGAGAAAGCGTTGGATTTGGGTTGTTTATGACCCAAAACACAAATTAGTCATCGCACAGCATATAGCTATTGCTTGGTTCTTCTGGCAGATTAACCTTGAAAGATTACAGCCTTACATTTGACATGCCGCTGGCAAAATCATTAAATAAAGGATCTGATCCAGTGAGGTTATTGCCTTGGCAATGTATCGTAATAGATACATTAATTTTGTCATATTCTAAGCATGGTACAACGACAAAAAGCGTAATTTACTTACGGGACATGCTACAATAGCTCGGAATCTTTGATACTTTTGAGTGGACTAAATAGAGTGTAAAATATTAACATAGAAACATTATGAATGACGATAATGTACTAGACGATTCTAGTTTTGAAGAGGAAACTATAGGAGAATTATTAGTAACAGTAGGGAGTTTGAGTAGATGGTTGTTTTATGTGGGCATTATAATAGCCATACTTGGTGCTGTTTGTATTTTTGCAGGATTAGTACAGGTATTTCAAGAGTCAGGTTGGGAGCAATTTACGACGGTGGTTGTCTTTTGGGCAGTGGGAGCCTTGTGGCTGAATGCTGCTCGATGGCAATTTAAATTTATACGATGGAGCAAAGATTTGGCGGCTCGTGAAATACCTTACGACCAAGAGCATTGGGTGTACCTCAATTATCGCTTATGGCAATGGTTGGTGTTCGCTATTGTGGGGAGCATAACCGCCCTATCATTATCAATAACACTCCACTTTATTTAAACCAATTCGCCTAGTCAATTATGGATACATCACTCAAAGGATGGTTGCTTAAAACAATCTTGTTTCAATCTATACTCTTGGTAGGGTTTAGTGTGATATGGTTGTTTTTTATGATATTGATTGCTTTGGAAGTAGGATATTACACTAGTTGGAAATTGGCAGTAGCAGCATTAATACTAGGCTGGACAGGTTATGTTATTATTCAGTTGTACCAAAACATACAGGCCACCAATGCTTTTAGAACAACCGAACACAAAGCAGATTGGCAAAAAGCCATGCAGCACCAATTAATTTTCTGGAAGCATGTAACCGTTATCACCTTGTTGTATTTGTTGTGGAGCATATTCTTGATCGTTGTCATTGTGGTGTTTACATCTTGGGGAGATCGTCCGTGGTAACACTCCAGCCATGCCAATAAAGTAAATGCCAGACCCTCTTTCCAAGTGCCTGGCATCTATCATTAAGTATCCATATTGCAACGGCTGCCTAATGTTTACTTTAGGCAATCGCAGAAAATTTCTTCTTTCTCGCTGGCATAATCTGGATCCAAAGGCCCATCAAATACCCCTCTTTTGTAGTTGAAATGTTGTTTGTACACCACAAAATACTTGTAACAGGTTCCATTTTCTTGGTAGCCCACCTCTGCTTTGATGGTTCTAGCAGGTTTTTCTTCTACATAAGAGAGCAATGAAATTCTGCTGTAGGAGCCTTTTAATTCATCTTTGAGCAGACCAAGAGCCGTGCTATTACTGCCCGATTTAGGCATACAAATAACTGGATTGTTACGCAAATCTGGTTTTTTGGAAAAATCAATGGTAATTTCTCCAGCCGCTAATAAGACTTTTCGAGCTTCCACATCCTTGTTTTGAGAATCAAAACCCTGCAATTCTACCCTGAGCGTATGTTTACCTGTTAGATTTTGGCGTGCTTTGAGCAAGAATTCTTTGAAATGTTCTTGCTCATCATGGGCGTGTTTGTCTTTCATAAACAAGGTGCCTCTGTAGCTGGTCCAGTAACCAATTACCTCCGAACCCTCTGGAAAGTAAAGAATAACAGGGTTGTACATTCTACTTGCACCATAGCCTCCTTCGTAGACCAATTTGCCATCAATATAGTATCTCAGTTGGCTTCTAGGCTCACAATCTTTGCCCTTTTTGCCACCATCTGCATTAATCAATGTGGCCACACTATTGTAGATTGGTTGCTCCATAAACACTCTAAATCGAATGTTCTCTCCATAATCAAAAGAGGTTTTTAGTTTGGACGCATCCACATTTTTGAGTTCAATAGTTTCATTGGAGAATACAATTTTACCTGTATTATTTTTGTGAAAATCAGTTGCATAGCCTTGAATCTTAGATTCGGCAACCATTTTCATTTGATTGGCAGCGGCTTTTTTATCGGCATTCTCTTTTCGCTTTTTATCAATTTTAACCAACAACTCATCTAGATAATTGGACTGGTATTCGCCATCCAAATACTCTTTTTTCTTGGCCTCATACTGCTCTATTTTCTCATTAAAACTATAAACTCTATCAAAGAAAGTATTGTAGGCACTAAGTATAGCCGATTTCTCTTTTCTTTTGGTCACCACAGTAGTATGCTCGGCATGAGCGGCTTTAAACTCCTGATAATACTGTTTTTGGTCTTCTCCATTTTCCTTCAAAAAGGTAAGTGCTTCTTGCACTTCTTCTAAGTAGCCTTCTATATCCTCCAAGCTGGTAATAGAAGATTCTAAACCAGAAGCAGTAGATTTGAGATAGCGTTTTGCCTTGCTGTAGTTTTTGTAGATGGGATTATCGGGGTTATCTCTATTGTATTTGGGGGCATCACTAGCACTTTCTTTTTTACTATCAGTAGCGCTATTGTTATTAGACGAAGAGGAGCTGCTAGTAGTGCTAGAGGAGGCACTGCTTGTTGGAGCAGGTTTCTTGGCAACAGGTTTTTTAATTTTAGGTTTTTTAACGCCTAAGCGTCCCAATTGTGCCTGAGCTTGGTAATTAAATCCAATTAGTAGCATCAAACAAACAATTCTCACAAGGAAATTACTATTCATAAGCTGTTTTCAAAATTTAGTATTACAATCAATTACAATACAAATGTACATGGTATTGATCATCTAAATTTTGAAGATGTACAACCGCACCCGTTTAATGAATAATTGTGTTGGTTTATTGTAGCGGCGCAAAATCTTGCGCCGCCACAATAAACCAACCAAACCATTTAAAATTCAGTAGCCTCCAATTCTTTCTCTTGTCCTTTGAAAGCAGCCATTGGTTTCAAACCCAACAATTCAAACATCATCTTATCTTGATTGACATCTGGATTGGGGGTAGTTAATAATTTTTCCCCAGCAAAAATAGAACTGGCACCAGCCATAAAACACAGTGCTTGCTCAGAAACAGGCATTTCTTGGCGACCAGCAGATAGGCGAACTTGTGATAAAGGCATGATAATACGGGCAGTAGCAATCATACGAACCATTTCCCAAACCGAAACCCGTTCTTGGTTTTCGAGTGGGGTACCTTTGACCGCTACCAAGGCATTGACAGGAACAGATTCAGGATGCTTGGGCAAATTGGCCAAAGTATGCAACATAGTAATGCGGTCGCTAGGTGTTTCACCCAAACCAATAATACCACCACTGCATACATTAAGACCTGTTTCGCGTACATGCTCCAACGTATCTAGACGATCTTGGTAAGTACGTGTGGTAATAATTTCGGCATAATGTCCTTCTGAGGTATCCAAATTGTGATTATAGGCATGTAAACCTGCATCTTTTAGGCGTTCTGCTTGTTCCTTGGTCAACATTCCGAGCGTACAACAAACTTCCATTCCTAAAGAATTAACCCCTTTAACCATATCCAGTACTCGGTCAAACTGTTTGTTGTTTTTTACATTGCGCCAAGCTGCTCCCATACAAAAACGCGTAGAACCATTTTGTGCAGCAATACTCGCTTTAGTCATTACTTCATCCAAAGACAATAAGCGTTCGGGTTCCAAATCTGTGTTGTGATGAATGGATTGTGGGCAGTAAGAGCAGTTCTCTGGACAACCTCCTGTTTTAATCGATAGCAAAGTAGATACTTGCACCTCATTAGGATCGTTATGTTGGCGATGAACGCTGGCTGCTTCATAAATCAACTCTAAGATAGGCTTGTTGTAAATAGCCTCAATTTCTTTTTTAGTCCAATCATTGCGTAAGCTCATAATGATGTATAGTTTATTTGACTTAATACTTCGTAGGTTAGATCGGTTCACCAGTGTTTTTGTATACAGTTATTTCTTTTTTCAAAGACATAGAACAATACTACAGGTCTAATAGATTATTCAACAACAAGAGAATTTTAAATTATTGTTATAATAATTAATTAAAAAAACACCTTTAAAACCATCTGAATTAGTGGGTATTTATAAACAGGCCAATTCATAGTCTTTGGCAATTGGTATGACACAAACTCCTTGGTGGCCAATTACAAAAACAACAAGAAACTGTTTTTGCTTATGCCAGCTTTTTGGCACTTCAGCAAATGTAATCAATATATTTAAAGTAGGTGATAGACGGGAAGATAAAATCAACAATTACCCCACTCAATGACCTGAGCATAAACGTTTACCCATGAGTAGATAATAGGACATCCAAAGACGTATTGCCTTGAAAATGATCGTGGTACAAAATACGCTGGGCTTGTACTACATGTCGCTCGTCATGATAAATTAGCATTTTTAGCATGTCGCCTAAGTTGATACTAACCAGATTAAAGAACAGGGCATAAACCCGAGTTTTTTCAATGTTAATCTGGGGGGCAATGTCTAAAATTCGAGCTTTGGTTTGTTGATGTGTAGCAAAGTCCTCAAATATTTTTTGTGCATCCAACTGTTGGTTAACACTAGTAGTAGGCGTATATTTTTTGGAACTTTCTATGTTTTTTTTAGGAAAATTATTGGAACGCAAGCGTACTTTACTCACCAAACGATGCCCCCAGTAACCTCTAGTAAAATTTTCCTGAGGGCGTGAGGCTTTTCTTTGGGCATGTTCCACCGCTTTGAGTGTTGGAGGAAGATAAAAATCTGCTACGTAGTTGAGATGGGCAACACACTCAATTATGCTCCATTTGTGTGTTGCTTCACGCCAGTGCAATTGCTCTATATCCAGTATAGTAAAATCATGCAAGGTAATCTCAGACAAACGTTGATTGAGTCGCTTTAAATCCTGTAATAGTGCTTGAGTAGCAACAGTCTTTGGCATAGATGAATATATTAGTTAAAAAATAACACCTAAAAATAAATAAATGCCTGTGACGATACCCACCAAACCTGATGTCACCTTATAAGGGATTAATTTTTCGTAGATTTCTGCTCCCTTTTTGCGTGCCCCTTCTTCCAAATCATCTAATATGAGCTCTTGAATCATAGGATAGCCCAATACAAAACCCATTACGATACAAGCCCCAATACAAGCACTAGACATCACTCCCCATGCAAAATCTACTCTAAAGTAAGCCGTGATTTTTAAGAGCGAAAAAACGGACATCAACAAGCATCCAGCCCCAATAAACGCCTCATACGGGCGAACTTTTTCAATAAACTTAGAAGCATCAGGTAATTTTTTAATAACAATAGAAGAAGCAGCTAATGTACCTGCAATAATGGCTAACAGTGGCAATAATGCACTCATGATTAAAAGCTATAGATAGATGAAATAGACATTATTACGAATGGATCTGCGCTGCTTGTGCAAAGCAAAAGCCCTCAGTATATTTAGTTCATAGCAGCCACGAAGTAGTAGCGAAGCTAAGTAAAAAGATGCTTTTTTCGCTGCAAAGCTATTCGTAATAATGTCTAATAATAAAGCACGAATTGATAATAAAGATATGAAATAGTTTGAGCAAAGCTATCAAAGCAAAACCCTTTTTATTAAAAAGAAGTTGTTTAAATTTATTTGAATGAACTCGCCAGAGGCTCGGTTAGCCTAATGTCGCTAATAAACCGAACGAAGTGAGCTCGGCAGAGCCTCGGTTCGCAGGCTCGGTTCAACACAATTTCATTTTTAAACAACTTCAACAACTAGAATTGTTAGATAACCGACTGTATAGAAAAAAGGTTTTTTTTTAGTGTAAACTAGTTTTTTATAGTAATTTTGCGCCACATTTAACAACTGTCCTAAAGGGCTACGTCCAATAAATACCACCAATTAGACAAACTAATAAATGAGTGCATCTGCAAACATTGCTGTTATCATTCCTGCTTACAACGAAGAAAATGCAGTCGGAAAAGTTGTAGCAGCTCTTCCTAAAGATTTGGTTAAGAGTATTATAGTTGTTAATAACAACTCAAATGACCAAACAGCAGTAGTTGCCCAGCAGGCAGGCGCAACAGTGGTAGATGAACTACAACAAGGCTATGGATTTGCTTGTCTAAGAGGGATGGCACATGTTCAAGAAATGTCGGAAAAACCCGATATCATCGTGTTTATAGATGCGGATTATTCGGATCATCCAGAAGAATTGCCGCAATTAGTGGCACCAATTTTGGAAAACGACGTAGCAATGGTGATTGGTTCGCGTGCTACTGGAGCCAAAGAAAAAGGGTCAATGACTCCACAACAAATCTTTGGAAACTGGCTGGCTACGCGCTTAATCAAATGGTTCTATGGCGTAACATTTACCGATTTAGGCCCATTTAGAGCCATCAGATACGCAGATTTATTAGCCTTAAATATGCAGGATCAAACGTACGGATGGACAGTTGAAATGCAGGTCAAGGCAGCCAAGAAGGGATTGAGAGTAGAGGAGGTGCCTGTCTCGTACCGTGTTCGAGTAGGACAATCAAAAATTTCAGGTACCATCAAGGGTACTATATTAGCAGGATATAAAATTATCACAACCATATTTAAATATAAATAAACGTGGAACTAATTATTATTGCGTTGTATACGTTACCGTTACTTTTCATCTTTTTTTATAGTTGTATTCAATTACACCTAGCCGTTAATTTCTGGTGGCGACGGAGAAAAGAGAAGAACAACGCTGTTATGACAGAGGATTTTGTCCCAACAGTTACTATTCAATTACCTGTGTATAATGAATTATATGTAGTAGAACGCCTTTTGGATGCTATTGTTAAGATGGATTACCCCAAAGACAAAGTAGAAATTCAGGTATTGGACGATTCTACAGATGAAACTGTAGAAATTATTGCCAATAAAATCAAAGAATTAGAGCCATTTGGCTGGAACATTGAGCATGTACGTCGCCCAGAACGCGTAGGATTTAAGGCAGGTGCATTGGCTTATGGTTTGACCATCTCCAAAGGAGAATTCATAGCCGTATTTGATGCTGATTTTATTCCACATGCTGATTTTCTGAACAAAACCATTCCTTATTTTAAGAAGGATAACATTGGGGTTGTTCAAACACGCTGGGAGCACATGAACAAGGATTATTCGTTCTTGACACAAATGCAAGCATTGGCACTAGATGCCCACTTTGTTGTCGAGCAAATGGGACGCAATATGTCGGGACATTTTATGAACTTCAATGGTACTGCTGGCTTGTGGAGACGGGCTTGTATTGAAGATGCAGGAGGATGGTCTTCAGATACCCTAACCGAAGATTTGGATTTGAGCTACCGCGCACAACTCAAGGGTTGGGTGTTCAAATACTTGGGCGATGTAACCACTCCAGCCGAGCTTCCTGTAGCTATGAATGCTTTTAAGAGCCAGCAATTTCGTTGGACCAAGGGAGCAGCCGAGTGTGCAGTCAAAAACTTGCCTCGTGTTTTCAAAGCAAAAGATATGGGGATGGTAGATAAATTACATGCCGTTTCACATTTGATGAACACAGGAATCTTTATCTGTATTTTGTTGTTGTCTCTAACCAGTATACCATTGGTTTGGATACAATACACGTACCAAGGGCAAGATGTTATTTATAACAACATTCTTTCTTACGCGGCTTTAGGTTCGTTTAATATGATCATGGTAACCTTATTCTTTTGGCTGTCTTATGAGCATACGCGTGGAGGTTTTAGCTTTAAAAATCTATTCTCCTTCATCGTCCGTTTTCCTTTCTTCTTGTCACTCTCTATGGGCATGGCTTTGCACAATGCTATGGCCGCCGTGGAAGGATATATTGGTAAGAAAACACCTTTTGTACGTACCCCTAAATTCAACTTAGAAGACACAAAAAAACCAGGTTGGAAAAAGAACAAATATTTATCTAAGGGAGTAAGCCCTATCGCCAAAGCTGAATTATTATTAGCAATATTGTTTTTAGTAATTATAATTGTATCCCTTTATCATGGTATTGTAGGCATGTTGCCCTTCCATATTTTAGTATTTATGGGATATAGTATTATTAGTGGCTACTCCTTTGCACACGCCCGAATGATGAATTAAGACTGTTTTACTAAACCAGTCCAACATAAAAAAATGGTATAAACACTAGCTTTTCTAAGGCTAGTGTTTATTTTTGTTTTTATTAGAGCCTAAAACCAATTATTTAGATAAGAACCACAATGAACAAGAAAAGATATACAATTACAGCTGCCTTGCCTTATGCCAATGGCGCATTACATTTAGGACACTTAGCAGGTGCTTACTTACCTGCCGATATTTACGCTCGGTTTTTGCGTTTGCAAGGCAAAGAGGTGGTTTTTATCTGTGGTTCGGACGAGCATGGAGCGGCAATCACCATTCGCGCCAAAAAAGAAGGGCGCAGTCCACAAGATATTATAGATACCTATCACACCATCAATAAGCAAAGTTTTGAAGGGTTGGGTATTTCGTTTGATAACTATTCTCGTACTAGTCGTGCCATTCACCATGAAACCGCCCAAGCTTTTTTTAAGCAATTGTTAGAAAAAGGGGATGAGTTTGAAGTGAAGGAAAATGAACAGTATTACGATGCCGAATACCAGCAGTTTTTGGCCGATCGTTACATCAAAGGAACTTGTCCTACTTGTGGGCATGAGGATGCCGATGGTGATCAGTGTGAGAATTGTG
This sequence comes from Aureispira sp., assembly GCA_045105775.1. GTDB lineage: Bacteria > Bacteroidota > Bacteroidia > Chitinophagales > Saprospiraceae > Aureispira. The sequence goes on from JBGCDW010000281.1 coordinate 8,828, forward strand.
GCACGGCTTTGTCGCCCTTAGAGCTAAAAAATCCACGCTCTGTACTCAGTGGCAAAAAACCTACACTCAAATCAACCAAACATTGGTATTTTAAACTAGACAAACACGCGACTTGGCTCAAAAAATGGCTCAACGAAGGGCTATTGGATGGCGAAAAACTACACGAACCGAAACAATGGAAAAAACATGTAGTGGCACAATGCAATTCTTGGTTGGAACCCAAATTAGATGCCGATACAGGGGAGCAAATTGGGGGCTTATTGCCGCGTGCCATTACGCGTGATTTGGATTGGGGCATCAAAGTGCCCTTAGAAGAGGCCGCAGGCAAAGTCCTATACGTTTGGTTTGACGCGCCTATTGGGTATATTTCGGCCACCAAAGAATGGGCTGCCGAAAATGGAAAAGACTGGAAAGATTACTGGCAAGACGAATCTACAGAGTTGGTGCATTTTATTGGTAAGGACAATATTGTATTTCACTGCATTGTTTTTCCTGCTATGCTCCAAGCACACGGCAACTATATTTTGCCTAAGAATGTACCTGCCAATCAATTCCTCAATTTAGAAGGGCGCAAGTTCTCCAAATCCAAAGGCTGGGTGATCGAACAACACCAATACCTAAAAGATTTTGCAGCATTTCCCAACAAGGAAGATGCCTTGCGTTATGCCCTCATCCGAACTTTGCCAGAGAACAAAGATGGTGATTTTAAATGGGAAGAGTTTGTAGCGCTGCACGACAATGAACTGGTCGCCAACTTAGGAAATCTTATTAATAGAGTAGTGACCTTAACGCACAAATATTATGAGGGCAAAGTGCCTGCGTTGGATGCCACACAATCCTTGGAAGGGGTAGTAGAAGGCAGCCAAGTACTAGCCAAAGATGTATTGGCCGATATCGTTGTTAAGTTAGAACAATTAGAAAAATACTTATTACAATACGAATTTCGCCAAGGAATACAAGCAATGATGGAAATTTCGGCTTATGCCAATACCTTATTGCAGCGCAATGAGCCTTGGAAAGTATGGAAGAAAGATCCAACCTCTGCTCTAGTGGCTACCGTTATGAATTTGAGCTTGCAATTGGCGACGACTCTGAGCGTGGTTGTGCAGCCTTTTTTACCATTTACCGCAGCCAAATTGCGCGACTTACTCCATTTAGAAGCCTTGAAAGTGGGCGATTTTGCCACCCTCAAAACACAATTGCAAGCAGGAGAAAGTGTGCTGTCTACCAATCATAGCATCGGAAAACCTGAATTGTTGTTTGCCAAAATTAATGATAGAAAAGACAAATCGCGTCTGGCTTTGATCGAAGAACAACAAGAAAAAATAAATGCCTTGAAAGTAGCGCAAGAAAAAGCAGAGAAAAAAGCAGCCCCCTTCAAGGAAGAATGCACCTTTGATGATTTTACCAAAGTAGATTTGCGTGTAGGAACCATTGTTACCGCAGAAAAAGTCAAAAAATCTAAGAAATTATTAAAATTGAGTGTGGATTTAGGCGTAGAAATCCGCACTGTGGTATCTGGAATTGCCTTGCACCACAGCCCCGAATCTGTGATTGGACAACGTGTAGTAGTGGTAGCTAATTTGGCTCCGCGCAAAATGATGGGCATTGATTCGCAAGGAATGATTTTGATGACCGAAAATGCAGACGGTAAGCTATTGTTTGTAGAACCACAAGCATCCGCCGTCAATGGAACACCTATTTCGTAAATAGTAGAATTATAACCATTATCATGCTCAAATACCTGTTTTACGGCATTCTCTTATGTTCTTTTTTGCCCTTGCAAGCACAAGAAGAAGAACCAGAACTATTAAAAGAGTATGTGCGGAGCTTTGCCCTAAAGGATCAAGATACTATTTTGATTGCCTTAAATGTACCTTACGAAATCGTGGAATGGGATCGGCATTTAATCCGAACATTTACGCAAATAGAAGCATTTAGCCTGCCCGATGAATACCTGCGTCGCCTTTCTAGAAAAGGGCGTTACAGCATCACAGGCAATCGTCAAAACAATGTTCTAACTGTAGAAATGAAGGAAATTGAACATTATATTACCGTACAAGGCGTACCCCTAACGGATGAAGTCGCCGTTAAGATTTACGCGCCAGCAGGCACGCCACTTCAAGTAGTGTGTAGCAGTAAAACACCTGACGAACAGCTCAAAGAATTGTGGTTGCAACAAGAAGTATTAACAAGGAAGTTAAAAAATCCAATCAAGCGCGCTATCAATGCCGATTTTTATCCTGATTTGAATTTTAAGAAAGGAAAAATAACGGCTGCCAAGGTTATTGGGCCAGGGACACGTTATTTAGAATTGGAAGTAGAAGCCAATGGCAAAGTGTACAATACGATCAGTAGAATTGGGCGTTTGTACAAACCTGCGGAGTTGTTAGATCGAGAGATTGTATTTATAGCACACAACTTTCGCCAAGAACTGAGAAACCGTCCCAATCAGGGTATGGTGCTGGTGCAAGAAAATGAAAAAGGGGAGTTGGATTTAATTACCAAAAAAGACATCCCCGATTTTCTATTTCTTAATTAAAGAAGCCTACAAAGCTTCTGCCATGGCTGTTACTTGGATAGATTCGTGGGAAGCATCGTACACCGCCGCGCCATTTTTGACCACAATCATTTGAGGCGATTGGTGCTGTACCTCTAGACGCTCTGCAATAGCATTTGAGACATCGCGATAAGCAATCAAGTCCAGAAAGTAAGCATCTATACTCAAATCCCAGTCGCGCTCTACCAAACGCTTGGCCATACTGCTCACAGGGCAGCGCGTACTGTGTTTAAATAGGGCTACAGCTTGTTGGTTGGAGGCTTCTATGGCCGCTTCCAAATCAGCAATGGATTCTAATTTTTTCCAATTCATTTGTTGTTATTTTGGTCAATATTAGTAGTGAGAACAACAAGGTAATAAAAAGGTTTTGATTAAAAATAAAATATGGAGTATCTAGAAATCGGAAAAATCAAAAAGCCTCATGGATTAAACGGGGAATTAAAAGCCACGATAGACGAGCGTTTTTTTGAGGATGTCAATGCTGTAGAAGCATTTTTTGTAGAATTGGGAGGGGATAAGGCTCCTTATTTTATAGAGTCCTTGAGAGGGGGCAACCCTTTGTTGCTCAAGTTTGAGGATATTGACAGCAAGGAGGATGCAGCCTTGTTTACCAATAAAACTATTTATCTCAGGGAAGAAGACGTTTCCTTATCCGAAGAAGCAATAAATGATACAGGGCTAGTATTTAGCTACTTAGTGGGTTTTGTGTTGGAAGTAGAAGAATTGGGCCAAGTGGGCGAAATCTTGCAAGTCGATGAATTTCCCCAGCAAGAAATGGCAACTGTGGCCTACCAAGAAAAAGAGCTGTTGGTACCGCTCTTAGAACAATGGATCGTATCTGTAGACAAAGCCCAAAAAATAGTACGAATGGATTTGCCCGAGGGTTTGCTGGATATTTAACTCCATCTAGGGCATATCAACAACACCCTAGAAGCAAAACCTTTGTAAAAAAGAAATAGCGTAAAACAAAGCTAGTGCGCTTTGCTTATGAGCTCGGCAAAGCCTCGGTCTCGTAGGAGCGGCATCTCTATTCAGAATGTCAATATTGCGTTTTGACTTGCACTCAACCAACCCAATACAATATGTTACCCTTTATCATTCTCCTCGATCTTCTCTGTATGAATATACTGGCCTTTTGCCTTATGGGCTGGGACAAACGCCAAGCCAAACGCCAAGGATGGCGACAAAGTGAGCAAGTGTTGTTGCTGGTTGCGGCAATAGGTGGTAGCTTGGGCATGTATTTGGGTATTCGTGTTTGGCGACACAAAACCCAAAAGGAGAGCTTTAGACGACCATTTTTTATGATTGTGTTGGTGCAAGCAGCAGTTTTGGTGGGCGTGGCTTATTGGTATTGGGGGTAGTGAGCAGGGCTGTTCAATTCTAATAATTGACGTTTAAAATCGTGAAACCCCGAAGGGATGTAGTTTGGGAAGGTAGGACATAATCCTACCGTATAAAATATATCTGCATCAAGCCCTGAAAGGGCGGTAATTGCCTTGTATATATGGCGTGCCCAGCTATTGCTAGGCACGCCATATACATTGTTAGCGGTTCGTTTTTTCTAATATATCAAAGCCCATTTTTTTTAAGCCAAGTCAAGGCGTATTCTGCAATTTCTTTCCAACCATGGTCAATAATAAGAGAGTGCCCACGGCCTTCAAATAATTTGAAGTCTGAAATCACCGATGCGTTATACTTTTTTATAGATGCTGTTCCCAATATTGGTGGAGCTTGATGGTCTTTGCTCCCTCCTGTGATAAGCAAAGGCCCACGAGTAGTGTTTTTTGTATTTACTTTAGTTTCAACGCCTGCAAAACTGGCTGTTGCGGCTTGAAAAAGAGGTCTACAAGGTGCAGGGATTGTAAAACGATCATATAATTCTCTTGCTTCTTCTTTAGTGACTGCATTTGCAAATCCATAACAGAACTGCTCAAACGTAAGCGATTTTGCTTTTGTAAAGTTAAATGGATTATAGAGGACGGGTAAAGAGGCTTTGAGTGCAGATAGAGGAAGTTGCCATACTCCTTTCATAGGCGCAGGATCAATAGCTACGCAACTGCTTACCAAACCACGCCCCAATAATATTTGTCCAATTAGTCCGCCAAACGAATGTCCAATAACAATCGGTGGTTCTGGAAGAGCCGCAATTATTTTAGCATAACTATCTACAATTTCTGTAACCCCTCTATTCGCAATAGGTGCTGGATTTTCCCTACAGGTAGCAACTGTAGATGCGTCTCCAGGCCAGCCTGGATTTAATGTTTTATATCCTTTTTCATTAAAAAAGTCCATCCAATCTTGCCAAGAAGATGAGTGCATCCATAATCCATGGATAAATACAATTGTTGTTGTTGTTGATACCATTGTTATTTTATTTTTTATTTCTACAAAAGTCGAATAAATTGGCATCTAAAATCTTAACCCAAGTTAAAATCACATCATCTCTCTGAAATTCTTTTCCTTATTCTACTCAAAGAGGGGCCTTGAATACCCAAATAAGAAGAAATCTGGTATAATGGCACCGTATTAAAAATATCGGGATGATTTTTTATTAAATCCAAATAACGTTCTTCTGGGGTTCTAAAGAGGAAGCTTTCCATTCTTTCAAGGGTTACATTAAAGGCCATCTCTGCCATTAAACGTCCAAATCGTTCCCATTTGTGGGATTTATTGTAAAGAAAAAGTAAATCATAAATATTGATATAAATGATTGACGCGTCAGTTATTGCTTGCGTATGATAGTCGCAAGGAGTTTGATTGACAAAACTTTTGAACGGTACTACAAATTGATTTTTAGAATAAAGAAAAACGTTTTTTTCTTCGGCTGTTTTATCATCAATGATATAAGAACGAAAAGTACCTGTTTCTATAAACCCTAAGTATTTACAAATACTTTTTTTTCGATTAAAATAATCCCCCTTCTTATACTTCTTGTTATGCCAAAAAGAAGTTGACAAATTGAAATCATCTACGGTCAAACCAGCAAATTCATTAAGAGCAAAAGCAAGAATCTTTAATTCTGTCATTATCTTTTTATTGAATGATTATTGAGGGGTGTTTTGGGAAGTGGATTTGGTGTTCTTATGGAGTTTACAAATGTAATCTTAATCCTACAAAACAGAAAGCTGGCTTAATATCTTATTCATATCGAGGGATCATCTCTTTGAGACAATGTGGTCGACGCAATGTTGAACAACATATCTTTGAACTTGATTTGTTGATAAAAACTCAAAAGTGGTTCAAGCTCTTTCCTGTCAAATTTTTCAAAGAAGAGCAGTTTTACTACTTTTTTAGGGTGCTGATGCTCAAAGTGTGCACTATTCTCTTTGTTGCAATTATTTCTTCACTTGAAAATATAAAAATCTCCCTTTTCCAATCTGCCAATAAATTGACTATATTTGGTTATAGTTTTATGTAAAATTAACTGCGTTACTAAATGATAATCGAACACAAAATACTTCAGTATGAAGGAAAGGTGATTTTTGAAAAAATGGTTGTTAAAAATTTTATCAGAATGCCTAAAATTTTTGATAAAAACGAAGCCTGTTTTATGTATTTACAAGAAGGCTCTTTTCAATTTAGGACACCAGAAAAAGTACTTGAATTCAATGCAGGTCATAGTTTTTTGGCGAAGTGTAGTGACTATTTTTTTGAACAGAATGAAGCCAATCACAAAAGCGCACCCCAAATAAAAGGAATTGGAGTATATCTTTATCCTTTTATAATCAAAGAATTATTTGATTATGATTTATCAGTTTCTGACTTCAAAACAGATTATGATGTAACGAAAGTAAATATTAATGTTGTAATGGAGAACTTTATCAATGGGATTGATTTTTTATTGGAGAATCCATCCATTTCAAATGATTCAATGATAAAGATTAAACTGAAAGAGTTCTTATTGTTATTGTCTAAGACTGAAAACGCTCCGACTCTCTTGGATTTTGTTTCCTCCTTGTTCAAGCCATATGAATATGATTTTAAAAAAATCATTGAGCAAAACATATATGCAAGTTTATCAATAGCAGAATTTGCAAGGCTTTGTGGAATGAGTATTTCTACGTTTCAAAGAACATTTCATACTGTATTTGAACAAACACCCGCTAAATATATTCTTGAACAAAGAATGAAGAAAGCAAAATTAATGTTAACCAACAAAAATAAGCGCATCTCCGAAATTGCTTACGATTGTGGCTACCAAACGACCTCTACCTTTAATAGATTATTCAAAAAGGCATTTAACTTATCTCCATCAGAATTTCGATTGAACGAAATTGATTACTAATTGAATAAATCTGCAAGTTCCTTCTTTTCATTACTGTATAACTTTGTTTTTATTAATTCAAACTTAAACAGTAATAGATTATGAATTCTAAAGTTGAAACAGTCATACGCATCCTATTTGCGTTATCCCTATTAATATTTGGACTCAATAAATTCTTCTACTTTATTCCTAATCCTCCAATAGAGGGAGCAGGGGGTGAGTTAATGAATATCTATGTAACCTCAGGATTTATGAAGATGATTGGAGGGTTAGAGGTTCTTGTGGGAATTAGCCTTTTAATCCAAAAATTTGTTCCATTCTTTTTGACCATTATAGCGGCTATCATGTTCAATGCTGTAGTTTTTCATATTCTTTATGATCTTGCAGCTTTGGGGCCAGCAGTAGCAGCTTTAATTATCACTTTATTGCATATCTACTTTAATAAATCTCGTTTCAAAGACCTGTTAAGTGCATAACTTTTAGAGGGATGAATTAATTTATAGATAATAAAAAATAAAATGATGAAAAATATAACTTTTATACTTGCTCTTTTTTTTAGTACGGTACTTTGCCAAAGTTGTTTGCATGATGTACGAACTAGAATCCTAAAACGAGAAGGCATTTCAGCAGAAAATATAGAAAAAGGTAAGCAACTCTTAGATCAGGTTTGGAAAAAAAATGGCGGAGATAAGTTTGGCCAACACAAGGTTTATTCTTTTCAAGCGTTGGATACATGGAAAGATAATTTTTTTGGCAACATAGCTAAACTCTGGCCTGATTATAAAACTAATTTGAATTTTCAATTTCAAGTTGATACCATGGACGGACGAATAACGTTTATGGATGGAGAACGAAAAGGCACAACAGTAGGGATGTATAATTCAAACTATTATGAGACTCAAAATGGCACCACTGAATTTCAAGATAAAACAGCTAAATCAAACCAAAGAGCAGTTTTTGGCTTGACTCATATTCAATACTTTTTTGAGTTACTCAGTCGCCTTCGAAGCGCGCCCATTATTAGCTATGCCGGTAGTGAATCATTTAATGGGAAGGAATATGATTTGGTCTTTTGTACTTGGGGAGAAGCAAAACCACATCAAGAACACGACCAATACCTACTTTGGATAAATAAAAAAACGGGTTTATTGGATTATTCTGAATACTCCGTTAGAGAACCTTATGTAAAACCTCCTGGATATAAAATGATCGGTGGCAATATTGAATATACCGACTATCGAACAATTGATGGAGTTTTGATTCCACATGACCAAATTGTTTACCCTATGAAAAAGAAAACAAACCGAGATAAATTTGTTCATAGATTGAAAGTTTCAAATTTTGAATTTGATAATTTCAATGCAACAGAATTAAAAATAACGGACAAAAATTAATAAAGGGTAATTTGTCCTTTTAATCAAGTTTAATTTGGGTGGCGTATTGCAAGTAGTCGTGGTCTTGCAATACGCCACTATTTATTTCAATTTCTTATTAATCGTTTCTAGTATTGCTTCAAAACTATTCAGCCCAGATTCTTACTTAGGATATAACTTTCTATTTTTAATACTGCCACTTATTCCTAATTAAAGTTTCAGCAATCTCGTTAACGAATGAATCTGCAACTAATTTTTCCTTTTCTTCTACCTTCAAAAAATGCCACTTAATTCCATGTATATCTGTTATCTTCTTGGCCCATTTGATACTATCAGCATCTTCTGGACTCCCTATTATAAAATCTCTCTTATTTCTATCTTTCAAATATTCTTGTAGAAAATAGCCAAATTCCCATCTACTTGTGGGGCCAATATTAGGTGCGTATACGCCCGACTTTTCTTTAGTCCAATAGGTTGGCAACCAAAATACAGTAATATCACATAATTGCAAATACTGCAATTCCCACGGCATTTGCTTATCTCTTATTACTTCCAAGTGATTCTTTGGGTTCAAATTATCTATTTCTGACCAATACCCACTTTTAGGTTCAGGAGATACTATTATCATACTTGGATCTAATCTTGTATCTTCTTCCAATTTACTTACAATCTTTCTTCTCCATCCTTTTTTCATCTCCCCATCTGGTGGTGTTGGCCCTGCTAAAAACGCGCCTAATTTTGGAAATACAGTATCATGACTTCTTGAATACAACGATCTTATTTTTTCTATTTTCATTCTATATGTAAAAAATTATTTTATTGTAATGGTTTAAATCTTTCAAAAGTTTATCCATCAAATTTATACACGCCTGTTTCAGTAGGCCCAATCCACCAACTATCCAGCTTTTTTTCGGTGTACCAAGCCACCCAATGCCAACAAAGCCAAGGCACCAATTCCAATTCCCCAAGCCAGAGGGTTGCCTTTCTTTTTGATGTGTACGGGGGCTGTATTGCCCATCATAATAAAGGACGACCAAAGAGCAGGATGTGCCAAAATGCCCTCAGATTGCTGCATGTATTGGATTTTTGCTTGACGCAATGCTTCATCTTTTTTCATGCCATCGGCTAGATTAGCATATAGATTTTCCATGATTTTGGAGGTAGCATAGTCATCTACTTGCCAAAGCGAGACGATCAATGCCGAGGCCCCTGCATACATAAAGGCACGAGCGAGCGATGCAATACCATTGCCTTGTTCAAATTTTCCATAACCTGTTTCGCAAGCAGAAAGCACCACAAGATTAGCGTGGAGTTGCATTTTAGAAATTTCATGTGCCTGCCAAAAATTAGACTCTGTACTATCATTATCTTCAGAGAAAGCAAGACTGGATAACACGGGTCTGTGCTTTTCTAGAATACCGTGTGTAGCAAAATGCAACACAGCATAATCTGAGGCTTTTTCTTTAACTGTTTTTTCAGAGGCGAGGCGATCAAACGCAAAAAAACCTTGGTATCTTTCTTGGAGTGTTTCTACTTCTTTTCGGGCGGCAGGAAGAGGAGAAAGGTCTCCTCTTGTCCATTGATCGGTTGGAAGGCGAATATTTAATAGAGAAGAATCTACTTGGAGTTTATAATTGGCAGCCATGGCTAGAATTTGGCCATTATTCTGAGGAGTTATAGCTTCTTTGTTTTCTTTCCAAAGGGTTGCCGAATAGTTGTAGGAGATGTTATAGTGGTTGACTAAATAATGCAGCTCATGATAATCTGTAATAGACTGAGGAGCGGCCTGCATCAAAAAAGACTCAAAAGGCAAATGTCCAAGTTCGCCATCTGTGACAATGATGAGATTATGGATAGCTGCCTTATCTTTTAAGACAGGAAGGACAAGATTTTGATAAAACCAATGTGCCTTACCTGTATAATTGTTGTAGGCTTTTTCTGGATTTTCGATAAGGAGTTCGTATTGACTTAATGCCAAACGAAGTGCTCTGATTTTGCGTTTTAGAATTTTGTTCTTAATAAAGAATTTTTTCCATTGTACTTCTTTTTTATCCACTAAGAAAATATGAACCACAGAATCTGCAATCACATATTCTAAAAGTGCGGTATTATCATCCAATAAAGCCTGAATATCATTGACTTGAGCATCAACTTGGGCATATTTGAGTTTATGATATTTAGGAAAATATTGTTCTGTCATTTTTTCAAATTCACCAATATTCTGATAAATATGATTTAATTCATTTCTCAGACTATCTTTTTCCTTTTTGCTTCGGGGTTCAAGCAACTTAGCTTGGGTTTGACTTTGTTTTTTGAGTAGTTTTTTGTCTTTGAAGACTAAGGAATCGGGCAATTCCCCCAATTGATAGGCTACTTCTGATTGGGTAGCTTGTAAGAGCAAAACAGATTTATTCTGGTCAGCAAGATTAAATGCTTTATTCATTTCTTGCTCAGGATTAAGAATTCTTAAGCTTTTTTGCATCCAATTGTTGCTTCGAGAAAGCAGTCTCAATTTATCCTTTTCATTAGAGGTTTTATGGCGTTCTTTATTCAATAAAATAAGTGCTAAATCGGCAATGTTCTTTTGTTGGATAGCAGGCATTTTGATACTATAATCTTTTTCTAGCAGTCTGTAGGCGATTTCTAAAGCGTCTAATAGTTGATCAATATGTAAATTAGAGAGATAAGTAGCATTCATTAGACTGTCCTTCCATACTCGATCAAAGGTAAGCTCAACATTCAGTCTTGCCATGTTATTTATTGCCTGTTCAAGTAGGTTCCATGCTTTTGGATAATTTCCTTTTTGTTCGTGCAATTTAGCCAAATTATTTAGGGCTTTGGCGAAGTAAGGATGGTCTTTGCCAAAGGCTTTTTCATAAATAAGTTTAGCTTGATTCAAAAGCGGGAGCGCCTGCTCGTAATGCTCCATAGATTGATGCAATTTGGCCAAATTATAGAGTGCAGTAGCAAAGTTAGAATGGTCTTTGCCAAGCGTTTTTTCGATAATATCTTTAGCCTGAATAAAAAGTGGGAGTGCCTGCTCGTGATTCTCCATAGCTTGGTGTAATGTAGCCAAATTATTAAGTGCAGTAGCAAAGGACGGGTGGTCTTTGCCAAGGTTTTTTTCAATAATATCTTTAGCCTGATTCAAAAGCGGAAGAGCCCGTTCGTAACTCTCCATAGCTTGATGCAAAGAGGCGAGATTATTGAGTGCAGTAGCAAAAGAAGGATGATTCTTGCCTAAGGCTTTTTCTTTAATGTTTTTAGCTTGAATAAAAAGGGGTAGTGCCAGCTCATAATTTCCTGTAGTTTGATATAAGGTAGCTATATCATTGAATGAACTTGCCAAGCGAGGATGGTTTTTGCCAAGGGTTTTTTCTCTACTATTTTTAGCTTGAATAAAAAGTAGGAGTGCCAGTTCATAATTCCCCATATCTTGGTACAATGCAGCGAGATTATGGAGTGAACTTGCCAAGTCGGGATGTTCCTTACCAAGCGCCTTTTCTTTCGTGGTTTTAGCTTGGATATAAAGCGGGAGCGCCAGTTCATAATTTCCCATAGCTTGATGCAAGAGTGCGAGATTATTCAGCGATGCAGCAAAGTCAAGGTGGTCTGTACCAAGGGCTTTTTCTCTAATGTTTTTAGCTTGAATAAAAAGCGGGAGTGCCTGTTCGTAATTTCCCATAAATTTATGCAATCCAGCAAGATTATTTAATGAAGCGGCAAGAGAAGGATGATCTTTGCCAAGGACTTGTTCATAAATGTTCTTGGCTTGGATAAAAAGCGGGAGTGCCAATTTGTATTTTCCCATTCTTAAATACAATCCAGCGAGATTATTCATTGAAGTAGCAAAGTCTGTGTGTGCTGTACCAAAGGCTTTTTCATAGATGTTTTTAGCTTGGATATAAAGCGGGAGTGCCAGCTCATAATTCCCCATTTTTGAATGCAACCCAGCGAGATTATTCAGTGAAGCAGCAAACAGAGGATGGTTGGTGCCAAAGGCTTTTTTTCTGATGTTTTTGGCTTGTATATAAAATGGGAGTGCCTTGTTGTACTTTCTTAAATTGTAGTGGTATATATTAGCGATCGCAAATAAGGTATTGGCAAAATCAGGGGAGAAAGGAATAATAGAGGCTTGAATTTTGGTCGCGCGTTCATAATAGGCTATTCCTTGTTCAAAATCATCCTGATAATCAAAGGCCAATCCAAGTTGGTACAACATACGGGCGTAGAGCGTATCTTGTTCGCCATATTGTTGCTTGGCTCTGTTACTAGCAGCCAACGCATAGGGCATTATTTGGTCGTATTGTTTATTTTTATAGCGCAATTGAAAAACACTATCCAATTGTGTGATGGAATAATGTTGGAGACTATCAGGAATTTGTGCATGTGTGTGGGCAAGCAAGGAAAGGAAGAAAAAAGAGCAGTAAAAAGCGATTTTCATAATTATTGGGATTGGGATAGGTTGAAAAGAAAGATACGAAATAATTTTAGTTTCCGTACAGAACAACCGAGCCTTTGGCGCGCTCCGTTAAATAAAAAGCAATATAGCCCTTCAAAGAACTTTTCCATTACGCTTGCATAACTTAGAGAAACCCCAATATTTCATTCAATCAGCCATGTCTTTATTTTAGCATAGACCTTAGGGGTGTTCAACAAATCGAAATGGTTATGCTCATAAGCGACCCAAGTATTACCTTCCTTAAAGGCCAAATTTTTAGCAGGATTTTCGTGTTGTCCTAAAGCACTTTTTATAGGCACCAAACTATCGCCTATTATTCGAGGGGATATTGGGGCTGTTGCTGTTCTAATAGCGGCAGCTATGCTGTAACAGGCGATTTGCTTAGGCAATGGAATGGCTTGTCGTTGGTCGCCTGTTGGTTCAAATCCATCATTGCTCGGCCAATCTTCCTCAATTAGGTTTCCATATCTCAAATCTGTTATGCCAGCACTTCTGATTTTTCCCAATCGGGCAAAAGGCTTGGTATAGGGGGCGGTCTCAAGAATAGTATCTAAATAATTACCGATTCGCTCCAATGGCGCACCGTGGTGGGGCGTTCCCAAAAAAACAATTTTCTTAAGATGTTTGGTCCATGTTTTTTGCTGTTGAGAACCATAATGCAGGGCACTTCGGGACACCAGCCCCCCATACTATGGGCAACAATGACGAGTTCTTCAATAGGAACAGGCCAATGCAGCACTAAATTCTCTAATAATTCATTGAGACTTTGCCCATTGGAGGAAATATGGCGACCACTGTTGTAATGCAAGTAAATAGGTGTTTTGCCCAAGTCTTTAGCCAATGCTACTCCGTGGTTGTGTCCTTTGCGCGTCCATTGTATATCATTCATACATAAACCATGCACCATCAAAAGGATTTTGCCATTGATAGTCGGATAAATTTCCTCCATGCGTTTACGATCAAGCGGTACCGCCTTTGCAAAAAGCCTGAATTGCATACTGATTTGTAAGGGGTTCTCTTTGGCTTCCAAATAATCTCCCACTACACCGTTTAAGGCGGCTTGTATGGCTTCTTTTTCATCGGTGGGCTTCATTGTTCCCAAAACAGGAGCCAATTGCCCCAGCACCATATCTAAACTTCCACCGATGAGTCGGGTACTCCATCGGATGCTTTTATAAGTGATGCTTGCAATATTGGTAATCAGATGTTGCACAGGTGTTGAAGGCAAAAAAGGAGGGTGGACAACTCGCTTGTGCATGGCTTCGGTTAGATCGGTTACACCGATCGTAGCTTCCGTAATTAAACGGGTAAAACCTTGTAAATAAGCACTTTTATTATTTTTATTTGACATCTAAATTTTTATATCTGAATACTAGGTTTTGTTTTTCTTTTGGTGGAATAGGGGAGGACAAGTATACTCCTCACAACAACCCTTACTTTTTCCTAAATACACTTTTGACAAGCCCCCAAAAGCTATACACCCCCAAAAATAAAACAGCTTTATTCGTGAGAAAATATTGATTGTTGGCCTGTTTTATAATGCCTTCTTTGATAAAGAATTCGTTTTGTAGTGGGTTTTTTGATTCATACAAAAAAGGCCATTGTTCAGTAATTGGACTGTCTTCATAACTCTCTTCCGTAATGACGAGGTTATTATTGACATGGTTCGCAGCTATTTTTAGATCCTTTGCTATGAAATTTTTGGCAAAATGATGCACCTCTTTTGGAGTGGAAATTCTATAATCAGGGTAATGACTTCCAAAAATTCTAGAAATTCTATGAATTAGTTTGGGATTAATCGTAACAAAAGAGACTACAAAAGTCTTCAAGAACCAGAAGGGACCAAGTTGTTGTTTGATAAAGTGAAAATTGCTAAATTTTGCATAATCTTTAATCAACTTGTCAGCCTTGGGGTTTTTATAAGATATATTGACGTTTATTATGGGTATTTCTTTACGATGAAAAGGGGTCTTTTTTTTGAAGATAGTGAAGGCTTGGAAGGCAAGAATTTCGTCTTCTTTTTTAAAAAGGTAAAAAACGGGATTGGTTTTTTGGATATGGTTTTCCTCGATGTGGTTTTCTGGATTTTGGGAATGAATGCCCCCAATAATTTTATTCAGGCTTGCTATCTCCGCTGGAGAAAGCGCTTCACTTTTTTTGATGATTGGTTGTAACATGGCTCTTTTGATTTTTGTTTAATTCAAAAAATAGAAGATTCCGTCCTCGTTGTAAACGCCTCCAAAAAACGCACGCCCTTATACGAATTCCCTTTTGTATTCAGCTTAGGACTCCAAACGGCAATGGCGTAGTGATTGGGATAGATGGCGATAATGCCCCCTCCAACACCACTTTTGCCTGGCAGTCCCACTCTAAAGGCAAATTCGCCCGATTCATCATAAAACCCACAAGTTTGCATGAGCGCATTGATTCGTTTGGACTGATTGGTATTGAGGATGGAGGTCTTATCAAACACACTACGACCATTGTTGGCGAGAAATAAAAAGACCTCAGAAAGCTCTTGGCAAGTCATTTCAATAGAACAAAGATCAAAATAAAAATCGAGCACATCCGCAGGATCATTTTTGATATTGCCAAAAGACTTGATGAAATTGCACAAAGCAATGTTTCGGAAGCCTACGGCCTTTTCAGACTGGGCTATTTTAGTAGAATAATGGATGGTGGCATTCTTGCAAGTGCCTCTAACAAACGTCAAGAAATCTTCTTTGGGGTGTTCCAAATTGCTCAACAAAATATCTGAAATTACCATTGCCCCAGCATTGATAAACGGGTTTCGAGGAATGCCATTGTCAGACTCCAATTGAACCAAGGAATTGAAGGCCGTTCCTGAAGGTTCTACGCCCAATCTTTCCCATATTTTTTCGCCACAAATGCGATAGGCCAAGCTCAGAGCGAGTACTTTGGCGATACTCTGAATCGAGAATTTGGTGTAACAATCTCCTATACCAAAACTAAATTGGTCAATGGTGGAGAGGTGTACGCCAAACTGTGTTGGATCTACATTGGATAATTCAGGAATATAAGCGGCCAAGGCTCCTTTGTCCTCCATGCTTTGGACGTTGTGATAAATCTCTTGAATTATTTCTTTAAATAGCACAGTACTTAATTTTAGGTTTTAGGCTACACGATTTCTTACCACAAGTTAGCCCTTTATTATTTTTAATAGCTGTGTTTTGCCCTCTGTTCCAACAAGCATGATCAAATAATACCCAGCATTTAAATTACTTAAGTCAATATATCCATTCTTGAAGCCAATTGCTTGTTGTCTGCCCATCCTATCAATGATCCTAACTTCTTGAACTAAATGTGATTCCATATCAATATACAAGAGGTCTTTGACAGGATTTGGATAGGCTTGAATGTCTGTGGTTAAATTTTCGATGCCAAGAGAAATTAAGGAAGAGTCGCCAAAACTCATCCAAAAAATAGGCAGCGTGTCATTGGCTGCATTCACATAAGCATAATTGTCATCATAGCCCGACGGGGTATAATTGGAAGTAAAGGTCACTTGGTTTATGGCTGCAAATTCTGCTCTATACAAATCACTCGGAAACCCCACTACATCCCACCAACCACCAGGGTTAAAACTTGTAAAAATACTGCCTGCTCTACACGATGCATTAAAGAGGGAGCTGTCCCACGTTGCTGTAACGGGCCAATGCTTACTTTTAATATCAATCTCAACCAATGGAAACAACCAACTAGCACAAGAGTTGGGCAATATCTGTTTTTTGGTGTGAAAAGTAGCCACGCCACTGTTGAAGAAAGCATCCGAAATTCTAACATCAAATATTGAGTCGAGTGGCAGGCCAATGATGTTTGCTTCTCCAAAAGAAGAATCTATCAATACCGTTCCGTTGGCATCATATCCAAGGATCAAGGTGTCGGTATTGCCTACAGCATCTTCAAAGAACATTTGAAATTGGAAGAGCTGTGCGTTGCTTATTTGGCAACAACTAAGCAACGTGATTATAAATAGTATTTTTTTCATTGTTTAGGGGGAGGGAGGCCAAGAGCTTCCCTCCGAACGGTTATGTATCAGCATTTAATTTTTGAAAACAGGTTTATTTGCTGTAATATAACTTATAAATTCATGATAGTCTATGTATTCAAATAAACCACCTTCAGAACAAGCATCATCCAATAAACTCGTATTTTCTTTAAACGAGGCTGCCTCCTGTATATTATCGTGCAATAATGGAATAAAGTCGGATAATTTTCTGTCATTATAATTGAAAACCTCTGGGGATTGGTTTTGGTTTAATCGCCAAGAATTTCCAAATGCGTATGTAAAACTGGCCGAGCCTAAAACTTCAAAAAAGTATTCCTCTGGAAAGAAGAATGTAGCTTTTAGATTATTTCCAATAAAGGCTGATCCATCATTGTAATCTCCCAACAAACAATTGGTTACGGTTAAGTCTTCAAAAACGAAAAGCATTCCGCTAGTAGTTACATTGTTAGCAGTAACATTACCTGTTACAAAAAGCAATTCCATTAAATCATCCGAAAGCGCAATGCTGCCATCAACTGTTAAGTTTCCATGCACGATAAGTACGCCGATCTCCAATTCTGTCATGCAATGTAAATTACTTAAATGCAGATCTCCATCATGAAATACAATATCTTTTTTTGTATCTATAGCCTGTTTGGCCAACTGCATAAATATGCCTCCTACATCTGTAAATGTTATTGCTTTTTCCTCCGTTTTTTTGGCTAAAATTGGTATAACCGTTTCATTAATAAAATGTGCATCTATTTGTCCTAGCACAAAGCTTTTTCCCTTTTCAAAAATTGTTTCTTTGATCGTGGCTATTTCAGATTCAGAGATGGTTGCCTCTGTATTAGAAATCAACTCCTTTTGTAGAATAGGAGGATTCAAATGAACGCCGTCTTTATCAAAATAATCAAAACTCACGGGCACTCCAGATCTCTTTACAGCCTTAAATGCGTTGCCGTCTGAATTGCCATAAGCAAAATTTTCGGTAGTTGCTTCTGTTGATTTTAAATAAACATCTTCGATTTGTTTGCCATTTTCAAACGTACCATATCTAGAAACCTCCCCATTTGGATGAAATCGCTTAAAACTTAACACCTGTCCATTCTCATCAAAAAAAGTATGGCAACATAAATGCCCTTTTGGAGCTAACCACCACTTCCATTCACCAATATAATTGCCTTGGTCATTTTTTACGCCAAGTTCCCATTCGTTTTGTGAAGCATTCCAAATGGCTTCCTTGGGAACTGTTACAGGTCTTTTTTGATTTTTATCCATCTTTTTTTTAGTCTGGTACAACCGTTCGTGCAAAATCTATTTTGCAGCACGCTGTAGGGAGTTATTTTGTGTTTTTTATAAAAACGCGCTTGTTTTATTCTTCTCTGATACGATCAACTCAACTGGAGTCGCTTTAATGGTATAGGTATGAACAAACTTACGAAATTGTTTTGGAATATGTGGTAAGGGAGGCAAACGAGCAATGTGTGGGAGCGCGTGCAGGGCAACAATGAGGGATATTCAGGCACCAACGTTACCTAAATAGAGACCTAGTTTGATTCTATTAGTAGACTGGAATACTCATCTAATTTGTTCATAATTCCAAAATAAGCATCAAAGCCTTCTTGATTTTGAATATTCGTATTTACGAATAAAATTCGCCCAATCTTATTTTTTTGATTAAAGAACATTAAAGCAGAAACTCCAGGATCTCCACCAGTATGACCTACATTATTAAAGGAAGAAAACCCCATGAAAATACCTGAATTATATTCATCATCATATGGGTTTGTTGTACTTCTTTCTGCCATGAAATTTTCACTAGTCAATTGTATTTCAAAAAGTTGCTTGTAACTTTCTTTAGTTAAGATTGTTCCGTTTCCCGAATAACCTTTAATCAACTCCGTCAAGTATTTCCCTAAATCATTTAGGTTTGTTATAAACCCACCGTCTGGATATGTGATTAAGGAATAATAGGGGAGTTCGGTTTTTATATCGGAATACAAGGTGGAAACGTTTTCAAAATCAACCGTGCTATAACTCCAGCCAGAATGATCCATTGCTAACGGTTTCAAAATATGCTCGGTCGTGAAATCTGAGTATGATTTATTGGATACAATTTCAATAATATAGGCTCCTAGTGTTGCACCAACATTTGTATATTCAAAAAAATGACTTGGTTGGTGTGCTGTAAAAGCATTTTTATTATACCACTTTCCATTGGCAGATAAGTAATTCTCTAGAAATTCCGATAGCGCAATATTGGTGTGTTTTGGATTGAAACTTTGAGGAATATGTTCGGATTTTATTAATGTGCTATCTATTTCATCGTTTAGTACATAAGATTTATTCATGTAATTTTCAGTGTCAATGATCGATGAAGTATGTGTTGCTAATTGTCTTATGGTTATATCTACAGTTGGAAAATATGGGTTTTGGACTTTAAAAGGAAGATGTTTATTTACAGGATCATCTAAATTTAAAAGCCCTTTTTCTTGAGCTTTCATTAATGCTAAACCAATAAATGTCTTTGAAACAGAAGCAATGGGTTGTAGTGTGTTTTCAGTATAAGATTTCTTAGATTTTACATCTGCAAATCCAAATCCTTTTTTGTACAAAAAACCTGAAGAATCAACAATAGCGACCCCTAATCCATTAAAATAATTTTTATTCAGGTTGTTTATTTCTATCGCTAGGCTGTCCTTTATTGGTTGGTTGTTGGTAAGCTCTTTTGTAGGATCTGATGGTTGTTTACAGGAAATAAGTAATAAAATTCCTAAAAGCGATAAAAGTATTTTGTTCATTATGTTGAAATTGGATTTTATTGGTATTACGAATTGATTTTCAGCACCAGTAGGAGAGCCCCCACAAAGATTCTGTGCATGGAGCGTACGTAGAGTATGTATTATACACCTTGTTGTGGTGTTGGTTTAGTTCTTTTCTTCAAACCATTCATTCAGCTCATTCGTGAAGTGCTCTCGGTTAGGGTGATGGTCAAATAATGAAATTCCTTGGTCAAAAATCACAACATCAAAATCACGTTTAACCAAAAATCTATCCTCTAATGAGTAACTTAAAAAAATGAAACCAGCTAAAAAAACTCCAAATCCAATCCAAAATAGATTTGTGATTTTGACAGGGATAGAAATAGGCCATTTTTTATTCACCAAAAATGTAATTATCACCCAAAAAAGAAAATAGCTTAGAATATTCACCAACAGCTCCAAAGCGAAATATTGAGTCGAAAGTGACGTGTGAAATCCTCTACATTTATGAATGAAAGGGAATCCATAAAAAAAATCATCTGTTCCGTCTATAACTATACCGTAACTCCATTTAGTAATCAAACCAAATGATAGTATTGTCAAAGGTAAGGTGAATGATAGTAATAGTCTTTTCATTTGTTTTTTAATGTGCTACAAGGAGGTTTGTGTACCTTTTCCGTTCTTTTGACATAGATGATTTTTTTGTTAATGTTGGCTTTGTTAACTTATCTTTGTGTCCTTTTTCCTGACAAACTCCAGGTGTACACAACCACACTAATTAGCGGATATTGCAGAATGGATAACCATTAGTAAGCACCAACTATTAAAGAATATTTTAGGACGGTTGTAGCATGGGCTTTCAAACCCAACACAGCCCAGTTCCAATCATGCCCACACTACTGTTTTCCATTATCCCCAGCAATAGAAGAAAAGGCAAAATGCTCCAGCAGGTGCTTGATGTCTTCTAATTTACCTTGGTGGATTTTGACATCCGTGAGGGCGGGCAGGTGTTGGGCAAAATAAATGTTGTTGTTGGCCATTTCGATTAGGGTAGAGGCTAGGGCATTGGGATAAGAATAGTTGGGATTCTTTTCGATAATAATGCTTGAGATGGCTTGGCACAATTCCTTGTAATTAATAAAATAGCCTTCCTTATTTTCCTTGTCTACGAGTTTGGTGTGGTACGCCTTGCTCGATTCGGCCACCACAATGCTGTGCAGCAGATTTTCATCGACATAATCAATAGCAGGGTTGGTTTGCGAGGATTCGACCAATACAGAGAGGGCAATGCACAGGCGTTTGTCTACATCCTCAATGTTCATGGTATTAAAATCAATCTGGAATTTCATCCATTCCCAATACCAGGATACCAAGTAAATCAAAAGATTGTGCTTGTTCTTGAAGTACCGATAAATAGAAGCCTCGGTAGAATCAATCTCTAGGGCTAGTTTCTTGAAGGTAAATTTTTCAAAACCCAATTGATCGATCAGAATGATACTGTGTTCTATGATGCGCTTACCCAATTTGGTTTCTTGTGGATTTTTGAGGTATAAATTGGGGTTGAGGTGAATTTGTATAGCGATCATAATATCTAGTAAATAAAAATAAAAGCAGTTGGATACCGTATATTTAGGCTCAAGATAGCCAAAAAAGGGAAAAAATGAACCCAAAAGAGGGATAATATAGTATATAACCTCTAGAGCAAATTATGGTTTATTTTCTGCCAAAGTCTGCGCGAATTTCTCCCCAAGCTTTGGTTTCCCATTTAAGTATCTCGGTTTCAAAACTGTTGCTTTTGAGCCATTTCTCGCCGCGCGCAATGAGTTCAAAAATTTTTTTGTTGGCATTGGTCGCCGCAACTTTGGTGCGACATTTTTTGGCTTTGATCCAGCCCATTGCAATTTTGGAATCGGTGTAGATGGGCAATTTGCTCTGGTGTTGTTGCAAGAAAGCGAGGCCGTGTACCAAGGCCAGAAACTCTCCAACATTGTTGGTGCCTTGTGCCAAAGGGCCTACGTGGAATAAGCGTTTGCCAGTTTTGGTATCTACCCCTTGGTATTCCATCAACCCAGGATTGCCACTACAGGCGGCATCTACCGAAATGCTGTTCCAAATAGGCGTACCTGCTAGGCTTGGATCAATGACTTTTTTCTTGCTGGGCGTAATGGCATCAAAATAACTTCCTGCATAGGCTTGTTCGGCTGCTTGCAAACTGGGAAAAGATTTGTATTTGGCTCCTGCATATCCTTTGATATGTCGTTGACATTCTTTCCAGGTATCAAAAATTCCTGTTTCATTGCCTTCCCAAATAACATAATATTTTTTCTTTTTAGCCATGCTTGTTGTTGGTTAATGCTGCTTGTTTATAACGAAGAACAAAAATACATATTTTGACGAATAGACCAAGTTTGACCGCTAATGATTACTATTTAGAAGGTGGAATTCCTTTAGGGAAGGTTGTTAAGTACCTTTATTTGGTTGGGATTTTTGCACCAACAGTCAACCTGATTTTTTATAGAACTGAATCGCCTAATAATCTTTAATAATAGCCAAACGACGACTGTGTTGCAGAAAAAAGGCAAGGCGCACATTAATCAAATAATACGAATCATTATTGTTGGGGTCGCCGCGTTTTTCTTGTGGTGCAGAAATATAGCCGTATAACTGTCTGGGATCATGTTCTATAGATCTATTGGCTAGGGCTTGCGCCAACGATGCTCTTTCTGAAGATAGATGAGCGGCAAATAATTCAGGCTCAATGTAGGTTGTAGAAACATCGTCCAAGTAGTCTGTAAAAGTAATTTGATGTCTAACTTCTATACCCAGAATAAAAGAATGGTTGTGCTCCCATTGTATACCAATGCCTAATGGAATGAAAAATTGAGCAACACTGTACATAGACCGCCCCTCTAACCAGCCTTGGCCTTCTGTATGGAGTGGGCGTAGATTGAACCATCTACCTCTATAGTGAGCTTGAGGATTATGAAAAAGTACACCCGTTCCTACCAATAAATAGGGTGCTAGTCGATTTTCCTTTCGTTGGGTGTACAAATTACCAGATAATTTGATATTAATAGGGGTGTAATGCAGCATAGGGGCAATCTCAAAAACATGATTTCTAAAGTGCAAGTTTCTATAAAACCGAAACCAACCAGGGGTGTTTTCTTTTTGGGTGGCTACAAAATTTTCGCCTGAGAAGCGATCATTACCAGAGAGATAAATGTAGGAAAAATCAAGCCGAAAAGATACATTACCTCCCATGCTGTAGCGTGCCGAAAAACCAATTGCAGGTCTCGTACTCTCCCAGTCGGTATCGTATACAAAGGCTTGGCCGATGCTACTCGTACCGCCTAAATCGCCCAAGAATTGGCTGCTCCCTACGTAGAAACCAAGTTCTAATGGATAACGGGGTATATATTGTCTTTTTTTTTGTGTGGTTCCAGCACCAAAGGGTTGTGCATTTAAAACCCCATTGCAACACAATAGCAATAGAAATAAGTAAAATGGATTCATTTGGAGGGTATTGGTACACAATAAGCACTAAATATTACAGGGAAGTTTAGTAGTGCAACTCCAAATGTACAGAAGATTATAGAAAATAAAAAGAAAATGGATTGCTTTTGCCAATGTACAACACCATGTTTTACAAATAGTTATCAGTCAAATAAATGAATGTATGTATAAAAAAACAAGACGCAATTACAACTAGATTGGTGGATCTGAGAAGTAATTGCGCCTTGTTCTATTAAGTGAAAATAACGGATTAGAATTCTACATCTAAACGCACGGTGATGTTTCTAGGGGCATCCACTAGAGCTGGACGAATCATAAACTCTTGGTTGAGTAAGTTTTTGGCGACGACAGATAATTTGACAGCCGCCTGTTCTTCTCCTTCACTGTTCTTGAAGGCGTGGCGATAACCAATACGAGCACTCATATTGATAGACTCACCAGAGTTGATATTATCACGATAATAACCAATTCCAAAAACATCATCATCCCCTTCAAATGGAGCATTCCACAACAAATCTTCAAACGCTTTGTCAATGTTGACCATAGGACTGTTGTAATTGACAGAATACCCTACAGATAAGGCTTTGTTTTTTAGGAAGAAGGCTTCTATGTCAAATTTGATGGTGTGTACATTTCTGTATTTTAGGATATTGTAATTGGTTGTAGACAATTGACGAATAACACTATCGGTATCCCAGTTTTGAAATTGAGGCATAAGCAGGGTATAACCAGCTAATACATTAAAATCTACTGCTCCAATATTACCTGTTCCCATAAGGCTAAATTCCCCTCCAATAATGCGCGTATCGTCAATATTAACGGACTGGAAAAACAAGCTTTGTCCTGGAGCAATCCCTGTAGCACCTGGTTCTCCACCTCCAAAGGTGAATTCCATCATATTTTGGTACTCTGTCCAGAAACCAGCCAAGTCAATAAAACCTTTCCAATTTCCAATTTTAAACCCTTGTTTGACCCCAATTTCGGCAGACCACCCTGTTTCAGATTGTAGTTCGGGATTGGCACGAATAGCAAGTGCCAAGGGTGGTTGTCCAATGAGTGTAGTAATATAACGCTCTGCAATAGTAGGGTAGCGATACCCCTGTCCAAAAGAAGCTCTTATAAAGGTAAAAGGCGTAGCTTCATAGTTCAATCCTACTCGAACTACTGGTTTAGCCTCTTGCGACAAAGGCTCTGGATTGGCGATCATTCCTTCTCCACCTGGTATAGGATCAACCAATACCGAATCAGGGCTTTGGATGCTGTTGTATTCCAAGCGAGCACCAAAGGTTAATGATAGTTTTGCATTGTCAGAATTAGGGGCTTTGAACAAGCCTTGTTCCCCTTGTATGTATATGGCTGCATTGGCCACATTGTATTGAGCATTGCCAAACAGTTGTGATTCGGCATAAGTATACATGCCTACTGCACCAGCTACCAGTTTAAAATCACCAAAGAAACTCGATTCTATATCAAATTTACGTTGGTATTGGTATTCTCCATAAAACAAACTAGACGTATTAGATTGATTCTGGTTATTTTGGTTGTTAACATAAAAATAGCGCGTTTGCAGACGGTGACGACCATTCTTATTATCATACGCAGTAAAATATGGATCTACATTAAAACGCAAGGTGTTGGTAATGGTAATACTGCCCGAAAGTGGCACATAAATCTCACTCATTACGGTATCAGCATTGAGAAAACCTAAACCATAAGGTGCTTCATTGGCCCAGATAAAGAAACTACCCGACTGCCCTGTATTGAAGTTGATATTCAAACCAACATTCATTTTGGTTGTAAAACGGTAGCGCATGTTGCTATTGATACGATATTTGCGTTCAAAAGCCCCCGCACGATAAGAATCTTGATAAAAATAATTGCCACCAAGGGTCAAATCAAACTTACCAATCTTGCGGCGATGAGCAAATTGAACCCCCAATTCTACAGGCATTCTATAGCCATCAGGCCCACTAAACAAGGTTGGTCTAACGGTATCTTGTGCCGTTGAATCATTGGTTTCTGCATCCCAAACACCAATTTCATCGCGGTTCCACCACGCCGTTTCGGCGCGGTTAGGAGTCATGAACGATGTTTGAAAGACGGATACTTTGGTATAAGGCTCGTTCTTGGCATAGGCTGTTCGAATGTTGATAATACCATTTAGAGCAGAAGATCCATAGAGTGCCGAGGCAGCACCTTTTACGACCTCAATTTGAGCAATATTTTCTACAGGAATATCGCGCCAGTTGGGTTGTCCAGCATCACCTGTGAGCAATGGCAAATCATCCACCAAGAGCAATACACGGCTTCCTGCACCATAAGAAAAGCCCGAACCACCACGAATATTGGCCTGCCCATCTACGACCGAAACACCTGGTACTTTGTCGATCACATCATCTACTTTGGTCGCATTGGTGTTGTCTACTAGTGTAGGCTGTACGACATCAATCGAAACAGAAGACTTGCCCACCGACGTTTCAAACCTAGAAGCCGTTTTGGTCACTACTTTTAAGACATTAACCTCCTCTTGTAAATTGATATTAATCGTTTGTGTTTCTTTATCTTTTATAGTAAAGGGAACAACAACAGTTTGGTAACCCATATAACTGGCCACCAAATTGTAGCTTCCTGCTGGAACAGAGATGGTATAGGCCCCTTCTACAAAATCAGAAGAAGCCCCTGTAACAAATTCACCTTCTAAGTTATCAATCCTAACTTCTGCACCTAGCATAGGTTCATTTTCCAAGGAATCCATTAGAACACCTTTGATAGTTCCTTGTCCAAACAAGGAAGTATTTGCCATTAAGAAGGCAAAAATTAACAGCTTAGACCAAAGAAATCGTTTTTTCATAAGTTGTTTGATTTTTTTATTAAAATAGAAGCATGGATCTGATGTAGGTATGAGAGAATTGGAAGCCTACAGCGAGTTATGTTGCAACGTTTGAATACTTAGCAGACCTGTTACAACGCTTTAGAACAGAAGGTCGCTGCCAAATTTTCTTACTGAAAACTTCAAAATCAGAAGCTTTTATCAAATTTTTTTATTGTAAAATCAAGTAAATTTAGTACAAAATTTCTTCTTGACAAGTCAAACGTTAAATTTAACTTAAGAAAGTTTACAGCAAAATTTTTAAAATTCTTGCAAAAAGTTACAAAAAAGAAAGCAAGATTTTTTTGTTCAAAAAAAGGCTAACTTTCAAATAAAACTCTAAATTTACTTCTGGCCTCGAAAAGATGTAGGGATTGGTTTAGCTAATTAAAAATATGAAAGAACTATTTTATAGTGATAATTCTATACCTTGCACATTGGAATAATATTCTAAACATTATACAAAAATAAATTTATGAAAAAGTTACTTACACTGGCTGCCTCTAGTCTATTTTTATTGATTTCAACCAACCAAATGACGGCACAGACCTGTTGTGGCGCGAATACTACTGCACCAGAAATGACCAGTGGTTTTTACACTACAGGTAAAATTGACGGCAACACCAACACGCCAGCACCCAATTTGGCTGTAACTGCTTCTTCTGATCTGCCCACCACTGAATATGTTGTTACCAAGCGTAATACCGTTGCTGTAGATGGTGTAGGAGCACCTGATACCACAGGGGGCGGAGGAGATGTAATTTTGGGAGCAGATGCAGATGGTATTTTTATGCCTAATAACATGACGCGTTATGGCATTTCCTTGGTAAATGGAGATACGTTTGATTTGACCGCTGTAGGGTATGATTTGGCGCGTATTAGCACGTTAGCAGATTCGTTATTAAACGGTAAAAATGCGAATGGTAACAGTTGTTGTGCGATTTTTCCTATTCTAGCAGCTTTTATTGGAGAGCCTGCCATTGCTGGTTTTTGCGATAGTATGAACAATGCTGGTATTTTTTCTTCGGCGGATATTACTGGGTTGAATGAAGTCTTAGAAATTTTTGACGTATTTACAGAAGGCACTATGTCTATTGGAAACATCACCAATACATTGGCTTTGATTAATGATAATGGTAGTTTTATTTCCGCAGAATGTGGCGGATCAGGTGCAGCCAATTTCCTATCTTATGGAATTAATAGAAGTGCTGTCTATGGTTATGAAGCAGGAAATACCATTGCTGTGCGTGAATTGAGCGATGTATCTGTATTTATGCTCTTTCCAAACCCTGCCAATACAGAAGCAGTAAATGTTTATTTTACGACCAAAAAGACAGTAGATTTGACCATTAATGTGGTTGATGCTATGGGCAGAATAGTTTATCAAGCAGCTGCAGATGCGGTATTGGGCGATATTTCTACTACCATCCCTGTTGGCAACTTAGCATCAGGTATGTATATTATAGAATTGACCGATGGCTACAGCAATAAAACACAGAAATTGATTGTAGAATAAGATCATTATAGTTGCTTGATTCTCTAAAATATAAGCAACACTACTATTGGACCTACAAGTACTGCATGGTGCTTGTAGGTCTTTTTTGAGTAAAGGCCACGTTTTGTTAAGGCTCAAAAAAAATGTAATTTTATGCAAAATTACGAATTGGTTGCTATCTAGTGTCAACCAAATTGTAGATGGCATTACGATGGTGGTAAAAATAAAAAGCACTGTTTATTGGAACACAAGAGTGATGCTCAATGATATAATACTCCTCTTACTATTACTATTAACGACAACTGTTTCAGAAGGAAGCGTTTTAGAACAAAGCCTACAAAAACGCAGTGGTCAAAAAAAACAATTGTAATGAAAAAAATACACCTATTAGGAATGTTCATATTCCTACTGTGTTTGACTTACAGCAATGATAGTCAGGCTCAGTGTCCAAACTGTACAATTGTACTCCCTATGGGTATTCCAGCAGATACAATCTTGGTAGACTCTCTGCCTTCTGCTTATAAGAATGTCTATTATGAAGAGTCCATGAGTTATCGACTTCCATATACTACAGATCCTTTGGCAGCAGTAGCACCTCCAGGTACCAATGTGCCCCTTGGGCTTACTATCGACCAATTTACTGTATTGAGTGTAACAGGTTTGCCCCCAGGGCTTTCTTGGATTGGCGATCGCCCAGCACCTATGATCTATGATGAAGTAGCACCCGATACGCGCGATGGTTGTATTACGTTGTGTGGAACACCAGGGGCAGCAGGCCTTTACACGGTGAATGTTAATTTAGAGATTCAAATTTCTGGTTTTGTTTTTCCAACGCCCCCAATTCCCTTAGTATTTGAGGTGTTTCCAGATACCAATGCAAGCTTTGTAGTGGATACGGGAATAGGCTGTGCCCCCTTTGATGTGGTGATCAACAACCTTATTCCAAGTAATGGTAACCCCAATTTTAGTTACTTCTGGGATTTTGGCAATGGGCAAACTTCTACCATGGAGAATCCAGATACCGTAACCTACGATTTTGGAATTACCACAGATACGACTGTAGCGATTACACAACGTGTCATTATTGATACCTTTCCCTATTTGTTAGAAACCGTAGTTGTTGCTACTGATCCTGGCAATTCTTGTAATGATGATATTGGAACGCCTCCACTAGGAATAACAGGAGCACCAGATATGTATATGATTTTGATAGGTAATGGCGATACCATTAATACCGATCCTAATTTTGGTTTGATAGGTAATACCCAAAATAATGAATACCCTAGAGATACGATGATTTTCCCTGGCCCTGTCGAATTGGTAGATGGTCAAAGCTACACCTTGGAAATTTGGGATGATGATGCTTCTAATTTTATCAATCCTGCGGATGATCCTTGTGGTAATGGCCCTGTAACGCTTAGTTCAGCTTTGGGGGTAGGGACTCATACCTTGACGACAGGCAGCATGACTATAGAGGTGACTATTACACACTTGATAGATACGGTAGAATATGTAGATAGTGTTACGGTCGAATATTGTAACATTAACGTCAACTATGTAGAGACGGTAGACCGAACCTTGCAAGTGTTCCCTAATCCTACAACCGATCAAGTCAATGTGTCTTTTCGTTTGAATGGCTTAGGAGCAGAGGTAGATTTAGTGGTTAGTGATGTATTGGGTAGAACGGTATATACAGAGTCTATCCAAAATATAGCAGGGCAGTACAATCGTGCGGTGAGTTTGGCTGGCCGACCTGATGGTTTGTATTTACTACAATTGCGTATTGGAGATCAATTAGTTACCAGAAAAATAATTCTACAAGAATAAAAGCTGGTATTGTATTTGATTTTTAGATAAATCACTTCCTAGTATTGTTCATAGGAAGTGATTTATTTTTTTTAATAACTTACGATAGGGGACAAACTATTACTAGGTAATCAAGCAAGTAGTAGAATTCTTATTTTGTTACAACTTTTTAGCCTTCCAAAAAGTTAACGAAGTATAAATTGTTATTTGTTCTTATTTGCACAGCACCAAAGTTCCACAATATTTCATCTCTAACTATCAATAATCTATTAAACCATGAAGTTATTTGTCTGCCTTTTTAGTTCTATATTACTGACCTCTTCCACACTGCTTGCACAGGATCCTGTTGCTATTATGGCCAAAATGAAGGCGGCTATTAAAAGCATGAACCAATCGACATTTGATTTACAGTCCAAAGAGCGATTTGGAAGCGATTATGTGACTAAAAACCTTCACTTTAGAGTGCAAGAAAGCCCAAGACGGGTGTATATGAAGGACAAAGATACAGGGGTGGAAATGTTGTACGCATCAGGTTGGAACAACAACAAAGCATACATCAATCCCAATGGTTTTCCTTGGGTAAATGTGAGTTTGAGTATATATGATTCTAGAGTAGTAGCCGAAAACCACCACACCGTCAAAGATGCAGGTTTAGGTTTTGTAAGTTTACTTTTGAGTGGCTTTGAATCTACGGTAGAAAAAGCAGGCATCAGCATTGATAAACTCTATACCTACAAAGGAGAGGTGATATTTGACGGTCGGCCTTGCCACCGAATTTATATGATTCCACCAAGTGGGTTCAAATACGTTTCTTATACCACGGATAGAGATCAAAATTTGGTTCAACTCTCTCGCAGAATTGTAGCATCAGATTATTTAATGAAGGAAAAGAACAGTAAACTATCCTATGCCCGTAAAATCAAAAAAGGAACAACATTGAGTGTTCCAAGTGCTTATGCTAGTAAAGTAATCGTTTATATTGACAAACAAACTTATATGCCTGTAGTGCAAATGCTATATGATGAGCGTGGTTTATTTGAAAAATATGAGTACACCAACATCAACCGCCGTCCTAATTTTGGCAGTGATGAATTTACAACGGATTGCAGTAAATATGGCTTTTAGAAATTTAGAATTGTAATAGCTTATATTTTACTTAGACTGCTTTTCGAGTATAGAAAAAGTAAAAAATCCACAAAGTATCCTTATATTTAATGGTTTTGGTATTCCTTCGGGCTTATCAGAACCATTTTTGTGTTTTATGGTTTTATAAATATAATCACTTAATTCTTACCTCAATATTACTTTACGAACTTTATTAAAGTATTACACTTAATAGAACAACTACACCCGTCATCAACATTAATTAGAATGGAGACAAGTATAAAAGAAATGGATTTAACAACAGAAGAGGTTAAATCATATGTACAAGCACAACGCGATTATTTTGCAAGTGGTGCCACCAAAAGTATTAAGTTCAGAAAGGAACAATTGAGAAAACTTCGAGAGTTAATAGATAATAATGAAGGAGCTATTATAGAGGCACTGCACAAAGATTTGCATAAGCATGAATTTGAGGCATACACCACCGAAATAGGTTTTGTAACCGTAGAGTTGGACAAAGCACTGAGTAAGTTAGATAAATGGGTAAAGCCAGAAAAAGTAAGCACACCACCTTTCTTGTATGTAGGAAGTAGTCACATTCAGTCAGAGCCTTATGGCAATGTGTTGATTATTGCCCCTTGGAATTATCCTGTACAGTTGATGTTGGCACCATTGGTTGGAGCCATTGCCGCAGGCAATACAGCTATTGTAAAACCCTCTGAAATGGCACCGCACACCTCGACTTTACTGACCCGCTTGATTAATAGTACGTTTAGTGGACGTTATATTCGAGTAGTAGAGGGGGCCGTAAAAGAAACACAGTTACTATTAAACGAAAAGTTTAATTTTATCTTTTTTACAGGAAGCACCAAAGTTGGTAAAATTATTTACCAAGCTGCTGCCAAGCATCTAACACCTGTCGCCTTAGAATTGGGGGGCAAAAGCCCATGTATTATTGATACAGATATTCAACTAGACTACACAGCCAAGAGAATTGTCTGGGGCAAATTTATCAATGCTGGCCAAACCTGTATAGCACCTGACTATTTGCTGGTAGACCAGCGAATTAAAGATGCTCTGGTTGAAAAAATGGTCTATTATATCCGCCAGTTTTTTGGAGAGCACCCACAAAAAAGCAACAGCCTAGCACGCATTATCAATGAAACCCATTTTGATCGTTTATCCTCTTACCTAAAAGATGGCAACATTATCATAGGAGGCCAAACAGATCGAGCAGATAAGTTTATAGCACCAACCTTATTAGAAAATGTAAGTGAGGAGGCAAATGTGATGCAAGAAGAAATCTTTGGCCCTATTTTGCCTATTTTTAGTTATGGCAATTTGAGAGATGCCATTGAATTCGTCAATGATCGTCCCAAGCCACTAGCCATGTACATCTTCTCTAAAAACGAGAAGAAAATTGATGCAATCTTGAATCAAACATCAGCAGGAGGCGTAACCATTAATGATACCCTCATGCACATTGCCAATGGAGCGTTGCCCTTTGGGGGAGTAGGAGATAGTGGTATTGGTGCTTATCATGGAGAGCATTCATTCGATCTGTTCTCACACAAAAAAGCCGTTTTGCATCGTTCCTTCAAGTTAGAAGAACCGATTCGTTATGCACCATTCAAACTCAAATTGAGTTGGATCAAAAAAATTATGAAGTGGTCGTTGTAATGCAACAACCTCCATTAAACTGGATACCATAAAAAAGTAAGGTCGCTATCAATATATACTGATAGCGACCTTCTTTTTGCAAGAAGTTTAATTATAAACGTAAACAACTTCTACTATTATCCGTTTACACGTTTGTGATCTGCCAAGAATTTGGCCAAACCTTTGTCCGTTAATGGATGATTGAGCAAGGCCAAAATGGCATTGAGTGGGCACGTAACGACATCTGCTCCAATTTCTGCACACTTAATAATGTGTAGAGGATTGCGAATAGAAGCAGCCAATACCTCTGTTTGATAGCCATAATTATTGTAAATGTGAACGATTTGCTCGATTAGATCTAGGCCATCCCAAGAAATATCGTCTACACGACCAATAAAAGGAGACAAATATGTTGCTCCAGCTTTAGCTGCCAACAAAGCCTGTCCAGCCGAGAAGACCAAGGTACAATTGGTACGAATATCTTTGTTAGAAAAATATTTGATGGCTTTAATGCCATCTTTAATCATAGGCACTTTAACAACAATATTAGGATGCAACTCCGCCAATGCTTCTCCCTCTCTGACAATGCCCTCAAAATCTGTAGAAATTACCTCTGCACTTACATCACCATCTGCAATCGCACATATTTTGGCATAGTGATCTAGGACGGCTTGCTCGCCACTGATTCCCTCTTTAGCCATCAAAGAAGGGTTGGTAGTAACCCCGTCTAAAATACCTAAATCATAGGCTTCCTGAATTTGTTCTAAATTTGCTGTATCAACAAAAAATTTCATTGCAAGTATATTTATAATAAGAAGAAAAAAGGCATAAGTATTTAAAGTAAAACTTGTCTAAACACTACTTATTTACCATCAATATAAGACTTGGCGCAAAAGTAACGGTTTTTTATTATTCCACTCCTAATTCCTCCCAAATTTGTTTACTTTTGTTGCTTGACGTTTACGCACTCCAAAATTATGATAGAGAAAAAAACACCCAAAAAAACAGCCATTTACGAAGCAGCAGCACTTTTGTTTAGAGAACGCGGCTATAAGGCGGCTTCTATGCGAGAGTTAGCAGAACGTGTAAATCTCAAGGTTTCTAGTTTGTACAGCCATATTGGCTCCAAGGAAGAATTGTTGCAAAAAATATGTTTTGACAACGCACACAGTTTTATAGAAGGATTGGATAAAATTGAAACACAAGGAGGCACGCCCCTAGAACAGTTGCAGGCTGTCATTGGTTTGCACGTAGATATTGCAGTGACCAACCCCACTTCTGTAACGGTTTTTAATAATGAGTGGCGACATTTGACCGATGGAACCAGTCAGAATAATTTATCTGCCTTTCTAAAACTACGTAAAACTTATGAGGCTCGGCTTCAAAATATCATACAAAAGGGCATAGAGCAAGGCGAATTAAAAGCTACAGATCCTCGGGTAGCACTCTATACCTTATTAACAGCCGTACGTTGGATTCATTATTGGTATAAACCCAGCAGAAAAATGAGTCCAAAAGCTCTAAAAACACAGCTCATTACCTTGTTATTGAGTGGTTTGGCAAAAAACTAGTTGATAACTAGCTCCAATAGTGATTATATCTGTGTAGACGGGTATACTTCAAAAAATAAGCCTAAGGGTTGTTCCTACTATACAAAAGAAACAACCTTTTTTTTATGCAAAAAAATAAAAAATAACAGGGTTAAATTGCTTTATATATAGGTTTGATATAGTATCTTATAAAGACAGAAAACTGTTGGACAAAATAGCTTGTTATGAAAAAAATAAAAACAGACTGTAAATTAGAAAAAAACGAACACTTGTTCGTATATTGTAATCCATCCACTAACCAGCTTATTTTATTATGTCAAAAACGATCACTAAGGATATAGAAAAGACTACTGATGTCGCTCCAAAAAAGCCTAATTTGAACCGTTTGAAAGAGGCTTTTAGGTTGATGGCTACTGCTAAATCTATGGCAGAAATATATGAGGCCAATGTCAAACTAGCCTCCAAGTATGTTCATGCTACGTCTAGAGGACATGAGGCGATACAGTTAGCATTGGGAATGCAGTTGAAGGCACAAGATTATGTTGCTCCTTACTACAGAGATGATTCTATTTTGCTTGGTATAGGAATGCAACCCTATGATTTGATGTTACAAGTGCTGGCCAAGCGAGACGATCCTTTTTCAGGGGGGCGTACTTATTACGCGCATCCCAGTTTGAGAGAAGATGATAAGCCTAAAATTCCTCATCAATCTTCTGCTACAGGTATGCAAGCCATACCAACAACAGGAGTCGCAATGGGGATTCAGTATAAAGAGCAGCAGGACTTGGCGGAGAATTTGGAAGAAAAACCTGTCGTTGTCTGCTCTTTGGGCGATGCTTCTATTACAGAAGGTGAAGTAGCGGAAGCCTTTCAGATGGCCGCCCTTAAGCAATTGCCTATTCTTTATTTGGTGCAAGACAATGAGTGGGATATTTCTGCTAGTGCTGATGAAGTTCGTGCTCAAGATGCTTTTGAATATATCCAAGGATTCAAAGGGATTGAAGCCGTGCAAGTAAATGGGAGTGATTTTACAGCCTGTTATAAAGTGCTTGAAGGAATTTTGGATAGAATTAGAAAAGAGCGTCGTCCGTTCTTAGTACATGCCAAAGTGCCCTTGCTTAATCACCATACTTCAGGGGTACGAATGGAGTGGTATCGAGATGATTTAGAAGAGCAGAAAAAACGTGATCCTTACCCAATCTTGTGGCAGCAATTGCGCGATGCTGGTGCGGAAGAAACTATGATTACGGATATAGTGGCAAATTGCCAAAAAGTTGTGCAAGAAGCCTTTGAAAAAGCTCTTTTAGCAGAAGACCCACGTCCCGAAGACCTCACTACGCATGCCTTTGCACCAACACCTATACAAGAAGAGCAAGGTGTTCGCCAGCCCGCAGGAGCAGAACCAACGGTGATGGTTGATAGTGCCCTAACCGCCGTCCATGAATTGATGGAAGAACATCCAGAATGTTTGTTGTACGGACAAGATGTTGGCAGACGTTTAGGGGGAGTATTTAGAGAAGCGGCTACACTTGCGCAAAAATTTGGCGACAATCGTGTGTTTAATACACCCATCCAAGAAGCATTTATTATTGGTTCCACGGTAGGAATGTCGGCTGTGGGCTTAAAACCAATTGTAGAAGTGCAATTCGCCGATTATATCTGGCCAGGACTCAATCAACTATTTACAGAAGTAAGCCGTTCTTGTTATTTATCGAATGGAAAATGGCCTGTTAGCATGATTTTGCGCGTTCCTATTGGAGCTTATGGCAGTGGAGGGCCTTACCATTCTTCTAGCATAGAATCTGTATTGACCAATATCAAGGGGATTAAAATAGCTTATCCAAGCAATGGAGCTGATCTCAAAGGTTTGCTCAAAGCAGCGTATTACGATCCCAATCCTGTGGTGATCCTAGAACACAAGGGCTTGTATTGGTCCAAAGTGCCAGGAACAGAAACGGCCCGTACGGTATTGCCTGCCAAGGATTATCAATTGCCATTTGGGAAGGCTGCGATTACGCAAGCTGCATCAGAGGAGCAAGTCGCGCAGGGTCGTTCTATGGTAGTGGTAACGTATGGAATGGGGGTGCATTGGGCCTTAAACGCCAGCAAGAGTTTAGATGGGCGTGTTGAAATCATAGATTTAAGAACGCTATATCCTTTAGATATGGACACGGTTTTTGACGCAGTTAAGAAACATGGACGATGTTTGGTGGTAACAGAAGAACCCGTGAGTTGTACCTTTGCACAAAGTTTGGCTGCACGTGCTCAAGAGGAATGCTTTAAGTTTTTGGATGCACCGGTACGTACGCTTGGAGCCGTTGATACACCAGCTATACCACTTAATCAAGTCTTGGAAAAAACTATGCTTCCCTCTGTAGAGAAGGTGCGAGTAGCTATGGAGAATTTATTGAATTATTAAAAATTAGAATAATAAAATTATCAATAAAGATAAAAAATAATGCTTTAATAACACACGAAATTATTATGAAAAAAATAATAGTTCCAGTTGATTTTTCAGTAGCCTCTAGTTGGGGGTATTACTATGCTTATGACATGGCAAAATCCTTAAATACAGAATTGGTTGTTTTGTATCTGTACTGGCCACCATACATGGAGTCAACCTATCCTCAGGCGCAAGTTGATGCTATTTATAAAGCAAAAGAAGAGGACGTTCTCAAACATTTAAAAGCGGCCACCCAACCACCTCTGAGCGATAGAGCCAATCCTGTTCCTTGTTCTTATATAGTTAGACCTGGATCAGAACATACCATTGTTTCGGTTGCCAAAGAGTTGGAATCTGAATTGATTATCATGGGCACACATGGTGCAGACAAGGCAATGGATAAAGTCTGGGGAACTAACACTGGCAAGGTCATACAAAATGCACACTGTCCCGTTTTGGCCATTCCAGAAGGGGCAAAATTTAACGCTATCAAGCGGATTGCATACGCTACTGATTTTAGTGAAAAAAACAACGAACGTCTTTTTCAATTGACAGTAGTGGCAACCGCTATAAATGCAACCGTTCACTGTGTACACATCAATAAAACGGACAAACCTTATGATGAAGCATCAGAGCAAGCGTTTGCCGAACGATTTGAAGGAGATTTTAAAGGCTTACCAGTTACCTTTAGTGTATTTAGTGCAACATCTGTGAACGAGGGCTTGCAAGTTTTCTGTCGGGTAAATGAAATTGATCTATTGGCTATGTTGACCCATCAAAGAAGCCTTTGGGATAAATTATTTGGTGGTCAAAGTATTACCAATAGTATGACAGGTACCGAGCGTTTGCCACTTTTGGCTTTTCATGAATAAGAGCCTACGAATTTTACAAATTATTACGTCAACTTATTGTTACTATGAAACCAACCTTTCACACACTGACCATAGCAGATGTTAAGGAAGAGACACAGGATTGTTGCTCTATTGCCTTTGAGGTGCCTGTGGATTTAAAACAGCAGTACCAATTTATACAAGGCCAATACTTAACACTCAAGACTGACATTAATGGCGAAGAGGTGAGGCGATCGTATTCTATTTGCAGCAGTCCTAATGGAGATGAATTGCGCGTAGCAATTAAGCAGGTGCCCAATGGTAAGTTTTCTACTTATGCCAATCAACAGCTCAAAAAAGGGGACCAGTTGGAAGTGATGACTCCTACAGGAAAATTTTATACAGCATTGCAAGCTGATCATGAAAAACACTATTTAGGCGTAGCGGCAGGAAGTGGCATTACGCCTATTTTGTCCATTCTAAAAACAGTACTAGAGACAGAACCCAATAGTCGTTTTACCTTGTTGTATGGCAATAAAAATACAGGGTCTATCATCTTCAAAGAACAAATTGAAGCCCTCAAAAATGTGTATATGAGTCGGCTGACCGTGCATTATTTTTTGAGTCGTGAAATGTTGGATGCCCCCTTGATGAATGGGCGTATTGACCGAGATAAATGTCAAGAAATTTTTACGCGTTTGTTGGATGTTAGCGACCTTGATGAGTGTTTTTCTTGTGGGCCAGAATCTATGATTTTTGCAGTTAGAGATAGCTTATTAGCACAAGGATTCGATCAAGGAAAAATTCATTTTGAGCTGTTTACCTCGCCTTTGGGTAAGTTGGGCCAAGAACGCCAGCGCCAAACCAAGGAAGAGGACAAAGGTAAAGTAACGGATGTTACTATTAAATTAGATGGCAAGGCATTTCAGTTTGATTTGCCTTTTGATAGCGATAATTTGCTGGATGCCGCGCTTAAGCAAGGAGCAGATTTGCCTTTTGCCTGCAAGGGAGGCGTGTGCTGTACGTGTCGTGCCCGACTGATAGAAGGAAGTGTAGAGATGGCTGTTAATTATGCACTAGAAGCCGATGAGGTAGAGGCAGGATTTATTTTGACGTGTCAATCGTTTCCAACCACCGAAAAAGTAGTGGTAGATTTTGATGATGTTTAGTGCTAAGAGTTTATGTAGAATAATTGTCAAAAACACTTGAAGTGCTCTTTTGGAGCAACCAAAAGCGAATAATTTTCATTATAATAGTAATAATACGAACAGTTGTTCGTAAAATAGAGCATTTAACAAACTTACAAAACGTCAATACACCAGCCATTAGGCTTAAAATATACCACATCAAGGCAATATGCTCCGTGTTTGAATCCCCAAAACAAGAAAAATTATGGAAAATACAATAGAAAATCTAGAGGCTAAATTTCAGGCAAAGGTAGATGCCGAAATCAAGATCGAACCCAAAGATTGGATGCCTGAAAAATATAGAAAAACGCTCATCCGCCAAATTTCCCAACATGCCCATTCCGAAATTGTAGGAATGCTGCCCGAAGGCAATTGGATCAAGCGCGCGCCTTCTCTGCGTCGTAAAATTGGTTTATTAGCCAAAGTACAAGATGAAGCAGGGCATGGATTGTATTTGTACAGTGCTGCCGAAACATTAGGCGTTTCTAGAACGCAAATGTTTGAAGATCTCAATGCTGGAAAAGCCAAATACTCTAGTATTTTTAATTATCCTACCTTGACTTGGGCAGATATAGGAGCCGTAGGGTGGTTGGTAGATGGAGCGGCTATTATGAATCAAGTCATGCTCACCCGTGCTTCTTATGGCCCTTATGCGCGTGCTATGGTGCGTATCTGCAAGGAGGAGAGTTTTCACCAGCGTCAAGGGTATGAAATTACTATGAAATTGGCACAGGGAACCCCCGAACAAAAAGCAATGGCACAAGATGCGCTTAATCGTTGGTGGTGGCCCTCTTTGATGATGTTTGGCCCCAATGATGCCGAATCTACCCACTCTGCACAGTCTATGGCTTGGAAAATCAAACGCAAATCTAATGATGAATTGCGTCAAGCTTTTGTAGATGCTACCATACCACAAGCCGAATTTTTGGGCTTGACCATTCCTGATAAGGATTTGAAATGGAACGAAGAGCGCGGGCATTATGACTTTGGCGAAATCGACTGGGAAGAATTTTGGCAGGTGGTGAAAGGTGGTGGCCCTTGCAATGCCCAACGACTAAAAGCCCGCAACAAGGCTTATGATGAAGGGGCTTGGGTCAGAGAAGCAGCTATGGCTCATGCCGAAAAACGCGCAGCAAGAAAAGCTGCAAATTAAGTAGTCTCTAGAAAGTCCTCGCACTAAAAAACGCGTATTTTTACCTATATCATCGTTAAAAATACGCGCTGTAGCTCGCTACAGTTTTGTTTTTTGCCTTGATCTAGGCAAAAATTCTTTATTTTTTATTGTGCGATTACTTTTTCTCGCCTACTTAAGAATTAGAACAACGGACTATTAAAATTATAAAATTATGTCAAAGAAAGACTGGCCATTGTGGGAGGTTTTTATCAGAAGCAAAGCAGGGTTACACCACAAACATGCAGGTAGTTTACACGCTACCGATGAGCAAATGGCAATCGAAAATGCACGCGATGTGTATACGCGTCGTCAAGAAGGTGTGAGCATTTGGGTAGTCGAATCCAAACATATTACTGCGTCTGCTCCAGAAGAAGGCGATATGTTTGAGGCAGCCAAAACCAAACCCTATCGTCATCCTACGTTTTATGATATCCCCGACGAAATAGGACACATGTAATAGAGGCGTATTGCAATACGCCCTATTACATGTACTGCAACTTATTATAAAAACAGAAACAAATACATACTCGTGGAACATAAAGATTTTTTATTAGAATACGTTTTACGCATTGCCGATAATGCTTTGATTTTGGGGCATCGAGTTTCGGAGTGGTGTGGGCATGGCCCCAACTTAGAAACAGATATTGGGCTGACCAATATTGCGTTGGATTTGGTTGGGCATGCTCGATCTTTGTTGCAATATGCTGCTGAAGTGGAGGGCAAAAATCGATCAGAAGATGATTTGGCTTTTTTGCGTGACATTCGTGATTTTAAGAACGTGTTGCTGGTAGAACAAGTCAATGGTAATTTTGCAGATACGATTGCCCGTCAATTTTTATTTGATAGTTTTAACTATCACTTTTATGCCGCTTTGTGCGACAGCACAGACCAACAATTGGTGGCGATAGCAGAGAAGGCTATCAAAGAACTCAATTATCACTACCGATACAGTGCAGAGTGGGTGATTCGTTTGGGGGATGGTACCAAAGAAAGCCATCAAAAAATGCAAGTAGCTATTGATGAACTTTGGCCCTATACAGGGGAGTTGTTTGAGGCAGACGAGGTAGACCAAGCCATGCAAGAAGCTGGTATTGGGGTCGATTTGGCCGCCGTGAAAGTACTCTGGACAGAACGCGTAGAAGCAATTTTGAAGGAAGCAACGTTAGAACGTCCTAAAGACAATTGGATTCAGAAAGGAGGAAAGCAAGGGCATCATTCAGAGCAAATGGGGCTTATTTTGGCCGAAATGCAGTGGATGCAGCGCGCCTATCCCAATATGGAATGGTAGTAGTGGCGTATAGCTATACGCCACTACTACCCCCGCATGTATAGCTATACGCCACTACTACCCCCGCATGTATAGCTATACGCCACTACTACGCGTCATCTATTGGTATCTTTTCCATACCAATGCAGCAGCACCCAATATAGCGGCATCATTTTCAGGCACTGTAGACAATGCCAACACCACTTTGTTCTTAAATATATTTAACAAATTTTCCTCCATATAACGCTGTGTAGGATCTAAGAGCAAAGAACCAGCCTTGGCCAAGCCCCCAAATAAAACAATCAACGAAGGGCTTGTAATAGCTACCGTATTGGCTAGGCTTCTGCCTAATTTTTGAGCCGTAAAGTCAAAAATTTCTAAAGCCAACTTATCGCCCTGTTCTGCACAATAAGCAATGGTTTGAGCATCAAGTGTTTCTTGGATACGCAACATGGTATCACCTTCGTAAGTAGCCAGGAGTTCTACAGCCGTACGAACAATTCCTGTGGCCGAGGCATAGGTTTCTAAGCAGCCTTTACGCCCACAGCCACACATTCTTCCGCCATATTCTACGGTTACATGCCCCAATTCGCCAGCAAAGCCGTCATGCCCATACACCAGTTCTCCATTCACCACAAAACCACTCCCCACACCTGTACCCAAGGTAACGATTATAAAATCCTTTTGGTCTTGGGCGACCCCAAATTGTTGTTCCCCAATAGCTGCCGCATTGGCATCATTGGTTAACCATACGGGCACCTCAAACTGTTGCTGATAAAGGGTTTTGAGTGGAACAACGCCTTTCCAACTAAGGTTGGGGGCAAATTCTATGGTGCCTTTAAAGTAGTTGCCATTGGGCGCACCAATTCCAATACCAGTTAGTTCATAATCAGGATTTTGTGCAAATAGGTCTTTAATGATTGTTGAAGTCTCTTGTACGAAAAATTCGGCTGTGGGAAAACTTCTAGTACGACGTTTTCCTTTTTGCAAAACTTGGCCTTGGTTATTGACTAGTCCCCAAACTGTATTGGTGCCCCCTATGTCTATTCCAACGGCTATTTTTGTAGTACTCATAGTATGATAATTAAATTGCAGGTAGTGTTATTTCAAAATGTACTTTAAATGGATTATGTGGATCTAGTGGTGGCCGATAGGCTATGTTACCATTATGATTTTCTATGATTTGATGAATTAAGTAGCCGCCAATACCCGAATGTCCTGTACTGCCTGCATAATTGCCATAGCTAATAAAGTCCTCAAAGGAAAAATGACTGGGAAAGGCCCGACCATCATTCTTGTATTCTAAGACTACTTCTTGCCCATCTTCAGAGAGTCCTATTTTAAAATGAATCGTATAGTGTTTATCGGCATGAACAAAACCGTGGCGTTTGGCATTGTCAATTAAATTGGTCAGCAGGGTCGTCATTTGTGTTTTATCCAACAGCCCAAAAATGAGAATTTCATTGCCATGCTGGTCTTCTTCTACTTCAATCCTAATATCAAATGCTTTGTCCGCAGCATAAGTTTGCTGCACGGTTTCTAAGAATGCCTTGATCTTAACAGGCTCTAAGTTTAATTTGCTTCGATCTGCTTTGATAATAGCACTGGTCGAATCCAAACTATTGATAGAGTGCACCAGCATGGCCTCTATTCGGGTTATAACCGTACCCAAGCTGTCTACGTTGTTATCTTCCTCGTCTTGAAACATAGGAAAAATTGGTTCAGAAAAATCAATGCTACTCGCTTCCTCTTCTTTGTCTTTGAGGTAATCTTTGAGATTTTTGATTTCTGTTAGAACAGCGGGTAGGCGATTGCCCAATTCATGTTGTAAGGAAGAAATAATCTTATGTTGTTTGCTTTGAGCTTGTTGTTTGCCTAAGTTTAGGTCTTTTCTAAGTTGCTCTACTTTTTGTTCTTCTTCTTGTAATAATCGAATCTTAGTTTCTCGAATAATTTGCATTTGCTCCTCTATAGAAGGCAAATTAATTTGTAGCAGTTCAAACTGCCCTTCTCTAATAATCTTGTGTTGATCGTCTGTTTTATACATATCGAGCTGTTGCCTAAACAAACTATCATGCAATTGCAAGATTAGATATTCTACCAAGATTTTTTGCTCATCCACCCTAAACGTCATAATGTCTTCATTGACTAAAATGGGACGTTGGCCATAGGTAAAGTAGCTGGCCTTAAAATGACGACCAGAGCGATTGATAAGGAGCATAGATTCATTAATCATGCGTCCTGCAACCTGCTTTACTTGATTGGTGGTAGGGAGTTGTTCTATTTCAATGGAATAATTGGTAATAGATAAACTTAGATTTTCTGGACAGACGTAGGGCAAATCCTGTTGAGGCATTTCATCAAACCACAAATGAGGACGTTCCGAACGAAAGATTTGTTCCAATTGAATGAGTTGCCCATGATCTTCTAGTGCCTTGAGTTGAGCAATAAAAGGAGAGGCATAACGCTTGGCATCCAAGTTATAATCATTGAGAATAACATTGTGAATAGATACCTTGGAAATACAGGTGTCCAATTCCGCTAAATCTGGAATTTTTTGCTCGTGCAATACTTGCGCAATGGCCTCAATGTGTATATTGGTTAGGCGGCGTTGAAGCTTGTATTGAGTATTGACCTGAAGATTGGCACCATTAATAAACAAAATATGCCCTTTTTTGGACAGTTGTTTTTGTTGATTGATGACTAAAATACAAATAGGAATGCCCGTCGTTTGCAACAAACCATAAGGAAGGGTAATCACTGCTTCTAGCAAATCTCTTCGAATAAGAAATTCGCGCAATTTTCGATCGTCGCGCCCATTGGCCAAGCTCTGAATAGGAAGAATGGCGAACAAGCGGCCGGTATCGTCTTTGACTCTAGACAGCATTTGTTGTACAAACAAACTATTGCCCGCTACATTGGGCGTATTGACATCAAAAGGAATAGAAGTGTAGGACTGTTGTCGAATGAGTTCACTGGGGATTGCTTGGCCAAATGGAAAATGAGCAATTGCAATATCGGCCTTGGGGATAATTTTTTCTGGAGCTGTTAGTGCATTGCTATTGATAATATGCGCTTTGTAGGCTCCATTAGCCCATAAATTCATTTTGCAAAGTGCCCAAATATGAATGTTTTTTTCTTGTCCGTATATTTGTAGGCTAGGGCAGGCGTTGAACAAATCAATAAAAGTAGAGCCTTGCCCAGCAGTGGGGTCATAAACGATTTCTTGTGGCTGTGGCTTGGATAAGGCTGTTAGCAGTTTATTAATGGATTTTGGGGTGGTTCTTCTTACGCCTATTTTGCCCGTTCGGAGTGCGGTTTTATACAGTGCATTATTAAAAAAATAACCAAACTCCTCTATCGAAATAGTCGCTTTAGAAAAATCTAATTCTTCTAATAACAAAACGACTTGTAGCAAGAGTTCTCCATTTTGTTCCTCTTCTAATGCGCTTGCTAAGGGCGAAAAAATATTTCCTAAAATAGAGTTACGCTCTGCAAAATTTAGAAGTGTTTGTGTGAGTTGGTCAATGGCCTTAGGGGAATGTTGGACTGTATTTGCTTTAAAAGCAGTGCTCCAT
This sequence comes from Aureispira sp., assembly GCA_045105775.1. Classification (GTDB taxonomy): domain Bacteria; phylum Bacteroidota; class Bacteroidia; order Chitinophagales; family Saprospiraceae; genus Aureispira. The sequence continues at coordinate 52,736 of JBGCDW010000281.1, forward strand.
TGATAATCGCTAGGAAGCGTATCCAGAAACGGTAATTCTCCCTCTTTGCACAAGGCTAAGATCCGTTTGTAAAACACTAGAGAAAGCAAAACACTACTTGCATTATTGGCGTTCCAGACTCCACGTAGCGTATCCAAGTTGGAAAAAAAAAGCGTTTCTAATGCATGATGTTGAGGAGAGGTTGTCATTTAGTAACGTTGGTTAACAAAAATGGTGTAGTAAGTTCCATAACGCTTGGCTGTAGTTGTCAGATACTCTCAAAGTGCCTGAGAACTCCTCCAGTTTTTTTGTCTTGTACCTAGAAATCCAATAAAAAAAGAGTAATGGTACTATTTACAAGTAGCTAAATATAGCAACATAATTTGAAAAATGCTACATTTAGTACTACTTCATGAGAAAATCCTATTTCTTTGATGATTAAAATAATGAACCTATTATTTTTAAAAGTTTTTTTTATTGATAATCAAGGTATTAAGAAGTTTGATTTCTGTTTTAATTAAAAAATAACATCTTGTAATAGCTGCAATAGTTTGCTTTGGTATAGGAGTATATTGCTATAAATCAAACTATTTCAACACAAAAATAAAAAAATATGCCACCTCCTTCCAACGATCCCATGCATGGCAAAACGCTTTTGATGATCCTAGAGTATTTGGTAGAATATTATGGCTGGGAACATTTGGGCTACAAAATAGATATTCGTTGTTTTAATAATGATCCGAGTATCAAATCTAGCCTTAAATTTTTAAGAAGAACGCCTTGGGCGCGCCAAAAAGTAGAAGACTTCTACAAACAAACCATTCAAAACAATACTAGACATGACCATTAATACCTGCCCTTGTGATTCTGGCAAGACCTATACTGCCTGTTGCGCGCCTATTCTAAAAGATCGCTCCAAGGCACTGACCGCAGAGGCACTCATGCGTGCGCGCTACACGGCTCATGTTGTCAAAGAGGTAGATTTTATTGTGAATACCACGCACAGCAGCACCTACACGCCCAAACATTATCAGGCCATTGTAGATTGGATAGAGGGCACTACTTGGAAAAAACTAGAGGTACTTGAAACCCACCAAGGAACGGCGGCTGATGAAGAGGGGTATGTGTTATTCAAGGCTTTGTACGAACAAAATGGAACAGCCAAGGTACACGATGAATATTCTTACTTCAAAAAAGAAGAAGGACAATGGTACTTTGTACAAGGGCGACCGCCTGTGGTGAAACAAACCCCTGTTCGCAGCCAAAAAGTTGCTCGAAATGCCCCTTGCCCTTGTGGGAGCGGCAAAAAATATAAACGTTGTTGTGCTTAGTTGTTGTTTCTTTTCTATTCTTTCTTATAAGAATGAATTATCTTTCTCCAATAGCCGTTATTTAAAGAGAAAAACACCATAATTGTTGATTAAAACCAATTGCCGATGACACTCCTAGAACAATTACAGGCCGATGCTGCCTTTTATTTACTCAATATTTTAGGCTTTACAGTTGTCGTACTACTCACTTGGTTGCTTACTCGCAGGCAACAAGCCAGGGCCTTAGCGGCATTGCAACAACAACAACAGCAAACCAATACAGATGCCAAGGTTATTTTTCTGGGCATAGCCGAACAAATTGACCATGAAAAAGAATATTTGCGCCGTTGTGTTCAATTATTAGAACAGGCATTGCTCGACGAAGATGTGGAAGCATTGCGCCAGCAACGGTATCAGTTGGTACACGGACTCATGGACAAGTACCGCCCCAAGGTGGCTAGAGCGGCTCAGTTTTGGGCTGATTATTATCACGACCATAAAAAACAACAACAGATATTGGCCGAGCAAATCCTTGTACCGTTCTTAGAAACTTGCCGCCAGGTCGTAGCGGCTGTTAATGCCAAGGCTGTTATCAAATTGTTGCCCAAAGATATTTCTGCCGATCAAGCTTTTGTGTTGGAACAAGGCACCTTGCAGTTTGCATTGGATGCCTTGCAAGCCTGTGGGAGAGGACGCTGGGCCAAGCAGTATCAAAAAGCAATGCCTTTAGAAGTACTTGCTGCGTAGTTTCTTGTTTTATTATCACTTTTTTTAAAATGTTTGGTATGAGTGCTTCTAATTTGATCGCTGTAAATAAAATGCTGTATTGGCAGCGTGTTATTTTAGGACTGTGGGGGATTGCTTGGTTGCGACAGTGTTATTGGCTCTATGATTATTTGATGATTTTGTTTGACGGTTCTGTTGATTGGTCGGATGACACCAGGTACATAAAGCTCTTAATAAGTTTTGTAGTCCGAATAGTTCAAGTCGTGCTTTATTTTTGGATGCTAAAAGAAATGAGAGCGCAGAGTATCTTGATAAAACAATATACCAATGAGCAGAGTAAGTACAATTTTATGTTGATTATCAGTAGTCAAAGTCAAGTTTGGAAATATCTAACCATTTCTTTTTTGATAGGGCTAGTAATGATGGTTTTTTATGTTTTGGAAAATTATTTGACGTATCAAGATACAGCCGCTTTTCAATTTTAATCCATAATCAGATGCAAGAAGAATTATTAGATGACAATTTATCTTCGGAGGAAGATTATTACTGGATGCAGACGCTTCGGGAATACCAACCAAAGTTAAGATTATTGGCTATCGTATTGATGTTACATGGGCTGATAGGAGTGCTGTCGAATATTTTTTATACGGTTTTATACCGTATGTATCTTGAGGGTGTTTTTTCTTTATTTTGGCGAAGTGCGATTGATGTATTGGTATTGTTGATCGGTTATCGTGTCTGGCAAAAATACCAGAACTTGCAATTGATAGAGCAGCAAGGTTTTGAACGAGCAGAAGTGATTTGTATAGAGTACACGACTAAAATCTGGCAATTGTTTGCCGCCTCTGTTGCACTTACTTTACTAGATTGGCTGATTACAATGATCTGGTAATTTTATTTTTAATTTTAAAACGATCATAATGGAACAAGAAACCTTGCCACCTATTTATAGAAAAATGCTGTTTTGGCAACGCTTCGTTTGGTTAGTATTAGTCATAACATTATTGGTTTATGCAGTCAGGGTAATGGGAGACTATGGAAATTTTGCTTCCAATAATTCTAATTTTGAATTTAAATATGCACTCCTTTGGTTGATGGAGGCGGCAACTTGGGTCGTCCTTTTATGGTTTGTTATCAACCTCAAAAAAAGCATCAATATAGGCCAAAACTACGAAGCGATAAGAAGTAGCACAGAATTGGCAAACTGGATGCTGCGAATGCACGAAACGGCTAAATCCCTGCTGGTCGTGCTAGTTTTTTTGGTGATAAAATCCTTATTTAGTCAATTATTTTGGACAGGAATTATATTATGAAAGAAGAAATACTAGATGATACTATAAATGTACACGGAGAAGATTATGTCTATTTAGAAGTATTAGAGCGATATAACCCTTTATTGGGCAAGCTTGCTATTGCATTTGGAGCTTATTTGGCAATTGATGTATTGAGCTTGGTTAAAAATATTTTCCTGACAAGAGATTCTGCTTTTTACTATAGTGGTTTTAGTCTAATCTTCCAATTGTTAATAGATGTTTTACTCATTGCCTTTACCTATGGCATTTGGCAACAAAAAAAGACACAAGAAGCGGCGCACAAAAGAGATTTTGCAAACAATGAAACACAGTTTCTTAAAGACCACTACAAGAGTTCCTACTTATTAGGTTTTGTATTTTTGGTTGTTATGATAAGAACCTTATTCTTTGTTTTACTTTATTAACCCTCACAAATAATGATGGAATGGAATTGGAGCCTCAAGAACAATATAGAAATACGCTCAAGAAAACATTGACTTGGCAAACCATTTTGTTGGTAGCAATGGCTCTCTTTTATATGGGTGTTTTGCTATTGGCATTGGGAGAGTTTGTCACTAACTCATTTCGCTCTGGGCCCTATTATATATTTATGGCTGTTGTTACAAGTCTATTGGCTTGGACGGCTTATATCTGGATCAACCTATGCAATAATGTGTTGGCTACTAGGGCTTACTTGAAATCCTCTAAGGAGGACGACCTCATAAAATCATACCAGCAGCAGCGTTTGTTTTGGCGACACCTTGTAGTGGTTGTAGGAGGATTGATGAGTCTAGTTTTGTTTGCTTTCCTATTTATAGTTTTTTCAGAATTGTTTCGTTGGGGGATACGATGACTAAACAAACAAGGATTTGGTGTAGAAAGCTTTTGTTTTGGCAACGTACGTTGTTTTTGTGTTTGTTCTTGGCTTGGATAGCCTGCATAAGCATGGGAATAACACAACTCTTTGTACTAGAAGGTCAAGGGATGTTAGTAATTGTACCTTATTTGCTAAGAACACTTGCCATTGTTGCAGGAACCGCCTATATTATTCATCAATTGCACCAAAGCATAGAATCGCTCAAAGCTTATCGGGCTACCGATAACCCTTTGTTATGGCAAGAAGTACTGATGTATCAATTTTATTTCTGGAAGTATAGTTGTCTTGCCCTGTTCATACTGGCAGCTTGGATAGGGTGGCCCCAATTACAGGTGTTTATTACCCTCCTCCATGCCCTGTAAAACCAGAGGCTTTATTTTCTTTCCAAAATATAATATAGCGTAGAAATACCTGGCCCTCTATCGTGCTCAATTTCTTTGAGTATATGGTAGCCTCTTTGGCTTAGGTTTTGAATTTGGATGGTGTTGGTGGTCCAAGTACGTCTGGTAATAACCTTGGAGGGAGTGGTTGCTGGAAGGCCATTTTCCAAGCAATCATTCAATTGTTTAGAAATACCTTGGCCTCTAAATTTGGGCGTGATGCAGGTGGTGGTTACATAATTGGATAGAGGCGCAGAGGGAATAAGCTCATGGGCATATTGGGGAATGTAAGCGGAGAAACCCACGATTGTATGTTCCAATCGAGCCAAAATAAAGTTTTGATCCAAAATGGATTCAAAGTATTGGGTAGGCAATTGTTTGGTTGCTTTTGCAAAATTACCATCGGTAGAACTAGCTCTACTACTCAAAGGAGGAAAAAAATCCTGATCGCATTCTGTCAATAGCGCGAAAATTTGCTGCTGTTCTGCTTCTGTTAAGTTTGTGGTGTGTTCTATAGAAATCATAAGGTATAAAATGAGCCGCTGGGGCAAAATATTTTTCTAAAAGGAAGTGCTTTTTAATACAGGATCTTGCACATCTAACCCCTATAATCTTCCAACAACAGTTGATACATCGCCCACCAACCATCAATTTTATCCACAGAAGAATCCGCTAGAGCCGCATTGGCTTGGGGCAATAAATACCAAGGAATAAAGGGATATTCGTGGTGTACCCAGTGATAGCCGCCATTATGAAACATAAAATTCCAAAACCAAGAAGTATTGGTTCTGGTATTGCTTTTCGCCAAATGATGGTCGGTGATTTCCGACCAGTACAACACCGCAGGATACGCCCAAACCAAGGGCAACACCCAGTACATCCCCAAAAATAATAAGCTATTATTATAAAAAGCAACCAAACCCACTAAGCTGTACAACATCCAACTTCTCCAATGCCTAAACAAGCCCAATCCCTCACTTTGTAGCCATTGCCAGCCGACCACCCCCAGCAAGGGGCGCATCATCCACAATCTATACGGTGCAATGCCATCCTGCAATTGATAACTTTGGTAATCCTGAGTGAGATGGTCACGCTCGCTCAAGAGCTGGCCGTGGTGGATGCTGTGTTCCGTTTTCCATTCCTGAAAATTGGTCAAGATAGCGGCTGCTATCAAATGCCCCACCGCCTTGTTCAGCCAAGCGGTTCGGAACAAATTGCCATGACTTGCCTCATGCAGCAGCGATTCGCCCATAGCAAATTGCACACAGCCAATAAACCAAATCAACAATATTGCAATAGGCATATAATGCCCCCATTGGGC
>JBGCDW010000282.1:0-12504 GCA_045105775.1 Aureispira sp.
GGGTCAACGCATGGGGTGGTAGGGTCAACGCATGGGGTGGTAGTAGGGTCAACGCATGCGTTGACCCTACTACCCCACCGTTTCTAATGCCCTAAAATCCACAGGTACGACCCTCGAAATTCCTTTGACCATGGTTACCCCATACATAATGTCCACGGCTTGCATGGTTTTTTTGTTGTGTGTAACAATAATGAACTGAGAGTTCTTGGAAAAATCCTTGATGATATTGTTGAACTTGGCAATATTGGCATCATCTAAGGGCGCATCTACCTCATCAAAAATGCAGAAAGGCGCGGGCTTGAGCAGATACAAGGAAAACAATAAAGCCGTAGCCGTAAGGGTCTTCTCTCCACCCGACAATTGATTGATAGACAAGGGGCGTTTGCCTTTTGGTTTGGCTATAATGTCAATTTTGGATTCTAAGGGCGTTTCTGGACTTACCAATTTCAAATCACAAGTATCATCTTCGTCAAACAAACTGCGAAACACTTGCACAAAATAACTTCTCGCCTTATTGAAAGCATCCATAAATAATTCGGTGGCTTTCCCTTCTATTTCAGCAATCGTTGCCATCAAGTTCTCTTTGGCATTGACCAAATCATCGCGCTGTTCCAAAATCAAACGGTGGCGTTCCTGAATTTCTTCATAGGCTTCTATGGCCATTGGGTTGGTTGCGCCATAATTTTGGATGCGTTTTCTCAATTGTTCTACATTGGAGGCCAAAACAGCTTCTTCATAATCTGGATTGGGTTGCTCATTGATGAGATCATTGATGCGTACTTCAAATTCTACATTAAGACGCTCGGCAATGGCGGTCAACTGTAGTTTTACCTCATTAAATTTTTGCTCCAATTGGTGCAAAAACTCTAAAATTTGTGTTTGCAAACGCTGCTTTTCTCGCCAGTCTTTTTCTCGCGCACTGCTATCTCCTTTCCAAGTAAAATAAGCTTTTTCCGCTTCACTTACCGTTTGTTTTTGCACTTGGCGTTCTGCTACCCAAGTAACCAACTCTGCTTGCACTTGCTCCAGTTCTCCTTTGGTTTTGCCCAAGCTATCGCCCGATTCATTGAATAAAGCCTCGTCTCGTTCTCGTTGGGTTTTGATTTCTTTGTGTTGGCGATAAGCAAAATCCAATTCCTTTTCAATGGTGGTCATTGCATTTTGGTGGCGCACTTGCTCAATGTGTTTTTTATTATAATCGGTAGAAGCCTCGGCCATAGCGGCGGCCATTTCTTGTGCTGCATCATCTTTTTCAGAAACATCTTCTCTCAATTTCAAGAGTTCTTCTTGCAATTTATCCACCTTTTTTTGCACTTCAATTTGCTTATTCTTGTGCCGCTGGGCTTGTTCTTGATAATTGCTAATTTGCGCTTGGTTATCTTGCTGATATTGCTCAAAGTTGTCTACTTTTCCTTGCAAACCAATAGCTTGTCGCAGGGTTTGTTGCAATTGTTGCTCGGCTCTCTGAAGTTGTTTTTGCTGGTTGGCTTGACGCAGGTTTTGTTGTTGCAAACGCAATTGTTTTACTTCTTCCTGCACGATTTTGGTACTCGATTGCAGGGCTTCCAATTGCTCTTTGAGGAGCGCGACATTCTTTTTTCGGCCAATTTTTTTGCCTTCAAACGCCCCTACCGAGCCTCCACGCACTACCTTTTGGCGTTGAATCCATTTTCCATCTTGGGTAAGATAAATGTGTTCTGCCTCTAGGCTGGATAAATCTACAGGAGCCTCTCCTATAAAAACCTGCCCTAACAAATGCGTGGCCAAGCCTTGATACAACGATTCATATTGCAAGACATCCAAGGCGGCTTTGCTCCCTACAGGTGGTGTATTTGTTAGACGGTCTTCTTTTTGCAATTGACTCAATAAGAAGAAATTAGCTTTTCCTTTTTGGTGCTCTTCCAATAAATCTATCGCACGCAATGCCTCGGCAAAATCAGCGACCACATAATAATTCAAATAAGGCTCTAAATAATTTTCTACGGCCGTTCTATATTCAGGTTCACAATAAAACACATCAGACAACAATACAATTTTGTTGGCCCAATGCTGCTGCTTGCTTAGAAATTTAACAGAGGCCGAAAAGCCCTCCATGTTCTCTACCAAACTTTGGAGCAACTTGTATTCATTCTGCTTGGCATCTAGGCTTCTGTTTTGCTGGGCCAATTCTTCCTTGGCTTGTTCCAAAGCTTGCTCTACCTTCTCTAGTGCTTCCTGACGTTCTGTTTCCTCTTTTTTGAGTTGCTGAACGGTTACTTCTTGTTCTTGCTGCAATTGGGTCAACTGTTGAGCTTGTTCCAGCACTTGCTTCATTTCGTGTTGGCGTTGCTTCAAGCTTTGCTGCAAGCGTTCGGCAGCCTTGTAAGCTGCATGTTCTTGATTTTGAAGCACGGCCAATTGCTTTTCTTGCTCAAAAGAAGCCTTGCTCAACTGTTGTTGCTCTTCTACATATATCTCTAGAGCTTGCTTGACAGATCGGTGCTGCGCTCTGATATCTTCCAACTTATTTTTGGCTGTTTGCAATGCGCTGTTAAGCGTTCCCCCCAAGGCATGTTGTGCGTCTAAACGTTCACTTTGCACATCAATCTGTTGTTCAATGGCTTCAAATCGTCGCTTATTATCAGCCAAACGCTCCTCTATTTTTTCTTTGTTCTGACTCAAAAATTGAATTTTCTGAGTCAATATCTTTTCATCATTTTCCTTACCCTTGATTCTACCAATAAGCTTTCCCAAAGCTTTTTGTTGGCTTTGTAAGGCTTGTTCTTTCTCTAAACTGCTTGCTTGGTCGCGCCCAACGCGTTTTTCCAATTGTTCTACAGCTTGATCTAAGGCTGTTTTTTTGGTTTGCTCTTGCTTAATTTGCTCATCTAGTTCCTTATAGCTTTGCTTGTAATGTGCAATTCTAAAATAACTCAACTCCAAACTCAAGCGTCGATAGTCATCCTTGAGGGTCAAGAATTTTTTGGCGCGTTTGGCTTGGCGTTCCAAACTGCGGAGGTTCTTTTCTATTTCAAATAACAAATCTTCAACGCGCTCCAAATCTGATTCGGTTGCACGCAATTTGCTAAAGGTTTCTTTTTTGCGATTTTTATACTTAGAAATGCCCGCCGCCTGTTCAAAGAGTTTGAGGCGTGAATTGTCTTTGTCTTGCAACAAATCATCGACCATACCCAAGGCAATAATGGCATAAGAGTCGGAGCCCATGCCTGTATCGGCCAACAAATTAGAAATGTCTTTGAGGCGACATTTGACCCCATTCAATTCATACACACTAGAGCCATCTTTGTACAATTGGCGTTTGATGGTTACTTCTTGGTATTCTACGGGCAATACGCCTCTATCATTGATAAAGCTCAAAGAAACCTCGGCCAAGCCTGAAGCTTTTCTGCCCTTGGTTCCATTAAAAATAACGCTGGTCATGCTCTCAGAGCGCAGTTGTTTGGTCTTTTGTTCGCCCAATACCCAGCGAATAGCATCAACAATATTAGATTTTCCGCAGCCATTGGAGCCAACTACCCCAATGACATCCTCGCCAAAATTAATAACGGTTCGATCTGCAAAACTCTTAAAGCCCTTGATGTCTAAACTCTTTAACCTCATCTAATATCTTCCTTAGTTCTCGGTGGTTGCCTACAAGGCAATAGTCGTTTTCATGAATTTTCAAAAGTCCAAAGATACACAGTCCACTCTATTTTTTCTTTTTTAAACACAAAAAAACAGCGTTTAGCTCAAAACTAAACGCTGCTTGCTTATAAAGCAATTTTGCTTTATTATAATTCTTATTCTGTATTAGAACTTCAATTGATCTACGGTCATTTCTTCGCCATCTACCTTAATTTTGAATTTAGATAGGTCAATTGGTTTCTTGTATCTAGAAGTAGACTTTATCATTACTTCAATGTCTACATCTTCTTGAATAGATTTTAGTTTTTTCAACATTTTGGCTGCTTCTGCTTCATTGTTAGAGCGGGCAGCAATAACCGTTTCATCAATGTCTTTGGACAACATTCCTTGGTCGTTCAAAACAAAGTAACCAGGTGTTTGAACCTTTACGGTAATTTTTTCTTCCAAATCTTTGCCACCAATCGTGATGCTTTTGTCTAGATTGGGTGCAGATACGATGTAGATTTCTCCATCTTTGTTACCATCTAGGGAGTAGCGTCCTGCTTTGACCAATTGTGCCAAAATAGCTTCGGGAACATTGGCTTCAATTTCTAACTGTACACGAATGGTTCCTTCGTCCCATTGTTCTGATGCCATGCTTTCATTTCTGACATCGATGTGTACGTTGGGGGCTTGATCGGGATTCAAGGTTTTTACCAAAGTTTTTTCAGAATCTTGTGCCCACAAAGAAGTTCCCATTGCAAAAAAAGCACATAGAAAAAATAGCTGTCTCATAGTTGTTATAATTTTTGTTTACGATTTTATTGAAAAAGTTTTGGGAGGTGCAACCCATTAAAGCTACTAAATAATATAATAAACAGCAAGTTTGTTGCCAAAGGGCTTGTCTTTGATTTTTATTTTATAAGGATTCCATTTCTTGAGAACGCCAAGCCTGAGCAGCTAGTTTGGCCAACTGTTGTTGACGGCCATTCAGTTGGGCAGGGCCCCATTGCTCATAATGGGTAGAAATTTTTCGGGTCAATTGACAAGCAGAAGTTTCATAGGTTTTTTTCTTCTCTTCATAAGTACTGTTCCCTAGTTTTTCATTTTTCTTTTTCTCTAATAGGGTAAGGTTTCCCAGTTTGTATATAAATTTATCCTTGTCATCATCTTCAAAATCCGACCAAGTGGCTTCCTTTGTTTTTTCTGGCAAAATATGCTCCACGGTATAGTTAGTACTAGAATAATCTATTTCATGTTCGTGTGCCTGTTTTTCAAGCATAGCCAATAGATAACGTACAATTTTGTGCTGGCTTCGCTTAAATTCAATCCCTCTTAATCTGGCTACAAATTCTTCTTTATTAACATAGAGTTGTGCTAATTTAGAATAGGAAATTTGTTGGTGTTTCTGTATGTATAATGCCAATTCGTTGTATACTCGTTCTTGTTCATTCGCATTGAGTTTGCTTATCACATTATACCGAAAGGCAATAATAGAACAGCATTTTAATAATTTTACAAATAGTTTATCACTCAAATTATTATAAGCGGTCATCAACAAAGAATACGTTTGCTTTACTCTAAACAATTTTAATTCTCCCAACGGTTGAACGGCTTCAGCATATTTTGTTGCATTATCCGATTGCCAAAAGTCAATTTCTTTTTGAGGTTCTTGGATGGCGATATATAGATCGGCATTATTCCTCAAATTGCGAAGCAACTGAAATACTTGTTCAGATGTTGTGATGGTAGATTTTATTTGTTTGAACAACTGATTTTTACGTACAGTCTTATTTTTACTATTCCAAAAGTATCTCAAATAATCATCAATGCGTTGATTGCCTAGTTTTGTAATGGTTTCACTCCAGTAATCTTCCAGCGCCCCAATGTTATCCTTTACATCCTCTATAGGTTCACTATCTACAATAGAAAACAGATAATTTTTGAGCAAATCGGCCGAAGAGAGCTGCACGCCTCTAGCATTTAGTGTTTCAAATACCTTGTACGCATTAACGGTATCATTTACTTCGATTACGGTAAAGTAAAGTTTGTTGACAAAGCTCTCAATAAAGGCTGCTAAATCTACTCCTTTCTGGTAAGTACTTTTGATGGTTTTGTAGTACCACAAAAAGCAACTACGCATTCTTTTTTCTGATTCATTACGCTTGTGAACAGGCAACACTTGTAAGGGTACCAAATAATTGCTGTAGTAATAATCCCCATTTCTATTGAGTTGTAGTTTGTTCTTAGAAACCAATGTTATAGTATTAAGAACACCTATATATGTGGCTCTTAAACTTTGTGCCCGAATTTTATTGTTGCCTAAATCTTCTATGGGTTCTACTAATTCTTCCAAACACTTGATGGTTGCCAATATTAGAATACTTAAGGTAGTAATTCTCTGCTGGCCGTCTATCACCTTGAACTTTTGATTATCCGAAGTTTGCAGCACCAAATACCCCATATAATGTTCCTCTTCGCCTTCCTGCAAAGACAAAATATCTAACCACAAATCATCCCATTGTTCTTCTTCCCAGCTATAATCTCTTTGAAATTTGGGAATGGTGTAAGTTTTGCCATTGCCCATCAAATCCCGATAAGGTTTGTTTGATGTATTTCTAATACTATTCATTAATAGTTTTTTTATAAATTTTCAAAGATTCGCTTAAAGATACCAAAATATAACTGCTCTACCACAAAAATAGCCCATCACTATACAGCAATGGGCTATTCCATATTTTCACACTTGATGATAGACATTAATCCATATCCAAAGCAGCACCATCAATGATAATATCTCCATAACGTTCTTGTACATCTTGGAGGGTAGCATCAGGTGGCATTTGGCGACTTTTTAGTTTGTCGGTCGTTTCATCAGCAGCAGAACTGCGACTTTTATCTACAGCATCCATAGTGCTGTTGGTACGACTTGTTTTGCCTGCGGCTTTTTCTTTGTATACAAATCGGTACTGGACGTATACTTCATCCTTGATTTGACGCATTTTTTGAATAATTGTAGCCGCTTCTTCTTTGGTTTCGGAGCGTTCTACAAACATTTCCACTTGTTCGCCTGTAAAATTCTTTTGGAGGATTCCTTCTTCGGACAGGCCATAATAGCCAGGGGTTTTGATAAAGATGCGAACATGGTCGTCTAGGTCTTTGCCCCCAATCGTAACGGCTTTGTCTAGTTTATCGGCATGTATATAAAACGTCTCCCCCTCTATAGAAGAGGTAAGCGAGTAACGTCCAGCCTTGACCAATTGGGCCAATACAGGTTCTGGAAAATTGGCCATAATTTCCAATTCTATCCGAATAAATCCAGCATCCCACTGCATGGCTTCGATGCCCAGATTTCTAAAGTCGAATGCAATCATAGAAGTCCCTTTGGGATCCATAGTTTTGACAAGGGTTTTATCACCTTGAGCAAATGCGTGTTGTGTAGTAAGCAATAAAAGCAAGACAAAGGTAAGGCAGAGTTGTTTCATCATTGTTGGATGTGTTAAAAATGGTTTAGTGTAAGATGCACTAAAGTGAAATAATTTGAAGTTGTTTAGTCCAGTAGTTTGTTTGTTCTGTTTCCTAATAGCCGTGTGTATTCAAAAATAGTTCCGTTTTACAATATAATTCCTTTCAATACCTCCTGATCTTTCAATAATAATTGGCAGGTATTGGCAATTCTTCCTTCTAATAACAATTGGCGGCCATTGGTTATTTTATCTAACAATTCTTCTGTTCCGTGACGCACGGTGACTAATTTGAGGCCTTCTATTTTCTGAATATCATACTGTTCTGCCAATTCTTGTAGTAGAGCAGCAATGCGATCGGAGTCTTGATTGACACAAACGGAAAAAGCCAAAGCCGTATTTTGAGTCATATTTACCTTAATTCTGTGTTTGGATAAGGCATTAAATAATTTAGCAAACTTGGCTTCGTCCACAAAATAGAAATCTTGTGAAGTCATTCTCAATAATACTTGTTGTTGTTTTACCACTAGCATAGGCGGATAAACGTTGGGTGCTGCATTGCTAATAGTTGTTCCCTCACCTGTTGGCTCTATAAAAGATTTAACGTGTAGCGGAATGTTTTTATTCTGCAATGGGCGGATGGTTTTGGGATGAATAACTTGTGCGCCATAATAGGTCATTTCAATGGCCTCTTTGTACGACAATTCAACTAATAAGGTAGGGTTATCAAACAAACGCGGATCGGCGGTCAAAACCCCTGGCACATCTTTCCAAATAGACATGGCGGTCGCATTCAAACAATAAGAAAAAATAGCGGCGGTATAGTCCGACCCTTCTCGGCCTAGCGTAGTCGTAAAATTCTCTGTAGTGCCTCCCAAAAAACCTTGTGTTACGACTACACCTTTCTCCAACAAAGGGGTTACTTTTTGTTGAATGGCTTGTTCGGTTGCCTCCCATTGTACGGCTGCATCTCGGTAGGTATTGTCCGTCATCAGGCAATCGCGCACATCCAGCCAAGTTGTTGGCAAGCCTTGATACTGCATATAAGCGGCTACAATATTGGTAGAGAGCAACTCGCCTGTTCCCACAATTTGATCGTACAAATAATCGTAAGGGTCTTGGGGTTCTTCCTCCAATATCCATTCTAAATCTATAAAAATATCATGCAACTCGCTCTGTAATGCAGCAGGCACTTGCTCAAACAACTCCTCAACGATTTGTTCGTGCTGCTGGCGTACTGCTTGTAAGCGTTCTTGCATCAAATCTGTTTGACGCTCCCAATAGGCTTGCAGAATGCCCTCCATAGCGTTTGTTGTTTTGCCTGCGGCTGAAACTACAATTAAGAGTTCTTTATTGGCATACTGTTGAATAATGTTAACAATATTTTTGATAGAAGCGGCGTTTTTGATGGATGCACCACCAAATTTAAATACTTGCATACTGATAATTCTGCGGTCTGTTTATATGATTTCAAAAAACACAACAAGTTAAGTAAAGTTTTTGCTAAGTCTGCTGCTAAAATTCAGGTCTTTTTTCTCAAAACGAATAAAAGAGTGGCTCTAAAAAAGAACATAAATTTATTTTGCACTCCACTGGGCTTATTTTTGTACCCTAGATGTCAATACTATACTTAATTTATGTTAAGAATGCTGTTGGATCGAGCGATGTTTAGTATTATTGTGGATAGAAACAAGACTTTACTTAACAACCTTAGTTTCTATTGATTGTTGACTACAAACAGAAGCTTTATTATTTTGGCTTTGGTAGTAGAAAATTGTGTGCACAGTATTATCAGAATAGTTAAAACCAGCTACATTCTACACAAAAACTTAACAATCAAATAGATACAAGATTTTGTTTCATAATCTTGCAAAGAATATAAAAAGTCTACCTAATCCTGTACATTTAAACAGATGTTCAATTTGGCACAGTTTTAATCCTTTTTGCATTAAAAAAAAGTTATAACAAATACACGCTAACTTTACCTTTGATTTATGTATCAATATATTTTTCTATGGTGCACTTGCTTGACCTTATTTTGTAGTTCGGCAACACTAGCACAAACAACGCAAATAATTTATTTGGAAAATCCTTCTTTTGAAGAAATTCCTGGCCCAGGACGTGTACCTCGTGGGTGGACAGATTGTGGACATCAGCAAGAGTCGCCACCAGATATTCAGCCTTATGGTGGTTTTAATGTAACGCGTCCCGCCAAAGATGGACGTACTTATGTGGGGCTGGTTGGCCGTGATAATAATACTTGGGAAGCCGTGGCACAGCGACTAACCGAACCCATCGCCCAAGGAACCTGCTACAAATTTTCGCTACAGGCTTGTAAATCTCCTATTTACTTAAGCCCTACACGCAAAAATCAAACACGTCCTACCAATTTTAAGGATGGAATGGTTCTTAGAATTTGGGGGGGGAATGATGATTGTGAGCGAGCGGAATTGCTGGATGCGATCAAAGAGCCTATCAATCATTACGATTGGCGTTCTTATGAATTTAAATTCACGGCAAACAAGGCAAATTACAACTATATTATCATAGAGGCTTATTACAAAACACCTATTTTGGCCGCTTATAATGGCAATGTTTTGATTGATAATGCTTCTGAAATTTATTCTTGTACGATTCCAGTAGAAGAACCATTGGCCGTAAACGATCCCAAAAAGCCAGATCCCAAGGATCCTATCCAAAAAGTAGATCCATTTAACAATACGAACCCCAAACCAGATCCTGTTACAAATACGCAAACAGCTCCAAACACTTCTGCCAAAAACCTAGTGGCCAAGGACAAGGGGAATTTTGATCCTAAAACGATTAATACCACTAAAATTAAAGTTGGGGACAAATTTCGTTTAGAAAACTTGTATTTTCAGGCCGATTCTGCTTCGATTACTAGAAATGCAGAGCGCGCGCTGATGAGTCTTTATGAATTTTTGAAAGCCAATCCTAATATTTCCTTGGAGGTAGGCGGCCATACCAATGGGCTGCCTCCTGATAAATACTGTGATAACCTATCGACTCAACGCGCCAAAAATGTAGTGGCTTACTTGCGCCGCCGTGGCATTGATAGTTCGCGCATAGGGTTTAAAGGTTATGGCAAGCGCAAACCAATTAGCGATAATGAAACTTCTGCTGGACGTAGACGCAACCAGCGCGTAGAAATTATTATTACGGATATAGATGGTGATGGGTAAGTAGAATTGCTCTTATATAAGGAGAGGCTGTTGAAATTTAGTATTTCAACAGCCTCCTTTTTGTTGTTAACAATAGACCCGGTAATTCTAATAGAATCCTGTAGGATCAAATTCATCTAAATAATCTTCCATATCTCCATTATATATGGTTGTAGCTTTACCTACAGCCATCACTGCCTCCCCTATACTCTTGAATAGCGAATCCACTTTGTTTTTGATTCCTTGTTTAACCTGTTCTACTGCATTACTCACATCAGGATGCACTTGATATGACCATCCACCAGATACGCTCACATTATTAAGACTTTTGTTTGTTAAATACAAGGAGGCTGTTAATCCTGGGGCTGTTGCGGTAAGAACATTTAACCGCATTAAATTGAATCGCACTTCATTCCCACTCACTGTAATTCTATTATCTAGTGCTTCTAGCCATGATATCATTCCTTCAATCCAATCCTCTTTGATCAAATTTCCAAGCATAATGGTAAATAGCAGATTAACGTCAGCAGCCAATACAGCACTAGGTGCTATATCAAGTCTTAGCTCTGTACTTCCTACAAGCGCTAAATAACCATCTAAGCCCATAGTAGCACTACAGTCCAATTCAAGCCCTGCCGAAAAACCAAATGTTCCCAAAATTGGCACATCAATCGACAGCTCCAAAGAAACACTAACAGCTATACTTCCTGTTATCTCTCCAAAAACACTTACTTCTTTATTTTGAGTATCTAAAGAGAGACCTGCCCCTGCTATAAGGTCTCCGCCTATTTTACCTGTTACACTTACTACTCCTCCTAGAGGAAATGATAAGGATTGGCTTTCAAAACTAAATATAGTATAACTAAAAGAGGAGCCATGATAATTTACGAAGTTTTCTAGAATGCTTAAATGTCTCGTATTAAATGCTTCACCTAATGACATTCCCTCGGCTTTATCTCCCAAGCTCGTGATTATAGTATTTAGTTCAGCTTCTTCGACGGATGGATCTATAGAAGTTTCTATCGTTTCATACAAAGCCCATATATCTGTTGCAGCTTGGTCAATGACTGCAAAATCTGCATGATTACTATCTTGAAGGGCTACTCTTTGATTATTAAGAGGCCAGTAAGCATCCAAGATCAATCCTCTTACTCTATCTCTTTCTGGTGATTGTGCTACTTGCTCTTCTGTATCTACTGATGCGATTATTGTTCTAGCATCTGCTTTTGTCTGTTCTATGGTTGCTACATCTTCTGCTGCATCAACATCATTACTAAGATTCTGCAAATTTTGTATCGCCGTAGCACATCTTGTTTTAAAAGCCCCTACAGCATGTGTTTGTCTTTGCTGAACTCCATATATCTGTAAGCGTAGAAATTCTTTCGCTGCATCTTTTTCAATTTTCAATGGATCTACTGTTGACTCATCCGTCCAATTTCCTGTATCAGGATTGAGGTATTTTCTTGTGACTCGATCGTATAATTCGCCAGTGATAGGGTGGTAGTAATATCCGTTCTCTTCATTCAACAACATCCCTTCTGGTACTAAATCTTCTACCGTTGGAACTTTGGATTCTACATTGTGTTTTACTAAAATAGCTGCAGCTTGATCCTCTTCTACTGTCGGATCATTTGAGGTCATTACTACTTGTTCTAATCGCTGAAGTTCTAGTATATCATCTTCACATTCTTGTACATTCGTAACAGGGTCTCCATCTAGAAAATTATCACTTTGTACATCATCACTGTATTGCGATTTTTTGGTTTCTAAACTACTAATTTGGAACCCTATAAAATCTCGAACACGAATTTGCTCTGCTCTTAACTCATCTGAAGCAGGTTCATCGACCCAATCATCTATTGTTGGATCATAATAGGTTCCATCATCGGCATTGTAATACTGTCCTGATGCGTTTACATAGTAACCTGTCTCTTCATCCAAGTCATACCCCTCTGGTATACTTCCTGCTCCATCT
This sequence comes from Aureispira sp., assembly GCA_045105775.1. Taxonomy (GTDB): domain Bacteria; phylum Bacteroidota; class Bacteroidia; order Chitinophagales; family Saprospiraceae; genus Aureispira. The sequence goes on from JBGCDW010000282.1 coordinate 12,225, forward strand.
GTGCCTGTTTCTTCTCCTTCTTGAGGAGCAGTACCGCCAACTAAATCCGCAGCTGTCGTGTTCTCTTCTTTAAGGGTCTCTATACTCTGCTTCTCGCTTCTTATCTTATCTAATTCTTGCTGTAGCGCAGTTTCTTCTTCAGCCGTTATGTTTGGATTACTTAATTGCTCTACTAGAGATCCTTCTTGTCCATCAAGATCTTTTATTGCTTGATCTGCTTCTACTGAATCCGCTGCTGACTCTCCCGCTGCCGTTTCTTCTCCTTCTGCCGTTGGAGTTT
>JBGCDW010000283.1:0-4759 GCA_045105775.1 Aureispira sp.
AATGTTAACTAAAAAAATGGAATATTTTTATTCAGATCAAGGCGAAAAACGGAGACTTAGCGGGCTAAGACGAGTATTTTCAACGATGAGCTGGAGAAAAATAACCGTTTTTTGTTGGTAGTAATTTTGAACGGCTACTTACAAACAATTAAGCAATGGTTAGTAAGCGTATTATTCCTTGTTTGGATATTAAGAATGGCCGAACGGTCAAAGGAATCAACTTTAAGGGATTGCGAGATGCAGGCGATCCTATTGCTTTGGCGCAAGTATATGCAGAACAAGGAGCCGATGAATTGGTGTTTTTAGATATTACGGCCAGTCATGAGCGAAGAGGAACATTGGTAGAGTTGGTGGAGCAAATTGCTGCACATATTAATATTCCATTTACAGTAGGAGGTGGTATTCGTACCGTAGAGGATGTTGCTCGGTTGTTGCAAGCAGGGGCCGACAAGGTGACGATCAATTCGGCGGCTGTGTATACGCCAGAATTAATTAGTGGGGTGGCAACGCGTTTTGGGCGGCAGTGCTTGGTGGTCGCTATTGATGCACAGCAGGAAGGAGATGAATGGTGGGTGTATACCCAAGGAGGCCGAAAAAAGAGCGATTGGCAATTATTGGCATGGGCCAAAGAAGCAGAGCGTTTAGGAGCTGGAGAACTCTTGTTTACTTCCATGAGCCACGATGGTACCAAGGCTGGTTTTGCCAACAGTGCTTTGGCTGTCTTGTCAGATGCTTGTGCTATTCCAATCATTGCCTCTGGGGGAGCGGGAACGATGGAACACTTTAAGAATGCCTTTGAGGAAGGAAAAGCGGATGCAGCTTTAGCGGCTAGTGTATTTCATTTTGGTGAAATGACCTTGCCCGATTTAAAACATTATTTAAAACAACAAAATATTGCTATAAGAATATGAATATTGATTTTGAGAAAGGAGATGGGTTGGTGCCAGCGATTGTACAAGATGCCAGCACTCAAAAAGTGCTGATGTTGGGCTATGTCAATCAAGCCTCTTGGGAAAAGACGTTGGCAACAAAATTGGTGACGTTTTTTAGTAGGAGCAAACAACGGTTATGGACGAAGGGCGAAAGTTCAGGCAATTTTTTACAATTGGTAGATTGGTCGTTGGATTGTGATCGAGATACCTTATTACTAAAGGTCAATCCCCAAGGCCCTGTGTGCCATACAGGAACGGATACTTGTTTTGCAGAGGCGAATGCTACCAAATTTGATTTAGCTTATTTGGAAGGAATTTTAAAAGCGCGCAAAAACAATCCTTCTCCCGATTCTTACAGCAGCAAATTGTTGGCACGTGGCATTAATAAAGTAGCGCAAAAAGTAGGAGAGGAGGCCGTAGAGTTGGTTATTGAAGCCAAGGATGATAATGAAGCACTCTTTTTGGGCGAGGCAGCAGATTTGGCCTATCACTATTTGTTGTTATTAGTGGCCAAGGGACATGGTTTGGATGAGGTGTTGCAGGTTTTGGAGGCTCGACATAAAAAATAACAGTGGCTATTGTATGGCGCAATAGCATTGCGCCATACAATAGCATTGCGCCATACAATAGCATTGCGCCATACAATAGCATTGCGCCATACAATAGCACCAACATACTTATTTCTTTGTCTATTTATCCGTATCTGATTTTAAGCGTTTTTTGCGCGCTTTTTTTTGTTCGTTATTGCTTTCATAAATCGTGTAATTCTCATATTTAGCTTTGTTGGTTTCTGCCCAAACGTCCTTACCAATATTACAGACCAATACCAATTCCTTGTAGAGTTGATTGCCCAATTCTACTCGTTTTTCTACAAAAATATCACGATCCGAAATGCGATCTTGTTGTATATGTAGGGCATTTTCAAAGGCAGCAGCAGCCTTTTGAACCACATCAATATGGTTTTGACGCAAGCCTGTATCTAATAAAAAATCGAGTAGTTTATTCGCTACCCTAACTACTCTACGCCCACACAAGAGCAACTTGGCATCACTCATATCATTCATTTTTACCGTACCAAATTTTCGGTAATGCCCTGAACGTGTATGGTACTTGGTGGCAACACGGGTCATTACGGAGCGAATAGCTGTTTTTAGTTGTTCGCGAGCAACATTTTTTTTGCCTGTTGCTTCCATTTGTGTGCCTACCAATTCATCGTCATCAGGCTGATTGGCAAAGCTATCACAAAGCTCTTCAAATTGTTGAATTTTCGCGCCATTGTAAGCATAGCTCTCAAATTCCTTTTGATCGCGTTTAATGTTAGAAATACGTTGACGGCATTGTGCATATAAGTCAGCATCTGGAAAATTGTATTCGCGAATAATGCTTTGCTTTTTCATAATAAGAAGTAATGGCCAGTAATGAAATATTACTTAAAGATAAGATTTCTTTACTTTAAAAGTAATTTAACACCTAAAAATAGAATTTTATTTTCCTCATTCAATGTTTTATTGAACTTGAATGTAAAAAATGAAATGGTTTAAAAATGGGATTACGTTGAACCGAGGCTATGCATACGGAGACCCTTGCTCTTTGGGACTTTTTATGTTTTGACATCTTACAAGCATCATAATGTCATCATAATGTCATTATTTATTATTGATATAATAACTTATTTGATTGAATAGTGAAAATTATTTCCACAAGTAGATGAATTATTGTTGTTGGTTTATTTGTTAAAATAGATATATGAAAGGTAGTGAGAGTGTTAATTTAGCTATTAATAGCTGTGCTGGCTATTTAATAGCGATCATATGTTTACTGAAATACATGATGCGAAATGAATTTTAGTTTAATATTGTTTGTAATAATGTATTCATTTAATTATCAAGATGGTTTTGGTAGTGATTAGGATATTATTTAAGCAATCGTTATATTTATATGGTGCAGAAAATAGAATAAATAGATTGTAATATCTTTTCAAAAATAAGCATTTAACTATGGAATTGGAAACACGCGCTGTAACGATAAAAGTTAGATCTAATGGTATTATTGAATTAAGAGTTAAGAAATCTTGGACCGATCCAGATACGGTTGAAGTTGCTCTGGAGAATATTGAGATGTTAACAAAGGCTGTTGAAGCAGGAGGGCGAGTTATCTTAAGTTTCTCCCCAAATACGTATTTGGAAAAAGAGGTATTGGGATGTTATAAGAAAGCAAAAATTGGGCACGTAGCTAGTGCAATTTTAGTTACTTCTTTTGGAGCTAAGATTGTAGGTAATTTGTTTTTGAAACTAATTGGTTCGGGCAACTCTGTTGCTACTAAAATATTTACCAAGCAAGAAAATGCAGAAGAGTGGTTGCTCAAACAGATAAATGGTGCAAAGTAAAATGACAGATCGTGTTACTTAGAGGGGGCTATTAGATATAAAAAATGCTATTTTGAATTAATTCAAAATAGCATTTTAAAATTTTAGGCGGCATCGCCTTTGTAATCAACATTTACTCGTAAATCTGCTAATATGTGATTCTCATGGCGGTAGCGTTGTGTAACTAATTGCCAATGATAACTAGCGGACAAAATGGAGTTAATACCTTCGATAAATTGCAATACTTTGGTGCGATCCTCATTACTGAGTACTTGTATTTCTACTTTTGTTTTAGCAATGGCTTCGTCTACTTCAAGATGCAATTCATTCACTAAATCAATAGAAGTCTGAATGGCCTCGTTGAATGTTTGCACTACTTTTAGATCCAGAAGCACATTGATAAGATTAAGTTTGCTGTGTTTTTCCTTTGGATACGATATAACATCATTACCTAAACCAGAAATATCTGCACATTTGTCAATAACTACTTGTATACTAGGTGCTTTTTCTAAAATATCTTTGGTCAAGTAGCACCTGTAGCAATATTCTATCAAATGAATAACTACATACATTCCTGAAAATTTCCTACGCAGCGTAATATACGACGCAAGATCTTTATAAGGTTCTGGTTGCAACTGCTCTTTTAAATGCTCAAATAAAGCATTAGACAACATTTGGAAAAATTCTGGCTCGCAAGTTTGAGAAATTTTTGTACGTGTCCACTGTACGGCAGTACAGATAGATTTGATACGAGGGCTCTTTATACTTTTATAATAATCTGCATTGATATTCCCCGTAAACCAAATGCTCATGACTTCTTGCAGATTGGGTTGTTCTGCTATGTGAAAATCTTGAATGTCTTCTCCAAAGATGTCATCAATGTAATATAATAAATCATAGAATACATTAACTAAAACAATTCTATAAATTTCAGACTTAGGATACAGATAGGCTGTCATATTGGTATGAGCAGCATAAGAGTCTTTTTCAAGCTTAATGTTTAAAGCCTCGGATAAGCGCCCTGTGGCTGACAGTATTGCATCAATTTTGGGATGACACTCTACTGGAAGGTTAGAAATGGTAAATTGATTAGAATAAAAAACTGCTTCAGATTGGTCTTTGGGGTTGTTTTTCTGATTGCCGGAGGTAGAGTAAAATCTGGGATTTAAACTCTTCTTCTTGTTTTCTTTCATAATTCGAGATAGTTTTTAATACACTATTTAAATAATAGTGTTGTTAAGGATTTAGAATTAGTTTTCATAGATAGAAGTTGTTTAAAAATGGAATTGTGTTGATAATGAGTACTAATTTGGTTCTAATCAAGGCGAAAATTTAGCTCATAGCAGCGCTATGGGGTCAATTTTCAACGATGAGTAGGGCAAAATTAGCTTTAGTGCGCTACGCTTGTGAGCTCACTTCGTTCGGTTCATTAGCGACATTAAGCTAAATTTAAACAACTTC
>JBGCDW010000284.1:0-4158 GCA_045105775.1 Aureispira sp.
CAAAAAGAAGGTAGCCTCTGGAAACCTGGTCAAATTGAGGGTCAAAATGTAGCCGTTTCTTACAAATTGCCTTTGCGTTTCAAATTGCAATAAACCTTAGAAAACGGAGTGTCAACTCGTTTTTTTACTCTAATCAACGTATTATTACGTCAAAAGGCGACAAATTACGTTGTTTGTATTTTAGAGCAGTCTTATCAAGGCTGCTCTTTTGTTGTGGACATTGCCCCAAGCAGGAATAATTTTTGTAGGAAAAAGCATATTTTACGCCCAACCATTCTTAGCCTCACAATAATGCCCCCCGATTGGGTTCGTTGTGCTAGTCGCCCGTAATAGATTTCTATGTCCAACTCCAATACTTCTAATCCACTTGTTTTTCGCCCTATAATTTGGTGTTTAGTTTTATCTATTCTTGGTTTTTCTATTGGAGGCATCATAGAAAAATACGCCCATCAAGTCCCTGACCCAACCGCTTATACTAGCCTTATTGAAGCGGAATTGCATGAGGCAGAGGCAGAAATTGAAGGGTTGTTTAACAATGGTGCATTGCTGCTCAATGCGGTAGAAGGTTACGTGATTGGTGATACAGTTGCCAAATACATCAACAAACCCTATACCCTATTGATTTATAATGATCGGGATTCTATTGTGTATTGGAATAACAATAATATTCTACCGTATCAGTCCGATATTAGATACTCGCGAACTGATACGATTGAGCCGTATGAGATGAACGCTTCTATTTATCTCAAAATTCACCGCCCTTATGATTTTTTGATTGATGACAGCACCTATCATTATAATTTAGAAGCACTGATTCCCATTTATAGGCACTATTCTATTAACAATGATTATCTACAAGATCATTTTGAGTTGGTTCCCAAAACTGTTTCGGAGTTTATTGCCATTAGTGAAACTCCTACAGATTATGCGGTCAAGGATCGACTAGGACGGCCTATTGTTTATGTCAAAGCACAGCAATACTATCCTTATCAATGGTATATCATATTGGGTACCTTGTGTTATTTTTTGAGCAGTTTTTTATTGTTAATGGGCGTTTATCAACTGGCTCGGCAACTGAGTCGAAAACGGGGGTATGTGGTTACAGGCGCGCTCTTATTATTGAGTAGTTTTTTGCTGTTCCGAATGGTGAGTATTTTTTATGACTTTCCGTTTGTGGGCAATGAATATGCAATTTTTAATGAACGCCTATCCGATGCCAATCATATTTGGTTTTATTCGCTGGGAGATTTCTTAATTGATATATGTCTGTTGTTTTGGTATGCACTTTATATTAATAGAACAGTGCGAGCAAGTGATATACGTTTTTATCTTCCTTGGCAACAAATTGCTTTGGGTGCGGCAGGCTATGCCTTTATGGTAGCAGGTTTGGCAGGCATTCAATTTGCCTTGCGCGATATAGTCATGTCTTCCTTTATTTCTTTTGAATTTGATGATTTTTCGAAGTTAAATCTATATTCGTTGCTGGCTCTAACAGGCATTGGTTTCTTTTTGCTCTCTTATTTTTTTCTAACCCTCCGCTTCACCAAAGTATTCAAAACGCTTCAATTGCCCTTCAAGGTTCACGCTAGTCTTTTTGGTATTGCCTGGTTGTTTAGCGTAAGCATTTCCTTGGCTGTTGATAGTTGGGTCATGGATCAATTTATTTTTACACTGGCTATCATTACACATGTTACAGCACTGCACTTTTTTACCCAACAACGCAGTACTTCCTTGGCATGGATTAGTATATGGCTCATGCTTTTTTCTACCTTTATAACCATAGTAGTAGAGCGTGCCAATGTAGATAAGGGCATTGCTTTGCGTCAACAATATGCCAAGCGATTGGCAATGGAGCGCGACTTGGAAATGGAAACCATTTTCAGTTCTTTAGTGCCCAAAATACTGGATGATGGTTCGCTCAAAATTTCTATCAATAGCCCTTTATCGCCCTCGCCCCGACGACAAGCGGTAAAGTTGCTGACCTATCGTTATCTAGATAATTATTTCTTTGGGCGTTATGACTACAGTGTTCACATTTATACCAGCCAAGGCCGCCCTTATCGAGGAGAAAGCAGGCCTTATGAAGAGGTTATGGGTTTTATTCGCGAAAGCAGCAAAACCACTGATCCTTATTTGCATTTTTACTCTTTACCCGATGGGCAATATTCTTACTTAGCCAAGCTTCCTTTGTCAGAAAATGGTGCCTTATTAGGGCTTATTGTCATTGAATTTACGCCTCGAAAAGATTTCAAGAAATCCAATATTTATGTTGAATTATTAAGTAGAGACAAGAGCAAACTAGCCGAGCTCAACAGTCAGTTTACATATGCCCTGTATAAATATCAAGAAAGAGTGAGCACCAATGGTTCTAGTTTCAAAGCACAATTGGATTACGAAATGCCATTGCCAGAACCAGGAAAATTCAATTTGCTCAAGAACCAAGGACTCGAAGGAACGGAACATTATTTGGTTTATCGCGGACAGGGCATTCCATCCAATGTAGCCATTGTTACCGTCCCTATATTTAAGGTATTCAAAGCATTTACTATTTTTGCTTACATCTTTTGTTTTGGTATTTTCTTACTGCTCTCCTTACAAATTGCCAATGAATTGCTATTTAGACTCATTCAAAAACGATTTATTCATACCAATTTTGAAAATTCCTTGCGCGAGCAAATCCAGCGAGGGATTATTATGGTGACCTTGGCTTCTTTTGTAGCCATTGCCATTATTACCATTCTTTATTATAGTAGTGAATACGATGATTATCACAAATCTCGTCTTTTGCGTAAAATCAGTAGCACCGCCCGAACGGCAGTTTGGCAAATTCATGAAGGGCAAGACTCGGTTCCCAAGCTCCCAGATGCCAAAAGTCTGGCAGACATTCACAAGATTGATGTTAACATTTATGATCTAGGAGGCAATCTGCTCTCTTCTTCTGAAAAGGTTATTTTTGAACGCCACTTGATTAGTCGCAAGATGAATCCTATTGCCTTTCAGCGTCTTCGGAATGAGCAACAAAACTTGGTATCGCAAGAGGAGGTTATTAATAGTTTTAGCTATCTATCGGCCTATGTCCCCTTGAAGGACAAAAATGATGTTACCATAGCTTATCTCAATCTGCCTTATGATTTGGCAGGTTCGCGCAATATTGGCTCTCAAGATGTAGCCGAATTTTTGGGCACCTTGCTCAATGTCTATGTGATCTTTTTGCTCATTGCAGGAGGTGCAGCCTTCTTTATTGCCAATTCGGTCACCAATCCACTCTCAGTTATTGGGGCCAAGCTAGATGCGGTAGAATTGGGCAAGAAAAATGAGCCCTTGATTTGGACGAATAAAGATGAAATTGGAGAATTGGTCGATCGTTATAATTCGATGATTGTTGAATTGGAAGAAAGTACCAAAGAGTTGGCGCGATCCCAACGCGAAAGTGCTTGGCGAGAAATGGCCAAACAAATTGCACACGAAATCAAAAACCCACTCACGCCCATGAAACTCAATATTCAATTGCTAGAGCGCGTGGTCAATACCAATCCTGAAAAGGCTCAAAAAATGGTCAACCGAGTTTCCAAAACCCTCATTGAGCAAATTGATAGCTTGGCGCATATTGCTTCCGAATTCTCGACCTTTGCCAAAATGCCAACAGCCAATAAAGAGCAATTGCATCTAAATGAGTTGGTAAACAATGCCTATTCCTTATTTAAGGAAGAGGAAAATGTACAGCTTTATTTGGACATGACCGAAGAGGAATGTTTGGTTTATGCGGATAAAACACAAATTATGCGTGTACTCAATAATTTGCTCAAAAATGCCATTCAAGCCATTCCCGATGACCAACCCGGTATTATCAAGGTTGCCCTGCAACTGATTAATCAAACCGTTATTATTCGGGTGTCAGACAATGGCTGTGGTATTCCCGATGCTCAAAAAGATGATATTTTTGTGCCGAATTTTACCACCAAAAGCTCTGGTACGGGAATAGGCTTGGCTATGTCCAAAACGATTGTACAAATGGCAAAGGGAAAAATTTACTTCCAATCAAAAGAAGGAAAAGGTACCGACTTCTTTGTAGAATTGCCGGCTATGTAAACCATCTAAATGAAGCATTTGCTATACTGATACTATAAAGGCACGCTCTTTTGAGCAGTGTCTTTTTTT
>JBGCDW010000285.1:0-9854 GCA_045105775.1 Aureispira sp.
TCTCTTTTCATAAATTCTATTCGGGATAACCGTTATTGTGTTTGTGTAATTTTTTGAGGGAATGCCTTGGCATTCTCCGCAAATAAAAAAAATATGAAAGATAAAATTAATGATGTATTAATTGAGATGGCCACTCAATTGGATCTAAAAAGAGAGGAGTTATTACAACTCAATAAAATTGATATTGAGCATTGTGACAAAGAAGATAAATCACTATACGACAGGTTGTTTATAGATCACAAAAAAATAGACGGCATGATTGATTCTTTGCAGCAAGTGATACAAAAAGAATCGCCCTTGAATAAAACGCTTTATTCGTTCCAACATGACAATGGACTCTCCGTTTCTAATAAAACGGTTCCTTTTGGCACCATTATGATCATCTATGAATCCAGACCTGATGTTACGATTGAAGCCACGGCTACGGCTCTAAAATCAGGGAATAAAATCCTACTAAAAGGTGGCAAAGAAGCTAAACATAGTAATCTGTTCTTGCATGCCTGTTGGTTGCAAGCTTTATCAAAGGTAGGATTGCAGGAAGATCAAATTCGCTATCTAAACATGGATCGGGTTGCCTTACAACAATATTTAAAGGAACCTGATACGAAGATTGATTTAATTGTACCGCGTGGTGGAATGAAATTGATCGAATATGTAAAAAGTGTTGCACAATGCCCTGTTTTGGTGAGTGGGCGAGGCAATAATTTTTGTTACGTTTCCGAATCGGCCAATCTTAACATGGCGCTGGATATTATTGTGCAGTCCAAAATATCTAAAATTTCGGCTTGCAATGCCTTGGACAAAGTATTGATACATGAAAGGGTTTCTGAAAAATTCATACAGGAGTTAAAAGGCAAGTTATTGGATAACCAAGTAGAAATTATTCAATCCCCAACAGATAGCATTTGGAAAGAAGAGTTTTTGGACAAAAAAATAGTCTTGGCCACCGTTCCTGACCTAAACGTAGGCATTGAAATGATAAATAAATACTCTGGCGGCCATTCTGCTTGCATCATTAGTGAGCAAGAAGCAGAAGTCAATCAATTTATGCAAGCGGTAGATTGTGCCGCTGTCTATCACAATGCTTCTACTAGATTCACAGATGGATACCAATTTGGCTTAGGCGCAGAAATGGCCATCAGTACGGAAAAATTACATCACAGAGGCCCTTTAGGATTGGAGGAGTTGGTCACAAATAAATGGTACATCAAAGGCAATGGACAAACAAGGTAAACCTAAATTATTATTAAAAATTGGAACGGCTACACTGACCAAAGGAAAGGATAAAATATCAAGAGCAAAATTGGAGGACATCGCCATTCAGATTGTACAATTAAAAACAAAATTTGATGTTATTTTAGTTTGTTCTGGGGCGATAGCTGCTGCCAAACAATTTATTAAGCTTGAAAAAATAGGCCGTAATCTCAAGGAAAAACAAGCCTTAGCTTCCATCGGGCAACCTTTTTTGATGCGCTTAATACACGACTCTTTTCGAGATTATGAAATTCCTGTAGGGCAATGTTTGCTTTCCTATGCCGATTTTGCCCACGAACACTCTAAACAAAACATTATTAATACGATCAATATTCTTTTGGAGAATGGAATATTACCGATTATCAATGAAAACGATACCACCTCAACGGACGAGATCCAGTTTGGAGACAACGATAAACTTTCGGCACTGACGGCGGTCTTATTAGACGTTGATTTGCTGGTGCTGGCAACGAATACCTATGGGGTTTACGATAATCACAAACAGACCATTAACGTCATTGAAAATATCAACGATGTTCAGCGTTTTGTAACTCGTGATTTTTCGGATCAAGGCACTGGAGGGATGCAATCCAAATTAGAGGCGGCGCAGATCGCTCAAAACAATCATATAGAGTCTTGGATTGTAAATGGTCATGAAAATTCATTTCTACTGAATGCTTTTAGTGATTCCTCCAAACTTAGTAGAATTATAGCCCTGAATAAGGGATAAGGTGTTTTGCTATTGCTATTGTTGACAATGGCGGCAAGTCTTGGTGTTTGTGTGTAATTAAAAAATATATAAAATACCATAAAATCTTGGAAAAAAGCCCCCTATGAACATACAAATATGAAAGACGCTAAAACGTTTTATCAAGAGATATTTAGTAGTTTGCCATCTATTTCTTTTGCATTAAAAATTGATAGAAACGCACCATATTCGCTACAAGCAAAAAGAAAAAATCCTAAAATCAAAAAAAACAGCTATTTTTGTAAATAGATAACTAGATAGCCATAAAATGAGTGTACAAAAAGAAAGATATATCAATCCATTAACAGATTTTGGTTTCAAAAAGCTATTTGGAACAGAACCTAATAAAATGCTGTTGATTGATTTCCTCAATCAGATACTTCCCGATAAAAAGATAAAAGATTTATCCTATTCTTCTGGAGAAAAGCAAGGGTTGACTCAATTGGATAGAAAAGCTGTTTTTGATTTGTATTGTATTGGGGATAATGGCGAGCGGTTTATTGTAGAGATGCAAAAAGCTAAACAAAATTTCTTTAAAGACAGGAGTCTTTATTATGCTTCTTTTCTAATTCAGGAACAGGGCAAAAAAAATCAATGGGATTATCAATTAGATTCTGTTTATTCTGTAGGCGTTTTAGACTTTATTTTTGATGAGCACAAAAACGAAAAAGAGCTTTTGCACATCGTAGAATTGAAAAATCAAACAGGTGAAGTCTTTTATGATAAATTGAAATTTGTTTATTTGGAGCTGCCCAAATTCAATAAAAAGGAAGAAGAATTGGAGACTCAATTTGATAAATGGATGTATGTTTTTACACACCTTTCTCAATTACAAAAACGTCCCCAAAAACTACAGAATAGAATTTTTGCCAAATTATTTGAAGCAGCAGAAATTGCCAAATTTACACCTAAAGAAAGAGAAGCATACGAAGAGAGTTTAAAATATTATCGAGACATTAAAAATGTGGTGGACACTTCAAGAAAAGAAGCACTTAAAGAAGGAATGGAAAAGGGAATGGAGAAGGGAATGGAAAAGGGAATGAAGAAGGGAATAGAAAAGGGAATGAAGAAGGGAATAGAAAAAAGAAATATTGAAATAGCAAAAGAACTCAAAAACAATGGCGTTTCTATAGAAATAATCATGCAATCAACAGGACTTTCCAAAGAAGACATCGAGCACCTTTAGAAAAATGAAAGCTGCAAGGAACAATGCCTATAACGGTATATTCCCACAGTATAAATCAAAGTGCGTGGATCTAGCTAATATTTGGTGTATACACACAGTAGGCGCACATAGAACTTATGACCGTTTTGTTGACTTTTTAGAGTAGAAAGGTTATTCTCAATAATAAAATAATAATTGGGTTAATGGTGGCTCTAATTATTTCTTCGTTTGCGTTTGGATACGGCAATCATTACATCCAATCTTTGTTGAGACGCTTCACGACAATCTGGTTGTCTTTCTGTAAAATTACGGTGTATTTGTTAATCCCAGCTTGAGCAGGAAAGGTAATGGAGTAATGCTTATTGATGGTCATGTTGTTTTGCTGTACAATGACTTTCTCCCCCAATTGTTTCACGGTAATATTTACATTCGTCAGCATATGCGGTGAGGAAAAATAGATGCGATTACTATTTTTATCTATGGTAATTTTGACCGTATTTAGTAAGTTTTCTTCACTCGATTGATCCAATACCATTTCTTGTTGAATGGTATCTTGCGGAGGCACTACAGTTGGTCTAGCATGAGCAGCGAATAGGCAAATGAAAAAAGATAGGGAAGTAATTAAAATTAATTTAGACATAAGGTCTTTATATTTGGTAACTCTTTGGGAGTTATATGTTGCATAATTGGTTTTACCGTTCGGGTAATTGTTACGCTTACAATATCCAAATCCATTCCAAAGACAGTTTTTTTCTTTTTTTCTTGTAAAAAAGTAAAATTTAACAGTATAGGCCATTTTTGGCACTACTTGGTGCTTCGGATAAGGCTGTCTAGTTTGGGGGTCAAAAAAGCAATATCTTTTAAAAACTGCTTCACATCTCCCTTGAGATCACCTTCATAATCTCCTCCACAAGCATAGCGACTAGCAGAAAAGGCCGTACTATCTCTCTTGGATAAATATTTAATCTCGTGCCCTACGCCTCCTGTACAGCCCTCTAAGGTTTTCTTTTTTTTGTGTTGTGCAATGCCATTTTTGAGCAGAGCCTGCCCTACTCGTTGCAAGGCATTTTCAGGCAATGGATAGGTTTCTGTAGCCAAGGTATCGCCATAGCTGTACACCCATATTTGTACCTGGTTGGTATCGGCACGAATGGTATAACTTCGGTGAAAGGGCGGCGGCACAGAAGCGTCTTGAAAATGATAATGAAACAAGGTTAGGGTATCAAAAATATCTCTCATAGCTGATTTAAATAAAGTATGATGGCAACAGCCTTGTAACAAGAACAAAAGAAATAAGGACAAACATAATGCTCTTTTCATATAAATGGTCATGACCGTTTTCCTTAATCAACAGGATTAGCGGCCGCTTTATTTTTTTTGAGTTGAATTTGCTGAGACGCTGCCTCAAAGAGCCATCCTTTGCCATTGCTACCAAAAATATAGGTCAACATCAATTCGTGATTGCTGCCCACATGAGGCGAAATATCGCTCAAGGGCACTCCAAAGGCATAGCCTACTCTAAAGCGTTTCTTGATCTGTACAGCAAGATCGATTCCTAGTGTTCCATCGGTAGAAATGGCTACGCCTACCCCCAATTGTTGTCGCCACATATAGCGCAAGTGCAAATGTACATTTAAGGGGCTATTGGGGGCATAGCGAAACCAAAGAGAAGGCAGTAGCAAATGCTCTGCTCGTTCGTACAAATTGCTGCGTCTGACACTTTTTTCTGGTGCTTGTAGTTTGATTCTAGCTCCCGCATTAAAATAGAAATGTGCAACACGGCGTATATTGGACAAGGCATTGTCACTTTCAAAACGCACATTCATGGAAATTAATTGTGGAATGGAAAACCCTACATAATACAAATCATTGTAGTAAAATAAACCCAGCCCTGCATCTGGCAAAATAGAAGTCGCCTGACTGTTTACAATCAAGGGATCATCTACATCATTATACCGCAATTTGGCCCCATCTAGGCGGTACTGGTTGGCCGCCAATGAAAGGCCAATCGATAACCGATGGCGTTTTTCGTTCTTGCGGCGTTCCGAGCCAAACTTGAGGTGATAGGCATACTGTAAATTCAATCCTGTAAAGGAAGTTGGCCCTGTTTGATCATGCGTCAGTCCCCCTCCAAAGGCCATGTTTTTTTCTTCGTCAAAATGCCGAAAATTGAGGGCAAAAGTGATGGGGTTATTTTCTAGCCCTGTCCACTGGTGGCGGTAGGCTGCGGTAACTGCGGTTAAGTCTTCCCAACCAATCATAGCAGGATTGATAAGAGCAGGACTGTGCAAAAACTCACTCAACAAAGGCATTTGTTGCGCTTGTAGTTGTTGCCCTGTACACCACAATATTATTAAACAGTAAATGTGCTTCATACCTTATTCTCTTAAAATAGTAACATCTCCTTTAAATAATCCCCAGTTATCGCCCAAATCCAAAATGTAATAGTAAGTACCTGCGGGTAAGGGATTGCCTCCATAGTCGCCCCCCCAATTGTTTCGGTAATTGTTATTCTGATACACCACATCGCCCCAACGATTTATAATCTTCACACTATTTCTAGGAAATAATTCTACATTCTTAATCAACCAAGTATCGTTATAACCATCGCCATTGGGCGTGAGTACATTGGGAATAAATACAATCTGATCCACTCCAGTTCTAACCTCTACCAAGACACTGGCCGTATCTCTACAGCCGTCCATGTTTTCTACTTCTACCTGATATTGTCGTGTAACCATCGGGCTGGCCTCTGTTGTCGCACAAACAGGGCAAGTTAGAGCAGAATCTGGAAACCAATTGTAAAAATCTCCCCCTGTCGCTCTCAAGTTGGCCATCGTTCCTGCTACAATAATGGTATCTGCAAAAGCAGTAGCAATGACACTATCAAATACAGTAAGCAATAACGTATCGCTCTGGTCGCCACAATCGGCCAAACTTCCAACCACCCAAATCGGCACATCGCCTGAGCGACTCGCCTGAATGACATATTGATCGCTAGGGCCTGACTGCACTAAAAAGGTATCGACATAAAAATCATAATTGGTAAAAGTGCCCCGACTGGCACTGGCCGTTACAATAGCCGTTTGATCGGCACAAATTGGATTGGGGGCAACCGTTGCTTGCGTATTGGCACTTTTGTCCATTAGTGCAAAGAAGGGAGGGTTAAATCCACGGATGGCTTGACTGGTAGTGAGCGTAGCCAAATTGTACCCACTGCTATTGCCTGCAATGCCCTCTTGGGCATTGTCCCACTGAAAAGCGTTGATCCATTGTCCCGCGCCGTTCCAATTGGTGGTTGCATTATCATAATAAAAAACCAAATCTGCGGCATTGCTTCCTATGCGTTGTTCTATTCGGTGAAAGAACTGGTCATTGATTCTACAAATATTAAAGTTTTTGCGTTGGCGATCCAAACCCGCATTACTAGGGTCTTCGTGTGCCAAACGCGCCTTAAAAGTCGTTGGGGTATTGCTGGTAGAACGTACGCCAAGCGGACGAAAGAAATTGCTGCCCTGCACAGAGGAACCCAAGGGATAAAAATAATACGCCACGGTATCCATTGCTCGACTCAAGCCTCCATTATCCAAGGCACTCACATAGCCCCAGTAGGTTCCTTGGGTATGTTCTACGGCATCCAAAGCAGGATTAAACACCTCAACGGTATGGGTGTCAATACTAAATTCCCGACTATTCAAACGCAAAAAACCATCTACATACACGCCTACCTTGGCATAGGCAATGCTATCTTGTTCCAATTGCAAATCATAAAAACGCGTGATGGATTGCCCTTGTATAGCAGGCGTATTGCCCCTCAAATATACAATGCCGACTCCCCTACTCACAAAAGCTTCATTATTGGCATTGTGCTCCCAATCACCCCTGACATAAATTTCACTGCCATTATCAAACGTTCCATCTAAATCATTTTGCACCTTGCCATGTACGGATACAAAAGCAGAGTCCTGCACAGAAATGAGTGCCCCTTGATTACTCAGCATAGGAGGCTGCGCTGTGGCCCACTGACTACAACAATATAAGATGGTAAAGCATAAAAGTATTTTCATAATTCTATATCAAACACTACAAAAAGGAAGCAAAATGCCTCTGTATCAATTCCTCAATATAAAAATTTTTTGGGTTTTATGATGCTTCTTTCGTCTATTCCTAGCAGTTGTTGTACTTTACAGGTCTTAATTTTGTTCTTGATAATTATAAAAATAGGAACTATTAATCAGCAAGTTACTGTTCCATTATTTTGATTAATTACTTTATCCATGTTTGGTACCAAAAAAAATATAACCGATCGCGTCAAAGATTCTATTACAGAATATATGGATGAAAAATTTGATCAATACAAAGGTCAAATTTCTTTTGATTTGTCGCGTGGATTGGCCGCATTGGCTGGCTTGGTCGCCTTGTGGAGTGTGGCTATTATTAGTGGCATTTTTCTGGCGATTACCCTATCACTATTAATCGGATGGCTCTTGTCGTTTGTAATGGATGAGGGCGGCTACTTGGTGAGCTTTG
Organism: Aureispira sp.; assembly: GCA_045105775.1. Classification (GTDB taxonomy): domain Bacteria; phylum Bacteroidota; class Bacteroidia; order Chitinophagales; family Saprospiraceae; genus Aureispira. Next base: position 7,698 of record JBGCDW010000285.1, read on the forward strand.
GGATGATGGCACTGGCTATTATAGCAGGTACTTATTTTTTGATTAAGAACAAAAAGGAATATATTGAAACTCCCGTTTTTGAGATTATGTCCAATGTATTGCAGGTTCCACCTGATATTATAGAAGCAGAAGCAAAAAAGCAAACAGCCGACAAAAAGGAATCGAACCCCACTCTAGCCCTTCCAAAGAAGCAAGAAAAAACAGCCACATACACCCCACCCAAAGCAACATCGGAGGAAAAATCAAAAGAAAAGCCCAGAGAGCAGCCTAAAGACCACCAAAATGATCCGCCGAATAGCAATACTCCAAAATCTAAATAAGTGCTTAGATCTCGCGTGTTCGTTCCCTTCCTTGTTCTTCTTGTTTAATAGGTATCATATGATTTAAATAAGTTGATGCAGCATCGGCCAATTGCCAGCAAAAACTATTGAATAAAAACGTACCTTTGTTATACCAAAGGCCATCCATTGAAATAAATCGTTGTTGTTCTTAGGATCCCAACACCTCAAAGCGATTGATGGTCTGCTCACTAGTACTATTATTATGAAAAAATCTCCCAAAAAGGACACCAGTCCTTTTAGTAAGTTTTATAAAAAGAAATCTCCCAAAGACATTGCTTGGGAAAAGGCAATGCAAGCGGAAGAGGAACAACCATTGAAACCGAAGAAATCGTATAAGGATTCTGATTCTAAATACAAGAAACCATACAATAAGTCGTCTAAGTTCAATAAAAAAACCACCAAAAGTAAAGACAAAAATCCTACTTCGGTACCTGCCCCTGTAGAGGAAAATATGCGCCTCAACAAGTACATTGCTCATGCAGGTATTTGCTCCCGCCGCAAGGCTAGTGAACACATCAAAAAAGGGGTGGTAACTGTCAATGATGTCGTGGTTACGGAGATGGGTTATAAGGTTCAGCAAGGCGATGTGGTCAAGTTTCAGGGCGACCTTATAAAACCTACGCGCAATCATGTTTATATCTTGCTCAATAAGCCTAAGAATGTAATTACTACCCTGCAAGATGAACGCGACAGACGCACGGTACTAGAATTTGTACATGAACTCACCCAAGAGCGCATTTATCCTGTGGGTCGCCTAGATCGCAACACCACAGGTTTGCTGTTGCTAACCAATGATGGTAGCTTTGCCCAAAAATTATCCCATCCCAGCTTTAATATCAAAAAGGTCTACAAGGCTACTCTCGATAAGCCTCTGTTAGAAGAGGATTTAGAAAAAATTCGCCAAACATTAGTACTAGACGATGGCCCTGCTCCTGTGGATGCTATTGAATATGGGCCCAAAGCCAATGTGATTGGTTTAGAAATTCATATTGGTAGAAATAGAATTGTAAGACGTTTGTTTGAACATTTGGGCTACCAAGTGGTAAAGCTAGACCGCGTGCGTTATGCGTCTCTAACCAAGAAAAACTTGCCTATTGGCAAGGCGCGTTTTCTAACCTCAAAAGAGTTGATTATTCTAAAACATCTATCTTAAATTTATACAGTATTAACCATGAAAAAAATTATCAAAACTGACCAAGGCCCCGCTCCTGTGGCTCCTTATAACCAAGCAATCGTAGCGAATGGTGTCGTGTATGTATCAGGCCAAGTTGCCTTAGATCCTGCTACTGGAGCACTGGATAAAAAGGCTATGAAGAGCATTAAAAAAGAAACCAAGCGGGTAATGAAAAACCTAAAAGCGGTTTTAAAAGCAGCAAATAGTAATTTTGATCAGGTGCTTAAATGCACCATCTTTATGGCCAACATGAACGATTATGCGGCTATTAATAAAGTATATGGCAAATACTTTGACGCTGATACGGCTCCTGCTAGAGAAGCAGTAGCAGTGAGTAGATTGCCCAAATCCGTTAATGTAGAAATATCCTGCATTGCATTAGTTAAAAAATAATACAATTTGCTATTTTGTAAACAAACTATATCTTACTTGCAATGGATTATACTAGAGCTATTTTTTAGTTTATAGCAAGAATAAATTTGCAAGGCATTAAGGTTATCTATAATAATATTCCCATAAACATACTATGGGTTCACCATTTTAAGTCTTTTATCAATTATGCTTATTGAAGATATTTTTGCAAGAGAAGTACTCGACTCTAGAGGCAATCCTACCGTAGAAGTAGAGGTATACACAACAGGC
>JBGCDW010000286.1:0-20226 GCA_045105775.1 Aureispira sp.
TCGTAGCGAAAAAAGCATCTTTTTCCCTCACTCATCGTTAAAAATTGATTCCATAGCACTGCTATGAACTAAATTTTTGCCTTGATTGATGAAAAAACCTTACTTTTTGTCTCTGTACAACTCCAGTCGTGATAATGTCTATTCTTGATGAGTTGTAGGAGTTATATTTTTTAGAGATATATAATCATTAGTATCGCTTGCAACCAAGGTAGGGAAAATATTCGACGAAGGCATAAAAACTCTATTTACGCCATTTAATCCACTGCTTATTTTTGTATTTTTAAATTCGTATCTCTCCTCGATACATTTTATTATTTCTTTTTCGATTAACGATTCAATAGTTTTAGAAATGGATATTCGTTTGACTTTCAATGAACGTTCTATTTTGAGTTTGCCAATGACTATAAAATCATCAACTGTATGATTTAGTAATTCTAATTCTTCATCCGTCAAATCTGAATCCTTGAAATCTAAAATTTCATATTTATAATACACTTTCTTAAAGATTCCTAGTTCAATTAAAGTATCTATTTCATCTTGTTTAATAGTAGCATCTAAGGATTGAAATTGTTTCAAAGAAAGAGGATTTCCGTCAAGTGGCCCGAATTGATTTTTTCTTCGATTTTTTAGCAATAATAAACAAATCTCTTTCTGCCTTGCTGTAGTATCTTCTATATCCCATGAATGGATTGTGGTGTGTCCATTTCTTAAATCATTGAACAAAAAATAATCATTAAACCCATTTTTACTAGAGAGGCTCATTTGTCTGGAATGGATTGGGTTTCCAAATAGGTCTTTCTGAATTCTTTTTTTTTCTTTTCTTTTCTTAATTTCTAACCCTAAGACATCTGCCAGTGTTTGTTTTTTATCAAATGGTGTAGGCAATGAAAAGTTATCTAAGTACTTCTGTTCTCTGAACCCAATAATATAAATTCTAATTCGGTTTTGAGACACACCATAATCATGAGAATTAATTACAAAGTGCTTTGTATAATATCCTGCCTGTTTTATTCTCTCAAAAATATATGCTAATGCTTCTTTGTTTCGAGGATCAACCAAGCCTTTTACGTTCTCAAAAATAAACGCCTTTGGTTTAGATTCGTTAAGTAGATATATAGTGTCATTCCAGAGCTGCCCTCTATCGTCATCAAATCCCAAATTCTTACCAGCAATAGACCAACTTTGACATGGAACACCTGCCGTTAAAACATCATGTTGTGGCAACTCTTTTATTTTTGTTATATCTCCAAAGTTCGAATCAGGTTCCACTTTGTAGTTTGTGCAGTAGGCATTTATTGCATCTTTATTGACTTCGCTAAAGCCTAAACAAGAGCCACCATTATTCGTTAATGCCATTTTAAAGCCACCAATTCCTGCAAATAAATCAACAAATGTAAATACTTTCTTCATAGTATTTTATTGCAAAACTTTTTCATCAAAACCTTCTGGAGGTTCTATTCCTAAAAATTCCCGATATATCCGTTCTCGGTACTCCTTTCCTAACAAGTTAATTTCAGTGATAAAATTTTTGTAAGTTCCCTTGCCTCCAATTAATTCCCAAAATTCATTGCCAATCAACACAGATTCATCATTTCGCATATCAAACCACCTCATGGGAAAACTCCAATTATAATCCTCTTTCTTTCCATAAGGATTATAAGCTAAGGCATAAAAAGCAGAATCAATTTTATTTGGACTCATCGCTAAAAGTTTGAACATTTTTTCCTTACTAACTTTAGTTTGGTCGCTATTGGGTAGTGGAGCTTTTACCTCGAAGGCATATTTTTTCTTTGTTTTTTTACTTTCAATGTAAATATCACAAACTACACTAGTTGGGATAGGTTTTCCTCCTCCGTTCAAAATATATTTCAGTTCAACATCCCAATTGGGCGTTACTCTATAGACATTATCACGAATAGAGTTGTGTAGAGCAAGTTATAAAAAATCCCTGTACAATTTTATTCGTAATATTCTTTATTCTACACAACAAGTAAGTTTATCCCCGTGATATGTAATGTTGAGATAAACATTGTTCTGAGCGAGCTAAAGGCACTAACGACAAATATTTGAAACTAATTGTCAACACTTACTCCCCCCTCAACACCCAAAACCTCAATTCCAACCCTCCATTACTTCCAATTCCAGCCGAAATACTCCCACCCAGCATAGCCACAATCTTCTTGACATGCGCGAGGCCAAAGCCTGTACCTTTATTGCCATATTTATCTTTACTCAACACCTCTAGCGGCATAAATATTTTCTCCAATTTATTGGCGGGCACACCAGAGCCATTATCACTAAATATAAAAGCATAATGCTCCTGATCTTCTTTGATTTGGATATCTACAATCGTTTCGGTTTTATCAGAATATTTGATAGAGTTGGTGACTAAATTTTGGAGAATAGCATTGATCCCCGTTTTATTCACAGTTATAGATTCTAATGCGGTGTCTAGTTGGATGGTATTTTTTTCTTTTTCTGGTAAAATCAATTGGAGATCTTCGATGAGGGATTTGGGGCAAATCTCCTGATATTCCAAATGCTCCATATCTCCAACTCTACTAAAAGCCAACAATTCATCAATCAATGCTCTCAACCTGCCAGAAGATTGTAAGATTATTTCCAAGTATTCGGCTGTTTCTTCTGGAGAAGGTTTTGTTTCGTCCAAGACCAAATTGGTAAGGGCATGTATTTGATTGAGAGGCGATTTTAGGTCATGTGCAGCCATATAAGCAAAGCGTTCTATTTGCTCGTTCTTTTTGGTGAGGTATTGATTTTTTTTCTGCACTTCAATCGATTTTTTTCGCAGCTCTAGCAGTCGCATGGCCTGCCTAGACAATGCTTTGAGTGCATCTACTTGCTCTTCATTCAATGTTTTGGGATGATCGTCTACCACACAAAGTGTTCCTAAGGCAAACCCTGTAGAAGTTACCAAAGGCACCCCTGCATAGAAAACAACATTGGGATCATCTGTTACTAATGGGTTATCGTGAAAGCGTTCGTCTTTTCTAGCATCCTCTATCAAAAATATTTCTTGTGGGTGGTGTATAGCATGGCCGCAAAAACCTAATTCTTTGGGTGTTTCATCGACATCTAATCCATGTTTTGATTTGAACCACTGTCGTTTATCATCTAATAGAGTGACCAGCGAAACTTTGGTGCCACAGATTTGAGAAGCAAGTTTTGTTAGATTATCAAAATCCTCCTCACTCATTGAATCCATAATATGGTATGATTTCAATTCTTGAAGTCGTCTTTTTTCATCATTGGTTTCTTTTGGTGCAATCATATCCTATTCTTATTGGTAAATAACAGACAGATGTACTGTCAAGAAGTATTTTGGAAACTCCCTGGGTAAGGTATTTCTTACAAAATATTGACTATGCACAACAATACAAAAAAGCAGCGTGCATATTATTGCAATATCCTAAATAAATAAATCATTCATAATTTCACTTAATATTTAACAATAGCCATGTTATTATTCAATTTTCAAAATATAATTAACGAATAAATTCTCCAAAAAACATCCAATCTCAATACTCTTGATTTCAATCAAGTTTTTTCTCATTTCAATACTGCACCTTTGTAAGGAAGTTATTATTAATCATTAGCAACAACACTAAAACAAACAAAGCATGAAATTCCAAACCAATGCATTGCTGCAAGACCTAAGAACACGCACACAAAAAAACCTAGCAACCGCACAAGCATGGCTAGAATTACCTTTAGAGCAACTGCAATACAAGCCTGATGCAAACAGTTGGAGTGTCTTGGAGTGTGTAGAACACCTCAACTTATACGGCGATTTTTATCTGCCTGAAATACAAACTCAAATGAACAACAGCAAACATCAAGGCTTTACACCTGTGTTCAAAAGCAGTTGGCTCGGCAATTATTTTGCACAAGCATTATTGCCCAAAGAAAAGCTCAATAAGATGAAAACCTTTGCAGATAAAGATGCCAATGGCAGTACATTGGACAAAAGTGTGTTGGAAAAATTCGTTCAACAGCAACAAGAAACATTGCTGTTGTTGGAGCAGGCAGCGCAAGTAAATCTGACCAAAATCACCACAGGTATTACAATTACCAGTTGGATAAAAATACGTTTAGGGGATACGTTTAGAGTAGTGATTTATCACAATGATCGACACAGAGTACAAGCCGAAAATGTATTGGCACAACTTCCGACAACCTTAGAAAACAGCCCTAATCTTAGCCTTTAAATCCTTAACTCTTAGTCTTCTTAATCCTAGAAAACGTTTCGGGGGTCATACGCAAGTAGGAAGCAATGTATTTGTGCGGAATGTGCTGAAAAAGCTGGGGGCTTCTATTCCACACGCGCTCGTAGCGTGCCCTGGGAGCGTCCAGCAATAAATCTTTTTCGCGCTCGATTTGTTGGTACACCAATTGTTCCAAGATGGTGTACCACAAGGCAAACAGCTCCTGGCTGGATTGCACCAGCTCCATAAAAGCAGTTTTGCTAATGACTTTGAAGTGGGTCTTTTTGATTGTTTGTATATAAAATGGAGAAGCCTTTTCGGTAATAAAGGAATCCAATGCGCCAATAAAATTGCCCTCATAGCCCAAACGAATGGTGTGTAGGCGTTCTTCTTGCTCTACAAAAATGTGGACACTGCCACTTACAATAAAGTATAAGTTGGTGTCAGTGCTGTCTGCCATTTTGAGGTATTCGTTTCTAGACAAATGCAGTTCCTTGTGCCAGAGGTTTTGTTCTTCTATTTTATCGGCCAAAGCAGCTATTGAATTCATGTTTCCTGATACTTAAGAGCGTAATAATTGGAGTTGAGTTTGGATCGTTGCCAATAAGCTACTGGCCCCTATTCTAAAATAACGCGGATTTTCCCAAGTATTGCCCAATTCCTTTTCGACCAACATCAGCCACTGCCAAGCGTGCTGGGCACGACGAATGCCCCCAGCTGCTTTTAGCCCTACGCACAATCCTGTAGCCGCTTTATGAGCTACAATTTGCTGGGCCATAACTATGCCTGCTTCTAAGGTTGCTCCTATTGCTTCCTTGCCCGTGCTGGTTTTGATAAAATCGGCTCCTGCCAGCATAGCCACTCGGCTTGCCTGTGCCACGCTCTCCAAATCGGGCAAATGCCCTGTTTCCAAAATCACCTTGAGCAAAGCATCACCACAAGCTTCGCGCATTTGTATCAACTCTTGGTACAAGCCCTCCCAATCTTGAGCAAGACTATAATGGCGCGGAGCCACTATATCTACCTCTTGTGCACCCGCTTCTACTACGCCTCGAATTTCGGCCAATCGCCAAGACAAGGGCAGCAACCCTGTTGGGAAGCCAGCCGCAACACTTGCTATAGGGATCGTACTATCTTGCAAAACTTCCTGAGCTGTGCTGATAAAAGCAGGATAAATACAAATGGCTGCAACTTGCACACTTGGCTTATCTGCCAGCGGTAGTTTGGCTGTTGCACACAATTGCTGGACTTTTTGTATCGTATCGTCCCCCGATAAAGTGGTCAAATCCATACACTGCAAAGCCAATTGCAAACGCTTGGCTTTTTGCTCTTTGCTCATGCGTGGATTGCCACGGTACAGCGTGGCTTTTTGTGTTACTTGGTCGGTATCTACCACTATCGAAACAATAGTTTCCAAATCTAAGGGCTGTGGACGGTTCCTTGGGCTAGAGTTTTTCATAAAAAATTGTTACAGATAAGCCTACTAAAAAAAGAAAGCCATTTGGTAGCTGCACTACCAAACGGCTTCATATCATTCTATTCCTCTGCTTTAATCGCCTTGTTTGGGATATTCTCCTGTAGGAGTAGCTGTCGTATTTTTCTTATGGTATTGGTGTTGCCCCTCCTCTTGGTTCTTCTCATAAGCATTGATAATTTGCTTGACCAAACGGTGACGCACCACATCTTCACTGGTCAATTGGAGTATTCCAATCCCATTGATATTTTTAAGAATTTTCAAACTCTTAATTAGTCCTGATTGTTGACGACGCGGCAAATCTATTTGAGACAAATCGCCCGTAATAATACACTTGGCATATGGCCCTAAACGGGTCAAAAACATCTTCAATTGTGTTTCTGTGGTATTTTGTGCTTCGTCCAAGATGATAAAAGAATTGTCTAACGTACGGCCACGCATAAACGCCAATGGCGCTACCTCAATGACTCGATTTTGCATGTACAAGGCCAGTTTTTCGGGATGAATCATATCATCCAAGGCATCGTACAAGGGGCGCAAATAAGGATCAATTTTGTCTTTTAAATCCCCTGGCAAATACCCCAAATTTTCGCCTGCCTCTACTGCTGGACGAGTAAGTATGATTCTACTAACTGTCCCCAATTTGAGGGCACGTACAGCCAATGCTACAGCCGTATACGTTTTTCCTGTTCCTGCTGGCCCAATCGCAAATAAAATGTCATTGTCGTTCGACAATTCTACTAACTTTTTTTGGTTTTTGGTTCTTGGTAGAATGGGATTGCCATTGCGACCGTGTACAATGATGTTTTTACTATCCTTCTGCACCCGTCCAGTCATAGGATTTTCTCCACTCAAAATTTCATTAATATGAGCATTAGAAAGTTCTCCATATTGGCGCAGCATTCTAGACATCAATTCCAGTTTGGACTTGACACCTTGTACGCGCTTTTTCTCTCCATTGATTTTAATCATTCCTCCTCTAGAGGTAATGGTTACATCTGGATAAGCTTTACGCACTGCATTTAAATGGTTGTCGTTCTTACCATAAAAAGCTACTAAATCTACGTTTTCAATTAATAGTACTACTTCGCTTAAACTCATTCTTTTTTGATTAGATAAAATTGAAAGAGGTTTCTTCAACTTTGGAGATTTTTTCTTTTGTAAATGTATAAAAAATGTTGCTGATATGGACTAAGTTCGACCTGCTAAACTGTACAATTTTTATCTCAATAAGGTTCCTCAAAACGGAAAGTTCTACAAACTTTATTGTGGGGGTGGTTTCTTATTGCTTTGACAACGTTTGCTGCAATACTTCACTTCGTGCCAACAATTTTCCCATTTCTTGCGCCAAGAAAAAGGGCGTTGACAAATTACACAATTTTTTTCAGGCAAATTAGACTTGTTGTATTTCGTAGTTTTCTTTCTTTTGGACTTCATTTATACAGTTTATTGTCAGTAATGCGGTTCTAGCAATCATTTTTGACAGATGTTTGTCAACGATAAAACAAGGCATTACTTTTTTTGTTAACTTTGATTGTAACCATAGACTTTAGGGGTGTTTTATTATAAAAAATAACAAAACTGAGAAAGACCCTCATTACCTGATACAGTTAGTACTGTCGTAGGGAAAAGTTGATGCAGTGTTCTATAGAATACCACTGCCTTTCCTGTCTTTCTATATCCCCTTTACGCTATTGGTGTTTTTATCTTAATAATTAAGTAAGAAAGTTTGCCTTTCTGCTTCAACACTATTATAGTTTATGATTCTTTGGGTCAACAAAAATAAGCAGCAGCACGCGTCTTCGCTTTCATTATTAGAATTATTACAACAATTGAACAAAGCAGAGCAATCGGGCATTGCTGTGGCTGTTAATAATCAAGTGATTCCCAAAAACAATTGGTCGAATCAAGTACTGCACGACCAAGATAGCATTACCATTATTACTGCTACTCAAGGTGGGTAGTCTATTCTCTTAGAACAAACAATAAACCGCTCTACCCTATTAGGGTTTACTAAAAGGTTTTGTATTCATAGCAACACTGATATAGAAGTTGTTTAAAAATGGGATGGTGTTGATAATGAGTACTAATTTGGTTCTAATCAAGGCAAAAATTCGGTTCATAGCAGCGCTATGGAGCTAATTTTTAACGATGAGTAGGGCAAAATTAGATTTCATTAGCAATATTAGGCTAATATTAAACAACTTCACATTCAGGATTTAAACCAAGCACAATGAAAAAAGATAAAATTCCAAGTGAAGGCATTATTACCAAAGATGCCTTTCCAGCTTCCCAAAAAGTATATGTTCAAGGCAAATTGCACAATATCAAAGTCGCTATGCGTGAAATTTCCTTGGAAGATACGGTTCATAAATCAACAGGCAAGGTAGAAAAAAATGCGCCTGTAACCGTTTATGATACCAGTGGTCCTTACACCGATCCTTCTATCAATATTGATATTACCAAAGGCATTCACCGCTTGCGCGAACAATGGATCTTGGATCGTGGTGATGTAGAAGAACTAGAGGGGATCAGCTCTGAATATGGGCAAGAGCGTTTAAATGATGGAAAATTAGATCATTTGCGTTTTCCGTCCTTAAAACATCGCCCTCTTCGCGCCAAGAAAGGAGCCAATGTTTCGCAAATGCACTACGCCCGAAAAGGGATGATTACGCCCGAAATGGAATATATCGCCATTCGCGAGAACCAGCGCAGAGATGAATTGATGCAGCAAGGTATTGAATTTCATCAACATCCAGGGCAAAGCTTTGGAGCCAACATTCCTACAGGTTTTATTACGCCTGAGTTTGTGCGCGATGAAATTGCTGCTGGACGTGCCATTATTCCCAATAACATCAACCACCCCGAATCGGAGCCTATGATTATTGGGCGAAATTTCTTGGTGAAAATTAATGCTAATATTGGTAATTCGGCCGTCACGTCTAGTATTGCCGAAGAAGTAGAAAAGGCTGTTTGGGCTTGCCGTTGGGGAGCCGATACGATTATGGACTTGTCTACAGGTCAGAATATTCATGAAACTAGAGAATGGATTATTCGCAACTCGCCTGTGCCTATTGGTACTGTGCCTATTTATCAAGCACTAGAAAAGGTAGATGGTAAGGCAGAGGATTTGACTTGGGAGATTTTTAGAGATACGCTAATCGAACAAGCAGAACAAGGCGTATCTTATTTCACGATTCACGCTGGCGTATTGTTGCGTTATGTGCCCTTAACGGCTGAACGAATCACGGGGATTGTATCTAGAGGGGGTTCTATTATGGCCAAATGGTGTTTGTCGCATCACAAAGAAAATTTCTTGTACACACACTTTGAGGATATTTGTGAAATCATGAAAGCTTATGATGTAGCCTTCTCCTTGGGTGATGGTTTGCGTCCTGGTTGCTTGGCTGATGCCAATGATGCTGCTCAGTTTGGCGAATTAGAAACCTTGGGTGAATTGACTAAGATTGCTTGGAAACACGATATTCAGGTGATGATCGAAGGGCCAGGACACGTTCCTATGCAGTTGATTAAGGAAAATATGGACAAGCAATTGCGCGATTGTTACGAAGCTCCATTTTACACCTTAGGGCCATTGACCACCGATATTGCCCCTGGTTATGACCACATTACTTCGGCTATTGGAGCGGCTCAAATTGGTTGGTATGGCACGGCTATGCTTTGCTATGTCACCCCCAAAGAGCACTTGGGTTTGCCCAACAAAAAAGATGTAAAAGATGGTGTTATTACATACAAAATTGCTGCTCATGCGGCCGATTTGGCCAAAGGCCATCCTGGATCACAACACCGTGACAATGCCTTGAGCAAGGCACGTTTTGAATTCCGTTGGAACGATCAATTTAATTTATCGCTTGACCCTGATACCGCGCGTGAATTCCACGATGAAACTTTGCCTGCTGAGGGTGCAAAAATTGCACATTTCTGCTCCATGTGTGGCCCTAAATTCTGCTCAATGAAAATCACACAGGAGGTGCGCGATTATGCGGCTCAACTCAAGGCTGATGAAGCAGAAGCATTGGAAAAGGGTATGCAAGAGAAATCTAAAGAATTTACCGAGAGTGGTTCAGAAATTTATCATTAGACCATGTAGGGCGCAATTGCATTGCGCCCTACAAATCAATTGCATTGCGCCCTACAAATCATTGCATTGCGCCTATTCATTCTTCACACAGCGACAAGAGAGATAATTTTCCTTGAGTACATCGCCTCTAAATATGGTATCAAAGTCTTTGGTCAAATTACGCATGTATGCCTTGTTGGTCGTACTTGCTGTTGCTGACCAAAATTCGGCTTTCTCCCCCAGGTTTTCAAAACGTTGATCTTGCTCTATATAACTTCCAGCAGGATAGGCATTAAATAAGAATTGGTTGGTGCCATTGTTTAGTACCCAGCCCGAACTTGATTTAAGTTTTCCCCCCAGGGTATTTCCTCTATGCCCTACAAACCCCAAAGCATTGGCATCCACGCCCAAGTAACGTTCTAACAATTGCCAATCTTGCTCCGTGGGCAAATGCCAGCCATCAGGACAAACCAATTCTGCTTGTTCATGGGTGTATAAACGTCCATATTCTGAGAATGGATTATCGGGATTGATTTTGCTTCCTGTAAAATTGTACGCCAAATTTTCGGCCATCCAACGTTGCGTGCCGTATTTTTCTGTAGAGTAACGTTGTCCGTCTCGTTCATCCACCAAATCTGTGGGATCTCTATTGAGTTCTGGACGTTCGCAGGCTATTGTTGTTACCATGAATAAAATAGTGCACATCCAGATCAAGTATTTGTTTGTTTGCATAGGTTTTTTGTTTGGATCAGAACATGGACTAAATGCTCTCTACTGTTTTAATGTAATCATTTAAAGATAAGGCAATGGAGCTATATTGGTTTCTATAACATGACACAGCTATCAGACACGTTGAACGTTCCTGACAGCTATACCCAAGAGTATGATTGTTGTTTATACTGCACTTAACTAAGTTCTATCAAAAATTATACGCAAGTTGTTGATTGATTGTTACAATTGAGTCGAATTTTAGCTAATGGCCCAGCAATTTACCTTACTGTTTAACTACTTTTAGTACCGTCCTTTTATGGCCATTGTCAATAGTCAAATAATACACTCCTGCTGCACCTTCAATGTTTACATCTATGATTGAAGTAGCAAGGTAATTTTTATTAATAATCTCTTGCCCCAAGGCATTCCTGACCGCAAGTGTTATCTTTTCTTCATAATGTCCCAAATCAATCGTAAGATTTGCATCTGTAGGATTCGGATATATGACTATCTCTTTATCAAAATTCGTCTGTGTTACAGCAATCACATAAGAACTATAACAGGAGGACGTATCGGTGCAGCCATTATTGGTTACTACCACGGCATAATCTCCATTGGCAGTTGGGGTATACGAACGGTTGTTGGCACCAGCAATAGGCATACTCGTAGAGCAGTCTATCCATTGGTAACTCGCCCCTACTTGATTGGCCGTTAGTGTGAGTCCTGTTTGCATAACTGCTGTGTCTAAATTATTGATGGTCAAATTTAACCGTACCACTGAGTCACAGCCAAACGAATTGGTATACGTATGTGTAGCGGCTATATTGGAAGAAGTATACGTCACCCCATTCACCCATTGATAAGCATTACAAGCAGTAACATTGTGTATCGTTTTATTGCAATCATTAACTCCTTGTAGATACATGACGTTCCAAGCCGTTTCTTGACCAATTTTGTGCGCCATCCAAGAACGCCATTGGGTAGAATCTAGACAAACATTATTGCCAGGAAGGGTACAATCGCCTGTAAGCATGGTGTACATATATGATCCAATCGCTTTATTGACATCGTTGCTCAAATGCCAAGGATCGTGAAGGGGGTAAATTCTAACGCCTGGAATTTCTTCCAACATTTGAGCAATTATAGTACGTAGTGGTACACTTCGGGCATAAGGCAATTGGGATTGATTCACCATTTGACGAGCTGTGCCCAAATCGGTTTCTACATCGATAGAGTTTCGGCGTTTGTCTATACCATACAGCATGGTTTCGTGACCAGTGCTGGCATCGTCTTGCAAAGGATAACCAAAGGAGTAGTCAAAACGTGCAGAATCAATTTGATACAAATGTGTAGAACCCATGCTTGATCGGCCATAATTAAAATGAATGGGGGCATTGGCTCTGTAGGCCAATGTTTTTTGATGTTCCCATACGAGCCACTGCAAGCCCCATAAAATCCCATTTTCTGTACTTGTTCCACCATGATTGTAAACCAAATTACTATCGCTAATTTCGCAGCTCTTGTAAGGAGAAACAAAAGTAACTGGCCCAGAAAAGTGGGTTTGTGTGGTCGCATTAAGCCTTGTTGTTTCCACTACAGCTGCTATCGTATCATTATAAGAATAAGCAGAATTGGAAGCACTTCTCTTAAAGAGCTTGGAATAAATGGCCGCCGCTGCTGTGTAGGCACCATTTGGAGTGGGGTGCATGGCAGACGTATCTACCAAGTTGCTTGCTAGGGACTCCCAAGCCAAGCCAGCCGGCACCACTTGAACAGGTGTCACAGCACCTTGTGCTGCCCGATAAGTAAATTCTTCAAAGTGTGGGGTTTGGGCAGCATCTTTGGTCCATTCTAGGAGCAATAAAGAAATGGCATTACCACTGTGAATAGTCTTTGCCATTTTGTTTAATCCTAGTGAATAGTAGCCTGGCATATTGGCAACCATATATGGATCGGCACAAATGACCACATAATCCCAATCAGCTCCCGTCAATCCAGCCAAATTAGCCAATCGATCTGCTTTGTTATCAGGCCAGTAATAATACTGCATAAGAGAATGGCAATAGTAATCTCTATTGGCTGTAAACTGGCCTGCAATACCTGTACTGACTGTTTTAGTTCTGTAAATATCTTCGGCCACCACATTAATTGTCAAATTAATAGAGGGATCAGCAGATAGAATACTTTGTAGTTCTGTAACAATAGGATACGGCGAAAAGGCTTCGTAGTTGTCTTCTATAGATACGGTCGTGCCTACCACTAAAATATCTAAGCGGTTATCTCCATTGACATCTACTAGAGTAGTTTGTGCAACTGAAGACCAAGCATAGAGCAAGCAATTAATAATAATTAAACTAGTTTTGATGTAGATTTTTTTCATTTTTGTGGGGGTTCTGTGTTGTAAGCATGTACTTTATTTTTAGAACGAGGGTACGGGCTAAAGGTATGCTTCTGAATGGTTCTTAACCATAAAAAGACCAACAACAGATTGCTCCATTCTTGGCCTTTTATAATTTTTTTTAAGTATTGTAATACAGATTTAAAGCATTTCCATCCCCACTTTTCTATTGATTTTGCGTACCATGCCCAACAAGATACGACCTTTGCCGCCCACTTCTGTAAAGCTATCAAAGCCATCGGCCAACATGTTTTGCACGCTTTGGCTCCAACGCACAGAGCCTGTCAACTGATTGATTAGGTTTTGTCGAATAGTGGCAATATCTGTGGTGGCTTGTGCCGTTACATTCTGATAAATAGGACAGAATGGTGTTTGGAAATCCGTTGCTTCAATAGCAGCTTTTAGTTGCGCCTCTGCGGAGGCCATTAGTGGCGAGTGGAAAGCTCCGCCTACCTTTAGAGGAATAACGCGAGCACCTGCTTCTGCCAAGGCTTTGGAGGCTTGCTCTACTCCTGCCAAGCTTCCAGAAATAACCAATTGGCTGGGAGTGTTGTAATTGGCTGGTACGACTACGGCCTCTGTTGCTGCACATACACGCTCTACCAAATCCATATCCGAAGTCATGACAGCAGCCATCGTTCCTTCTGTTTCCTCACAAGATTGCTGCATGGCCAATGCCCGCTGCGAAACCAACTTAAGAGCCGATTCAAAGGACAACGCACCACTAGCAACCAAAGCAGAGAATTCGCCTAGTGAGTGCCCTGCTACTGCCTCTGGACGATCAGTTGCCTCCATTTTGACTTGGGCCGTAATCACAGAGTGCAAGAAAATAGCAGGCTGTGTAATGTTGGTTTGACGCAATTCTTCTTCGCTTCCTTCAAACATTACTTTAGCAATATCAAAGCCCAATACTTCATTGGCTTTTTCAAAAAGTGCTTTAGCTACTGGATAATTCTCATACAAGTCACGTCCCATGCCCTCAAATTGAGCGCCTTGACCTGGAAATAAATATGCTTTCATAATCGAGTGTTTTTCTCTATTGTAATAATGGCTGCAAAGGTATAAAACTATATAACAAGGATTTGGTTTTCAACGCATTTTTATACCAATACTCCTGCAATAATTGCCGTCAAGAAACAAGCAATCGTCCCTCCGATCAAGGCTTTGACTCCAAATTCGGCCAAGGTGGTACGACGTTCTGGGGCAATAGCTCCAATTCCGCCCAATTGAATGCCAATAGAAGCAAAATTGGCAAAACCGCACAACGCATAAGTCGCTATAATTTTTCCTTTGTAGGTTAAGCTGTCTTGTACAGCTGGAATATCTGCATAAGCTACAAATTCGTTCAAAATGGTTTTTTTACCCAACAATTGTCCTACAATCAAAATATCTTCTGAGGGTGTTCCCAAAATCCAAGCAACAGGCGACAACAGCAATCCTAATATGTATTCTAAGTTGAAGCCACTAAAACGACCATCGGTTACCTGACTCACATACATATTCAAGGTTACGCGCTCCAACTCTTCGCTACCAAAGGCCAAATTGCCCACTACATTGGCACTTTCATCCACCAAATTCCAGTGTTCTGGGGTCCATACGGCGGCTAGATTATTATAAGAAAACGTATCCTGTACCGATTCAAACTGTGCCACGCTCAAGGGTTGTTCTACAATGGTAAATACAATGCTGTCTTGTCCTGACGAACCTGTAACAATCATTTCTTGTACTACTTTTGTTAATTCTTCTACAGGGGGCAAAGCATTTTGAGTGGTTCTAATAAAATCCAAATCAGTAGGAAAATTACTCTGAAACAAGGCCAGACTATTATCTACTGTAGACCACCCAATCCACTCGCCTATCGTGCCTTCACAAATTACATTGAGCATCTCTACCAATGCCACAAAAACAATCAACATGGCTCCTACATTCACGGCCAATTTTAAGCCATCACCTGTGCCATTCGCAATAGCTTCTAGCAAATTGTCTCCAATCTTATCTTTGGGGACTTCCAAATTCGTATCAATCGTTTCTGTTTCGGGATACAACATCTTGGCAGCCAAGATGGCTGCTGGTGCAGACATAATAGAAGCCGTGAGCAAGTGGCGCGCAAATTCCTGCTGCATGGCAGGGTCTTCTCCGCCCAAAAAGCCAATAAAAGCAGCCAATACACCACCAGCAATAGTTGCCATACCACCCACCATCAAACACATCAACTCGGATTTGGTCATTTTGTCCAAGTAGGGTTTTACAATCAAGGGTGCTTCTGTTTGGCCAATAAATACATTGGCGGCAGCCGCCAAGCTCTCTGCTCCCGATAACCGTAAGAATCGCGTAAGCACATAGGCAATTCCATAGATAAGCCGTTGCAAAATTCCCAAATAATACAGAATAGAGGACAAGGCCGAAAAGAAAATAATGGTAGGCAAAATCTGAAAGGCAAAAATATACCCAATGTTAGAAGGATCCATCAAGCCCCCAAAAACAAAGGTAGACCCTGCTCTAGTAAAATCTAAAATCTGCACAAAGCCCCAACCAATAGCGTCGAAACCAGCTCGCACGAATGGCACATACAATACGGCCACTCCAAAAACAATTTGCAAGCCTAGTGCGAACACCACCAGTTTCCAATCAATGGCTTTTCTGTTGGCACTCAAGCCATACAGTACCAATAACATAACTACGATTCCTAGCAATCCTCTTAAAATGTCCATAGATGCCTTATTTTTCTTAAATTCTGTTTTTATACACACAGAATGAGCAATCTGCTTAAAAATAGCAGTAATTATACATTTCTATTTTTATAAAACATCAAAAATAGAAACTCTAGCGGCCGAAATTAGCGGTTTTTTGGCAAAAGCAAGGTCTAAGTTGCTAACTTTTTATTAACAGTGGTCATACTCCAACAGAACTCTAATATCAAATCCTTGGTATTCCAGTCTTATTTTTTTATTATTTATAGTATCATTGTGTTTCTGCTAAGTACAGGCCAAAAAATGCTGGAGGAGTTGTCAGGCACTTTGAAAGTGCCTGACAACTCTAGTCAAGAGCAATGAAAAGGCTCTTTTAAGGGCAATCTTTCTTTTTTTCTGTACTTTAGATGTTTCTGGATAGCTAAATTATTATTAACAATCTATCTTAGTTTACACTACTCTATTTTTTCATTTTTATACCTTCATTAGTATGCGTACAATTCTTATCCTCCTTTGTATGTTTCCTGTGCTTTGTATAGGGCAGTCTCCCTCCAATTCAACGGCTCCAACACAACATCAGAAAGCGTTGCAACAACTACAACAACACGCCCCACAGGCTCAAATTGTTGACTTAGATGCACTGGCAATACAACAAACTCAAGAACAGCCTGCTTGTGGCAGTTGTGCCAAAAAGGCCAAAGCCAATGCTGCTGCGCCTGCATACCAACAAACCTCCAAACAAGATTTGTTGGCCAAGCAAACCCAATTATTGAGCACCATCAACGCATTGCAGCAAGCAACGCCAATAGATCAGCCTTTGTTACAAAAATATCATCAGGCATTAAAGCTCAATTTGGCAGCACTCCAAAAAGCAGAAGCGATGGAGGCACAACAAGCTGCTCTTGCTACCAAAAAGGCAAAAAAGTAAACAGCTCGCGAACGATCATTTTTTTCTGAAAACTTATACGGTAAATCGAGTTTTCTCATTGGAGTTGTTGGCAAATATCTTAGTACTTTAGCTCAACCACTCCACAATTCTCCGAATTATGAAATTATCTTTTAGTATAAGCCTTTTGCTCTTTTTGGTAACGAGCGGATGGCTACAAGCACAAGCCCCCAACTGTAATGATGCCTTATTGAGTCCATTTTGTAATGGAATTGCTCAATATCCCGCTAATTTTGATGGCACAGGATTTGGCGGTGGCCCCCAAGCCCCTGCTGGTGCCAACTACGATTGTTTGGGCACACAAGGCAATCCAAGTTATTTTTCTCTTACTATTGACCAAACAGGTAGTATTGATTTCACCTTGGATAATACCAGCAATTTAGATATTGATTTTATTTTATGGGGGCCTTTCTCCAATGTTAGTGCGGCTCAGTCGGCTTGTGACTCTATGGGCCAAGGGGGCATCTGGGGCAATGTGACCGATTGTAGTTACAGTGCCGTAGGCCAAGAACCCGTTTCTATTCCCAATGCTATCAGTGGTGAAGTTTACATTCTTATGGTAACCAACTTCTCCAATACCGCGACTAATATTTTTAGTACGCTCAATACAGGTACAGGCTCTGTAGCTTGTCCTTGTGATATTCCATTTAGCATCGATACCCTTCCTGTTGCCGCTGGTAATAATGGTTATTTTACGGATACCGTTAATGGCATCAACCAATTTGTGGTTTGTCCTAATAACACCTTGGGTTTTCGAGTATCTGCTAGTAGCAATTTGAACGACACCTTGGGTTTATACGCTCCTTTTACTACCGTTAATAATGTTTTTGCCAATAATACTGTCCTTTCTATCAATGTGGGTGCGCCTGCACGTTTTGATTCTTTGGATATTTTTAGTTTGATTACGCCAACTACCAGCGAAATTGGAATCAATGACTTTACCCTTGGTTTGCGCAACAGTATTTTTACAGGTGGTCTTACTGATAGTAGTTGTTTTGATTTGTTGAATGTACAGGTTATTGTCCCTGGGGTTAGTCTAAGTGATAGAAATGTCTGCCCTGGCGAACAATTCCAAATTATAACGGACTCTATTCCTAGTACGGCCTTGGGAAACTCCTCATACAATTGGCAACAGTTGAGTGGTATTCCTGTTACGTTCTCTAGTACAACTAGTCCACGTCCAACAGTCACCATTCCTCCTGCAAGCAGCAGTAGTTCCAATGATTCTATTGTGTTGGTGGTTGATTATAACTACGGAAGCTTGTGTCCCATGTCTGATACGATGGTATTACGTTTTAGTGATTTGACCATGGCGGCTACCGCACTTCCTGATTCTATTTGTGCAGGAAGTAACAGTACATTGGGGGTGATTTTCTCCGATAGTTTAACCACACCTGTTTGTGATGATTACGAAGTAACGCCCATTCCATTCGCGCCTATTTCTGGCACAGGAACAACGGTCAGCGCCTTTGCCCCCGATCCAGATGATGGGGTGAGTGCGCCCTTGCCTATTGGTTTTTCATTTGACTTCTTCTGCAATACCTATACGCAGTTTGTGATGAGTACCAATGGCTTTATCAGTTTTGATCTGAACGCGCCTGACGGCTGCTGTAGTGGTGATATTCTTCCAGTTAATTTGGGATTTGATCCTAATAATCTAATTGCCTTGGCTTGGAATGATTTGAATGTGACGGGTGATGCCTTAGAATATTTTACGGTAGGAACGGCCCCCAATAGAATTTTGGTGGTCAACTACACTACTGTATCACATTTTCCTGGCCCAAGTACAGACCTCGTAACCGTCCAAGCATTATTATACGAAACCAGTAATGTAATAGAAATACACACTACCGTTCAACCTGATAACTTTGGAATTCATACACAAGGTATTGAGAATGCCAATGGAACCATAGGTTTTACTGCACCAGGCAGAAATGGCCAAGCATGGACTGCTACCAACGATGCTTATCGTTTTGCACCCAGAAGCAATGGCCCTTTCTATAATTGGACACCTGCAGCAACATTGAGCAATGCTACCGCTAGAAATACGATTGCTTCCCCCAATACTACTACAAGTTTTGTAGTGGCGGCAACAGACAATGTTTGTATTTATACAGACACCATAGAAGTAGCCGTTAACAGTACCTTTGCTGCTCCTGTAGTAAGCTGTGATAGCACCAATCTTACTAGTATTAGCTTTAGTTGGTCAGATATTGGTTTGCCCCCTACAGGGTTTTATGAATACAGTATAGATGGTGGTGCCACTTGGATCAATGCAGGCAATAGTTTTAGTGCAACGGTTACAGGTTTGATGTCAACTACAAGCTATACCGTTTTGGTGCGTGGCAATTCTAATGCAGGGGGGCTTTGTCCTATCAGTCCTGCTGGAAACAACACTTGTGCCACACTCAACCCTTCTTGTATCAATAATCCAGCGATCAATATTACCCTTGCGCCTACCAATCCACTTTGTAATGGAGACAGTACAGGTTGTATTAGTGCTGTTGTTACGGGCGGTAGTGGTAATAATAATTGGGGCTTTTCTTGGTCTACTGGACAAATGGATACCACATTAATTTGCGATTTACCAGCAGGCAGCTATACCTTCGTAGTCTCTGATAGTATTAATACAACCCTGCCGCCTACGCCTATTACCTTGTACCAAGAGGCATTTGATGGGGTCAACAACTGGAATCTCAATATTCCAACAGGTACTAATGGCCCTGATAATAATTTCTGGGCAGTAAGCAGTGATGAAGCTGGACAAGCCGTAGGCGATTGTGGTGCAGCAGGTGGCCCCAATCAAACCCTGCACATTACTTCTAATTTTGTATTTGCCACAGGGGCGGCTTATGATGCGGGAGGATTTTGCCCTTTCTTAAGTTGTCCAGAAACCAATATGCGCGCTGAATCCCCTACGTTTTCTAGTATTGGAGCCGCCAACCTGAGTGTAGCCTTCAATTATATTTCTTTAGGAGATGGTTTGAATGATAATGCCAGTGTATGGTACAATGATGGCTCAGGGTGGCAATTGCTTACGCCTAGTATCAAGTCAGTTAACTGCTCCAGTGGTCAGGGACGCTGGACACGCTACACAGCCAATTTGCCTGCTAGTTGTAACAATCAAGCAGCTGTACAAATAGGGCTTCAATGGACCAACAACGACGATGGTGTTGGCACTGACCCCTCTGTAGCTATTGATTCTGTGGTCATTGCTGGACTACAAGGTGGTACTTCCTCTACCGTTTGTGTCGATTCTCAAACCATACAACTCACAGAACCTAGCCCATTGATTTTTGCTGTAGATAGTTCTAGTAATCCAACTTGTAGCGGCTCTGCGAATGGGTACATCGCGGTTTCTACCACAGGCGGAACAGGCGGAACATACAGCTATAACTGGAGTAATGGCGCAACAACAGATACGCTAACCAGTCTCAATGATGGCAGTTATATGGTAACTGTTTCTGATAGTACAGGCTGTACAGCAATGGGACAGGTGATTCTAAATGTACCTAATCCATTGATTCTTACTGTAGATAGTTCTAGCAATCCAACTTGTAGTGGTTCTGCGGATGGCTATATTGCCGTTTCTACCACAGGTGGAACAGGCGGAACTTACACTTATAACTGGAGCAATGGTGCTACTACTGATACCCTAACCAATCTCAATGATGGCAGTTATATGGTGACTGTTGCTGACAGT
>JBGCDW010000287.1:0-5325 GCA_045105775.1 Aureispira sp.
AAAAGGTACAAAAGTACTAGCGTATTTAGTTCATAGCAGTGCTATGGAATCAATTTTTAACGATGAGTGAGGGAACCCCGAAGGGCTCACGAAGTAAAAAGATGCTTTTTTCGCTACGAATTTAGTCGTGATAATGTCTAATGGTTTAATGCACATATTTTACAACTATGAAAGAACAAAGAAGGTTCCCCGATGTTTATTTTTTTAGGACAAATTAGCGTGCTCGTTGTAAAATTCTTATCTTGATGTAAGATTAATAGTTTAAAACGCTTATAAAGACCTTGAAACTATGGTAGTAGATTGAGGGGGAGAAAAAAAAAATAGGCGTTCCAAAAAGACAAATTATGAATATTGTATCTGTTATGTTTGCGACCCCCTCGTATGATGAATTGGTGGCCTTGCGTTTGGCCCATTTGTATGAGCCTTTGGATATGGAAATAGATATTGAAGTATTGGCAGAGGAATATAAAGACGTGCATTTGGCCGTATCGGATGAGCGTGGGGAAGTGATTGGGGCTGTGGTTGCCAAGGTTTCGGAGGAGAAGGATGAATTTATGAACAAGCGCAAGATTTGTTTATTGCGTCAGGTGGTGATTAAGAAGGCACAACAGGGGATAGGCAAAGGAAGCGAGGTGTTGGAGGCTATTGAGCAGTTATTGATAGAGCGTGGGTACAAGGAGATTCGTTTGCACGCATATTTGGGAGCCTTAGATTTTTATCAAAAATTTGGTTATACCACACACGGCAAGCAATTTAAGGCCAATGGTATTTTACAGCATACTATGAAGAAAAAAATTCAGAAAAAATCGGACAAATTGGAGCAATTGCAGGCCATTGGTAACGCTTATTCCTAATTGTTCAGAAAGAGGCGAATGCTATTTGTGGAGATCAGGTCATTTTTAAAAAAAGTAAAAAAGCACCAAGGATTAGTTCAGCAATGTGTATCTTTGCCATTCTAAAGAAGAATATTACAAGCCCTCAACATTTGTTGAAGGCTTTTTAATTGCAGGATGGTGCCACAAGCATTATTAGCATACAAGAACTAAGAACAGCGTGAAAACACCAACACAATCGGTTAAGAAAGGAATAGCTTTGGAAGATGTGGTTATTGAGGAAATGGCTTTTGGTGGAGAAGGGGTGGCAAAGATGCCTACAGAGCAGGGCGATTATATTTTGTTTGTCAAAAATACTTTGCCAGGACAAGTGGTGAGGGCCAAAGTTATCAAAAAGAAAAAGCGTTTTGCCAAGTGCAAATTGGTTAAAGTATTGCAGCCCGCTCCTGAGGAAATGGACATACCTTATCAGCCCATTCCAGGTGCGCCTTTTGCGCGGTTGCCGATTGTACAGCAGGAGCAGTACAAGGAGCAATCTACTTTGGAGATGTTCAAACGCTTGAGTGGGGTGGCCAATGTGGAGGACTATTACGAGGGCTATATTAGCTCGCCTGCTGTTTGGCATTACCGCAATAAGATGGAGTATTCTTTTTCTACGTTGATATCGGCGTTGAATACAGGAGAGGAAACAGAGGGCTTTGCCTTGGGGTTTAAACGACGTGGACAGTGGTGGGCAGTAGAACAGCTCAATGACGATTCGGGCTTGTTTGATCAAGAATTTGAGGCGGCATTGTCCCAAATACGTGCTTTTTGTGAGGGCAGTGGTTTGCCTGCTTGGAATCCTGCCAAAAGTCGCGGCTTTTTTCGCTTTTTGGTGGTGCGTAAAAGCTATATTCACAATCAATTGTTGTTCAATTTGGTAACGACGAGTGACGACTTAGATACTTTTGATAAGCAGGGATTTGTAGCACTGTTGCAAGAGATACTAGGAGCGCGTTTGGCGGGGGTGATTCAGACCAGCAATGATGAGGTAGGAGATGCGGCCAAGCAGCCAGCCGAAAATTCTACTTTGTGGTATGGGCAGCCTAAGATTGTAGAGCGCATTCTAGGGTTGGACTTTGAAATTAGTATGCAAAGTTTCTTTCAGACCAATCCACAGTGTGCCGAAAAATTATACGCCAAGGTGATCGAATATGTACGTTTGAGTTTGGAGGGGGCAGAAGAGCAAGCCGTTGCCATGGATTTGTTTTGTGGCACAGGAACCATTGCACAATTACTAGCCAATGATGCACAAATTAATAAAGTAATAGGCGTAGATATAGTGCCGCAAGCCATTGAAGATGCCAAGAAAAATGCCGAACGAAATCAAATAGAAGGCATTGATTTTTATGCAGCAGATGTACGCAAGTTTTTATACGACTATCCACAGTACAAAGGCAAGATTGGAACCATTGTATTGGATCCTCCTAGAGGTGGAATTGTGCCCAAAGCACTAACACGCATCATTGAATTAAATGCGCCTTCTATCGTGTACGTATCTTGCAATCCTTCTACACAAGCACGCGATACACAGACCTTGATAGAAGCAGGCTATAAGTTGCGACACTTTAGCTTAGTTGACCAATTCCCACACACGGCTCATATCGAGAGCGTGGCTTTGTTTGAGCTGCGATAACATGCCTAACGACTCCCTACACTCATTTTAGCATTTGCAATTTGATCTAGCAGCCAAATTTTAGCTTTTTCTGGGTTGGTAAAAATTTTCTTAGGAGTAGGTGTTTTGATAAATTTGAGCGCAAGATTAGCAAAAATTCTGGAACCAACAGAGCGAACTACTATAGCACTTGCAATATGCCCAATTTGGATAGAGGCATAGGCTTCAAGTACTTCTTTTTTTAAGTACAGGTTGGGAGCATAAGTGATTATACCGCAAATACTGTTACTGCTCTCCACTGCTTTTTTTAATGTCAAGGCATTATCTATAGCAACCTCAGGGGTATCAGGCTGATCCCAATCAGGCTTTAACCTAAACTCTATAATACCACTAGGATGTATAGTAGCTATGGCTGATTTACTTTCTAATTGTTTCATTCATTTTTGTCATAAGTTGTTTTGTAATGTGTATTCGTGTAATAAGTAGTCACAAGAGCTACTTGTTACTGTATAATAGTGAAAATATTAAAGTTTTTTGTACTATTCAGGGATAAAATTACAAGCTAATTGAGCCTCTCTATACTAGAGGTAAAATATTTAGCACATTAATTGTTTGGAAATCAGTTGTGTGCAAAATTTGATTAACACTCTGTTAATTAAACGAAAAAAAAAGCAGAATACTATAAGCTGGTAAATAGTTTACATTAATTTTAACAATTGACCGATTATTCAAGTATTGAAAACGATATAAGCTATTTTATTTTATAGGTAATGTATTCTCTAATTAAGGTAAGGTTGATTAATTAGAGGGTCTGTTCAATAAACAGAGAAGGAATGGTTATTAGATTGGATAATAAGGTATTATAGTCTAATTGTTCTTTCATTTGGCTTGGGCAGCATTATTGTGTGGTATTCTTTTTTATAAACACTTATTGAGATAGAGTGCTTTGAGCATTTTTTTTAGCTAGTGCAACCTGTTCTAAGAGCCATTTTTCTGCTTTCTCTGAATTGGTAAAGACTTTTTTGATGGTGGGTGTTTTGACGAATTTTAAGACGAAGTTGGCAAATATTTTAGATCCCACAGACTTAACAACTATAGCATCGGCTATATGTCCAATGTTTACAGTAGAAAAAGCTTCTAAGACTTCTTTTTTTATATATAAACTAGGAGCGTAGGTCAAAATACCACAGATATTACCATTAACGGCCTTTTTTAACGTGTTGGCAGCATCAAGAGCAACTTCGGCTGTGTCAGGTTCATTCCAGTCAGGTTTTACACGATATACGATTACTCCATTCGGTTGTACGGTAATTAGTGTTGAAATACTTTCAAAATGTCTCATTTGCTCCTGTTTTGTTTTTGAAATGTGTAATATTTTGATTGTTAGTATAATGTAAAACAATCTGCTAGGATGTAAAGGAGTTTTAGTACATGTAAATATACAAAAGTGCAATAAAAATGGTTTTCTTTTTTTGTTTAATTTACTGATTTTTATGCATTGTTTTTTTTAAAATGCAATTGTGAGGAGCTAACAATTAGCTTTTGTTTCGTTTTTGCTTGGCATACTCAATGTGTTCTAGCAACCACTTTTCAGCTTCGGCTTGCTTCGTAAAAATTTTTTTAGGAATAGGTGTTTTGATGAATTTGAGTGCAAAATTGGCAAATATTTTAGACCCAACAGAACTAACTAAAACAGCCCCAGCTACATTTCCAACCTTTACAGAGGCAAAGGCTTCCAGCGTTTCCTTTTTTACGTATAAACTTGGTGCAAAGGTTAGTAGGCCATAAACATCATTGCCGATTACTTCTTTTAATTTTAATGCATATTGTCTAACCGTTTCAGGGGTATCAGGCTGATCCCAGTTTGGGTTTTTATGTGCTTCTATGATTCCATTAGGACGTACAATAAATATAGCACCATTGGTTTCTAGTTGTTTCATAGTAACTATGAAGTATGTAGGTGTTTACAAAGAATAGAATAACTCTTGTTATATAGTTGAGTAACTTTTTTTATTCTTAAAGTACCTTGTCTAGTCGTTTAGGTAGAATCAGATTGTCCTCTAATTCTACCTATCTCATAGAATATTCGACGGATTAGTTACACGAGGCTATTTTTACACAGCTTCAACCTAAATTTCAATGAGTTGCTTAAAAATCTAGTTCTAATATTATAAAATAAAACTTAGAATAGCGGTATATAGTGTAACAAATAATTATTTTTAAAAAAAATTAGTTTTTAACGTCAACTAATTCTATATCGAAGACCAAAACTGAATTGGCAGGAATAGAACCTGCACCTCTAGTGCCATAACCAAGGGCAGAAGGGATAATTAATTTGCCAGAGCCGCCTACCTTAAAGAAAGGAATACCATATTGCCAGCCTTTGATAACACGATCTAGGGTCGTCGTAAAAGCAGTGGAACCCGAACGATCAAATTCTGTCCCATTAATCAAACGCCCCACATAATTGACAGAGACCTCACTATATACTCCTGCTGCTTGTATCCCTGTTCCTTCTCGTTCTATAACATAATACAACCCTTCAGGGCCTTCTTTGGCATCGAGATTATTCGTCTCAATATAACGCTCTATAAGAGCCACTTCGTCAATGTTTTCTTTTTCACAAGCCGAAAAGGCTAATAAACTGCCAAGCAATAAGAAAAGGATAGTGTATTTCATAGTACAAATATTGATAATTATTAGACATTATCACGACTAAATTCGTAGCGAAAAAAGCATCTTTTTACTTCGTGAGCCCTTCGGGGTTCCCTCACTCATCGTTAAAAATTGATTCCATAGCACTGCTATGAACTAAATTTTTGCCTTGATTGATGAAAA
>JBGCDW010000288.1:0-27526 GCA_045105775.1 Aureispira sp.
GCCTTGATTAGAATCAAATTATCACTCATTATCAACGCTATTCCATTTTTAAACAACTTCTCAAAAAATAGAAAAGAACGCTGCATATGAGATCAAGAAAAGAACGTTATTTTAAAGATGAAAGTGCCTTCAAAATAGAGAGGGACAAAGGACTTTACGAAGCAAAATAACTGCATTAATTTTGTTAAATAGGAACCGCTTTTTTTAGTTGCTCCATAATGAAAAAAGTTGCGGGACAGTGCAAGGTGTTTTTTACATGATACGATATGTTTTTAGAAAATTGTTCATCGGTATGTGGATAAGCGCGACAGGCTTTGGGCCTAAACTCATAGATCGAACAATGATTGTTCTCTAACAAAAATGGACAAGGGGTTTGTTTTAATACAGTATCCTTGTCTTCATCAACGGTTAGAAAGTCTCGTTCAAAAGCCGCAATAGATAATCCTAAATGTTTGGCAATGCGTTGGGTGTCGGTGTGATTAATGATGGGTGGAAGCCCTTTGCAGCAGCCTGCACAACTAAGGCAATCTACTTGTTCAAAGACTTTTTGATGTGTTTGTGTTGCAAGTTTGTCCAAGTGTTTGCCTTGGTGTCTTTGCAATTTTCGAGCAAATTTTTTATTCGCTTTTAAAGTATGCTCTTTTTTGTTGTTCCAGACCTCTAGTAAGTTTGGTGGTAAGGTCATTCGCAGTAATTTATAGGACAATTAGCAAATACAAATTCAAGGACCAGTAAATTTTTATGGTAATAATTAAGAACTTTGGGAACTTGATCTGTCTTGTTTTCGATAACTTCTATGTATTATTGTTCATCTACAGGGTTCTATTAGAAACGTTTGAAGGGCTATGTAGATTGTCTTCATAAGAATCTATTCTACTATTCTAGTTGATAAAATTTAGGATAAGTGAGTGCATTCAATTGTTTGTTAATACTCATATAATTGTTGTTTTATGCAGTGGATTACGGTTACTATTATTTTCTTGTTACAAGTGCCAATTGGTTGGTATGTTTATAATCAATCAGAATCAGAAGTGTCTAGCTTAGGAACAACAACCAAAGTTAGCCCTATAGTTCCCGCCGCAGATCAATTTTTTAAGTATTATGATTTTATTAAGGATAAACGCTTGGGGTTAGTCGTTAATCATACTTCTACAGTAGGGGCTAAACATTTGGTAGACACCTTATTAAGTCTTGATTGCCGAGTAAAAAAAGTTTTTGCCCCTGAACATGGATTTAGAGGTACAGCAGATGCAGGAGAGCGACTTTCGGACAAAATAGATGCGCGAACAGGCTTGCCACTGATCTCCTTGTATGGCAAAAATAAAAAGCCAAGCCAGCGTCAAATGGAAGATATAGATTTGGTTATTTTTGATGTGCAGGATGTTGGTACCCGATTTTATACCTACACTTCTACCATGACCTACGTTATGGAAGCTTGTGCAGAGGCAGGGGTGCCCTTGTTGATTTTGGATCGCCCCAATCCAAACGGACATTACGTAGATGGGCCAATATTAGAGCCCACTCAAAAAAGTTTTGTAGGCTTACATCCTGTACCTATTGTACACGGTCTCACAGTAGCCGAATATGCCCGTATGATTAATGAGGAAGGATGGTTGTCTGATGGCTTGTATTGTGAATTGTATCATGTAGAATGTGCCAATTACAGCCACAAGGATTTTTATCAATTGCCCATAGCGCCTTCACCCAATTTGCCCAATATGCACAGTATCTATTTGTATCCTTCTCTTTGTTGGTTTGAAGGAACCAATGTGAGTGTAGGGCGGGGAACCAACAAGCAGTTTCAGGTTTATGGGCAGCCCGATGCGCAACAGGGGCAATTTGAGTTTACCCCAGTGCCTAAGCCTGGAGCCAAATATCCCAAACACAAGGGCAAGGAATGCCAAGGCTATGATTTATCTACATTGGATATAACCACCTTGCAAAAGCGTCAACAATTAGAATTAAGCTATTTGCTAGATTTTTATAACAAGGCTCCTGCAAGCATCAAAAGCGATTTTTTTAAGTCCAATAACTTTTTTGATTTATTGGTAGGTACAGCCGCTTTACAGGCACAAATCAAGCAGGGCAAAGATGCGGCTACCATTCGCGCAAGTTGGCAAGAAAACCTCAATAGCTACAAAAAAATGAGAAAAAAATACTTGCTCTATCCCGATTTTGAGTAGTGGCGTATGGTGGCGGGCGTGTAGTGGCGTATGCAATACGCCACTACACGCCAAATTGTGCCCAGTGGTGACTGTGGTGTTTCACAATCGCTTTATTTCTTTCTTCTACAGATAGCGTTCCAAATAGGCTGTGCTCTGCGGTGCCTGTATTGGCCACAAAACGCTCCAAAGAAGCTAAAAACTTGGCTTTTTCCTCTTCAAAATCGCGCTCATTATGAATGATATATTGTGGATGAGTGGGAATACCTTGCTTATAGGGGGTATCGTTGAGCACAGATTTCTTGATAAAACCTTTGAATAGTTTTACAAAGAAGGGTGTGCCGACCAGAGGTTTGCCATTGCAAGCTTCCTGCGTTTCGGTACAATGGGCCAGCATTTGTGCTGCGGTCATGCTGCCCCACAAGGGTTTGGTATCGTGCTGCAAGGCATCTAGCCGTGCTACAAATTTTTGATACTCTTGGGGGTTAAATAAATTACTCATACTTTTTGAGGGTTGAAAATAAGCTGGTTAGCTCTTTGGTTAAGGACAGTTGTTTTTGGTGTTAATTGATGTAAAATACCATAAAAATCAAAAAACAGCCATGTGTCCAATGATTAAATAACGGTTATCACGAATAGAATTTATGAAAAGAGAGCTGTTCTGATTTTTTTCTTTAGCAAAGAAGCAAAAACGCGCATCCTCGGAGAGGCTGTGCGTATTTTGATGATGCAGATAAAGGAAAAAATGCTATAGCGAACCATACAACTTTATTCGTGATAACCGTTAATATATATTTTTAAGAAAATGTTAAGGTTGACAGTATGAAAACTTGTCAAGGGCTATTATTTTCAGTACTTTACACCTACACATTTGGACTGTAATCCTCCATCTTACCCCACATAAGAACAGTCTGACTCTGTGGTATCTTCCTTTTTTATTATGATCTTCTTATGCTTGTTTTTCAAGCATAAGAACTAAAGAAATAAACGACATGACGCGTTTTATTAATCTTTGTATATGTCTTTGTTTTGCCGTAGCAACACAAGCACAACTTGCTGTGCAAAAAGGGTTCACGGCTCAACAATTGGGTAATAATTTGGCAGGAGCCAATATTACCATTATCAATCCTTCTATAACAGGTGATTCCGATCAGTACGGTATTTTTTCGTACACAGGCAATGATTTGGGTCTTTCTTCGGGCGTAATTCTTTCTACAGGAGATGTAGATGATGCGGTAGGGCCGAATACAGATGAGGGAACGACTACGGCGTATGGGGGACCTGGAGATGCTGATTTAACAACTTTGGCAGGTTTTCCAACAGAGGATGCAGTCGTGTTAGAGTTTGAATTTGAAGTGCAAGGAGATGAATTGGAATTTAATTTTGTGTTTTTGTCAGAGGAGTACAATGAGTTTGTCAATTCTGGTTTCAACGATGTATTTGCGTTTTACATTAGTGGGCCAGGTATAGTAGGGCAAGAAAATTTAGCGGTTATTCCTGGTACCACCACACCTGTTACCATTAATAGCATCAACAGCAATTCCTTTTTTCAATTTTTTGTTAACAATGATAGTAGTGTTACCAATCAAGTAGATATAAGTTTTGATGGGTTTACGACACTAATGAAAGCACGTCGAACAGGTTTAACGCCATGTGGGGTATATCGTTTATCTTTGCGTTTGGCCGATGGCTCTGATGATCGATACGATTCGGGGGTGTTGTTGCAAGAAAACTCTTTGGTTTCTAACAGCATTGCGGTCAATTCGGCCACCATCAGTACAGATACTACGGCTTTAGAGGGTTGTATTCCTGCTCGATTTACCTTCAATTTGGGGGCAACCGCCAATAGCGATTTAAATATTCCGATTCGGTTGGGTGGAACGGCCTTAAATGGGGTTGATTATGCGTTTATTGATTCTATTATTACCATACCAAGAGGACAAACCGCCTCTACTTTACTCATTAATGCGTTGGCAGATGGTATTCCAGAAGGACGAGAAACCATAGAACTATATTACAAACCGTCTCCTTGTGCCCCAGAAGATACAGTGCTGTTGTATATTGATGATGCGGTACCGTTGACTTTTGATGCGTTGGGGAGTAATTTGGGTTGTAATGGCGATTCTTCAGGCTCCATTGCTGTGAATATTTCAGGGGGAACGGCTCCTTACACCGTTACATATATCGACACAGCCACAGGTGTGCAACAACGTATTGCGGCCACCAATTTGCCCATTACAGGATTATCCGCAGCAAGTTATGTAGTGCGTGTAGCCGACCAGTATGGCTGTTCGGCCGACGCAGTAGTAGTAGGAGGAAGTTTTAATGCTGGACAAACGTTTTTGCCTGATGGAACAGGGGTGTCTTATACTTCTGCTATTAATATCAATGGATTTAACACAGGGCAGAATCTCACATCTGTCAATCAAATCAACTCCGTTTGTGCCACTATGGAGCATTCTTATGCAGGAGATTTGACCATAGAACTAATTGCGCCGAGTGGGCAAGTGATCCAACTCAAAAATGTTGGTGCCACAGGTTCGGGCGTAAATACTTGTGATATGGGAGAACCGATTGCTTCGGGGCCTGTAGACAATGCAGCAGGAGCCAATCTAAACCCAGGAGTGGGGTATCAATATTGTTGGAGTAATAATCCGACTTATCCAACTATGGGTGCCTTAATTTCGCCTGTAGCACCAGGGCCGCCCCCCATTCATACCTTTACAACATTAGCTGGAAATACCTATACCGATTATTATTTGCCAGCAGGTTCTTACACCCCTCGTCAAGGATTTATAGGCTTGTTGGGAACCCCCTTAAATGGCAACTGGACTTTGAGAGTGACCGATAATTTTGCACAAGACAATGGTTATATTTTTGATTGGTCATTGAGCTTGCAAACAGACTTACCCGATTCGATTGTGGTATTAACAGAACCAGCTCCCCCTGCTATTAGCCATACCAGTACCGCGCCTTCGTGTGGTTTGGCCGATGGAAGTATTGATCTTACCGTTGTGGGGAGTCATCCACCCTTTACTTATTTGTGGTCAAATGGAGCGACCACCGAAGATTTGAGCAATGTAGCAGCAGGAACATATGAGGTTGTGGTGACAGATACCGTAGGTTGTTCGTATGCTTATACGGTTAATCTTTCTAATGCAGGATCTGTAGCTGTAACTGCTACGGTTCGTAATGAGACTTGTGCCAATGCAATAGATGGTGCTATTGATTTGAATGTGGGAGCAGGACTGTTTAATTTTGCTTGGTCTACAGGCGATACTACCGAAGATTTAAGTGCGTTGGCAGCAGGAACCTATACGGTAACCATTACCGATGGTAGTTGTGTAGCGGTAGAGCAATACACGATACAAGCGGCTCCTATTCTCATTAGTACAGCAACCCTACAAAATGAAGTGTGTGGCGATCAAGAAGGAGAAATTAATCTACAAGTATTTGGCACACAAGGAACTGTGAGTTATCAATGGTCTACAGGCGATACGATAGCCCATTTAACCGATTTGCAACAAGGCTTGTACGTGGTTACTATTAGTGATGCCAATGGTTGTAGTTTGGTCGATTCCTTCCAATTAATCAATTTGGTAGGCAATTGTATTCCAAGTTGTGATTTGGATATTACCAGTTTCTTGGCTAGTAATGAAACCTGTGGGAATGCTACAGGAGCGATTGATATAAGTGTGTTTAGTAGCAGTGGGCCTATTCGTTATGATTGGTCAAATGGAGCCAATACACAAGATTTGAATAATTTATCAGCAGGCAATTATACCATTACTGTGCGTGATGCTATTGGTTGTGAAGATACTCTAACCATAGGCATAACCAACCAAACCAATGGCTTGTTGGTTGGTAATTTTAGTGCTACCGATGAGTTGTGTAGCAATGGTGCTGGCGCATTGAGTGTGACCGTATCAGGAGGGGCACAGCCTTATACTTATTTGTGGAGCAATGGAGCCACTACGGCTAGTTTGTCCAATACCAGCGCAGGCAATTACACCGTTACAGTGACGGATGCCGCTGGTTGTATGGTTCAAGGAATGGGGACTGTGGGGAACAATACAGGTGATTTGGTGCAAACGTATGGCAATGCTGTAGATGAGGTTTGTGGCAATGGACAAGGTTCTATTGATATTATAGCAAGCAGTAGCCAAACGCCTCTTTCTTACTTGTGGTCCAATGGTGCAACTAGTGAGGATTTGGTTGGACTATCGGCAGGAACGTATCAAGCCACGATAACGGATGCTAGTGGATGTTTGTTGGTGACCCCTGTTTATACCGTCAATAATGCTTCTGGTAATTTTGTATTGGATAACATTGACGTAGATGATGAGGTGTGTAGCAATGGACAAGGAGATATTACGATAACTGTTACAGGTGGACAAACCCCTTATACTTATGCTTGGAATACAGGCGGAACGATGGCTGTATTGAGTAATTTGAATGCAGGAACGTATACCGTTACGGTAACGGACAGCAATGGCTGTGCTTTGACAACAGGGCCTTTGGTGCTGAATAACAATAGTGGTAATTTGTCTTTGGACAATGTGCAAGTATTGGATGAAGTTTGTAACAGCCAAACAGGAGCCGTGAATTTGTCTATTAGTGGCAATGCTGGGCCTTTGACCTATAGTTGGGACAATAATTCTACCGCAGCCAACCTGACCAATTTATCGGCAGGTCAATACAATGTTACGGTTACCGATACTTTAGGTTGTTCTGTGATTGCGAATGCGACGGTGAAC
Organism: Aureispira sp.; assembly: GCA_045105775.1. Lineage (GTDB taxonomy): Bacteria > Bacteroidota > Bacteroidia > Chitinophagales > Saprospiraceae > Aureispira. Next base: position 6,920 of record JBGCDW010000288.1, read on the forward strand.
AACCAATCGGGCGCGCTCAATATTGCCAATATGGTTGCTTCTGCCGAAAATTGTGGACAAGGAGATGGAGCCATCAGCTTAATTCTTAGTGGCGAAACGGCTCCTGTAGCCTATATTTGGAGCAATGGAGCAACTACTGCTTCTATCAGCAATCTCAATGCAGGCCAATACACCGTTACTGTAAGTGATGCAAGCGGCTGTGAGGTCGTGGCAACACGCACGGTAGGAGCAGTTACCACCAATGGCTTGAGCCTCGGAACACCTACTATACAAGGAGAAACCTGTGGAGATGGTACAGGAAGTATTGTTTTGGTTGTGAGTGGCAGCAGTATGCCTTATACTTATTTGTGGAGTAACGGAGCGATAACAGCTTCTATCAATAATTTATCAGCAGGCACTTATACGGCTACCGTGACGGATGCCGCTGGATGTAGCTTGGTTGCAGGGCCTTATGTAGTGAATAATAATGCAGGTACCTTAGCGGCTACAGCAACGGTTACAGACGAGCAATGTGGCAATACCGGAGGAGCTGTAGTTGTTACAGCTACAGGGGGCACTAATCCTTATACTTATAATTGGAGTACTGGTGCGACAACGGCTTCTATTAACAACCTATCAGCAGGAGGTTATACCGCAACAATCACTGATGCTAGTGGCTGTTTATTAATACTTAATTCTACCGTAAACAATACTACTGGCACACTAACTATTAGCAATGTAGCGATTACGGATGAAGCGTGTAGCAACGGTGCAGGAAGCATTGCTGTTGTGGCAACAGGGGGCACCACACCTTATACGTACGCATGGAGCAATGGGGGGAATACCGCCACGATTAGTAACCTTGCGGCCATCAATTATACCTTAACCCTAACCGATGCCAATGGTTGCCAGTTCGTCAATGGTTATACGGTTGGTAACAACCCAGGCAATTTACAAGTTGTTAGCATCAATACGACAGATGAGACTTGTGGCGATGGTACGGGAAGTATTGATGTGACCCTGACAGGAGGAACATTGCCCTTAAATTTTGTTTGGAACAATGGGGCGACCACCGAGGATTTGAGCAATTTGAATGCAGGAGTGTACTTGGCTACGGTGACCGATGCCAACGCTTGTGTTTTGCGTTATGGAACGAGCTTGCAGAACAATGCAGGCAATCTTAGTTTTGTAGATAGTGTAGTAGCGGCTACTTGTGGCAATACCAATGGGGCATTAACACTACAAGTAACAGGAGGAACAACACCTTATTCCTATGCTTGGAGCAATGGGAATACGACAGCCTCTATTACGGCCCTAACTGCTGGCAATTATTCTTGTGTCATCACTGATGCTGTGGGTTGTACTACGTTTTATAATGGAAATGTGCTTGATTTGGGGGGGGATTTTGCTTTGCAAAGCAGCAATATTGTAGATGATGTATGTGGACAAGGAAGAGGACAGATTACAGCTACAGTAGGAGGTGGAAGCCAACCTTATACATACAATTGGGCAAGCACCGCCACTACCAATTGTTGTAATTATACCTTGCAGTTATTGGATTTGAATAACAATGGCTGGGGCGGAAATCCAGTGCCTTCGGTTAATGTTTATGTAGGGGGCACATTATACGGGAATTTTACCATTCCAGTCGGACAAGGCAATCGTGTACGGGAATATAATATTCCTATCTGTACAGGAGATCGTGTAGAACTGGAATATATTGCTGCTGCTCAAAATGGTAATAATGTGTACTTGCTTTTTGACAGTGCAGGAGATACCTTATTTGTAGATGGCCCCAACCCTCAATCGGGTTCTATTGCTTATTCGGGGATTGCCAATTGTACCCTTGCAGGGCAAGGCACGGCTACACTTTCCAATGTATTGGCAGGCACCTACACGCTTACCATTAGTGATGCCAATAATTGCACCATCCAAAATAGCTTTGTCGTTAACAATACTGTTGGATTGCTCGGTTCTAATTTGGTCGCTACACAGGATGAAACGTGTGGGCAAGGCAATGGAGCGATTGATGTAAACCTAACAGGTAATAATAATGCAAGCATCACTTGGAGCAATGGAGCCACTACAGAGGATATAGCCAATCTCAATGCAGGCACCTATACCTTGGTATTAACAGATACAACAACAGGTTGTACCACTATAAGTCGTTATACTATAAACAATAATACCAGTGGTTTATTGGTATCAGATACGACCATTACCAATGAAAGCTGTGCGAATGGAGCAGGGGCTATTGATTTGACTTTGGCAGGTGGAGTGCAGCCCTATTCGTTTGTGTGGAGTACAGGCGCAGGGGTAGAGGATATAACAGGGCTTTCGGCAGGGCTATATACGGTTACTATTGTAGACAATGCAGGTTGCCGTTTGGTAGAAAGTTATACCGTAAATAATAATGCGAATGGCCTTGTAGCGACTTCTACTAGCACGAATGCCTTGTGTAGTAATGCAGATGGTACATTAGATTTGACCTTAACAGGTGGCACAAGCCCTTATACTTATGCTTGGAATAATGGCGCAACAACAGAGGATTTGAACAATATAGTTGCAGGCATTTATGTGGTAACCCTTACGGATGCTAGTGGCTGTGTCTTGTTATACCAAGATACCATACAGTCTGATAACAGCACAGCTAATTTTACGGCGGTTGTGAACGATGCTTTTTGTGGAGCAACAGGCGATATTAACCTCACAGCTACTGGTGCTACCAATCCTGTGGTGTATAATTGGAGCAATGGAGCGACTACCCCTAGTCTTAATGGTATTGGTGGTGGAGCGTACAGCGTTACGATTACAGAGGGCAATGGTTGTGTGAATGTGCAAAGCTATACGGTACAAAGTTCGGGTACCTTTGATGTTGGTGATACGGTTATTGTAGACGAGTTTTGTGGCAATGGCAGTGGTTCGATTACTTTAAATAATGTGGGCCCTCCATTTGGCCCTCAGGCTACCTTTATTTGGTCTACAGGAAGTACCAATAATGCCATCAATAATGTATCCGCAGGTACTTACACCGTCAGTATTACTAGAGGTAATTTCAATTCTTGTACGATTGTAGAAACGTATGTAGTCAACAATCAAGCTGGGGCAGTGAGCATTGATACACTTATTGCAACCAATGAAACCTGCTCACAAGCGAATGGTGCCATAGATGCTACCACCTCGCCTGTTGGCGTTACGTTCTTGTGGTCGAATGGCTCTACGACAGAGGATTTAATCAATTTGTCAGGAGGCAATTACACTTTGACCGTCACTGCTTCTAATGGTTGTACAGCCGTGGATTCTATTACTATATTCAACAGCACGTTTGGTTTTGGTATTGCCAATGTTCAGCTATCTGATGAGCAATGTGGTAATAGCGGAGGGAGTATTGATTTGACCATATCGGGGGGTGTGCAGCCGTATACTTACTTGTGGTCGAATGGTTCCACTACAGAAGATTTATCAGGTATACCCGCAGGCACCTACACCATTACTATTACAGAAAATACGGGTTGTGCGGTGGTACAGAGTTATACTATTAATAATAACGCTCTCAACATTGCTGGGGTAGTAACCGATCAAGGTTGTGCGGGCCCTACAGGAAGCATAGATTTGACCGTAACCAATGGCACTTTGCCCTATACCTTTGCTTGGAGCACAGGAGCTAGTTCCGAAGACTTGGCCAACCTAGTCGCAGGGGGGTATCAAGTAACGGTGACGGATGCCGCAGCTTGTATAGTCGTGGATAGTTTTGTAGTGGGAAGTTTGCCTTCTACTATTACCAATGCTTCTACCGTTTCGCCTGCTGTTTGTGGGGCTGCCAATGGCTTTATCAACAACTCTCCCAATGGTGGCTTGGCACCTTATACGTTCTTGTGGAGTACAGGAGCTAGTTCTGAGGATTTGGGTGGTTTGGCACCTGGCGGCTATCAAATTACCATTACTGATGCCAATGGGTGCAGTTTGGTGAACTCCTTTACGGTCAATAATTTGGGCGGAACCGTGAATTTGGTAAATGCTGATACCATGTGGGCTTCTTGTGCTACTTGTAGTGATGGGGGCATAGATTTGACCCTGACCAATGGGCCTTATAATTTCTTGTGGAGCAATGGACAAACGACCGAAGATTTGGTCAATGTATTGCCAGGGACTTATAGCCTAACCATTGTAAACAGCAGTGGTTGTCGATTAGATACCAGTTTTACGGTAGATTATAGTGTTTCCATCCCCAAAATTGCTGCTCTAAATTGGCAATTGTACCCCAATCCAACTACAGGGGTATTGGTATTAGAATTTGATCAAATGCCTACGACAACGGTACAAATAGAAGTGTTAGATGTATTGGGAAGGCAATTACTAGAAAAAACATATGCTGTAGGACAATTGCAACAACAGCAAACCATTGATTTGAGTGCTTGGCCTGCTGCTGTTTATTTTGTGAAGGTTCAAACAGGCAATAGCTGGAGTACCCAACAAATTATTCTACAGAAAGAATAGAAATTATTGGACTAAGGTGTTCTTTGTAATATCTTAGACTTTTTTATAAATATTATCAACAAAAATACAAGGGACTTATTATCCCTGATATACGATTCTTTTGCTTTAGCTCTTGAAGAAGATATAAATTTTTAGGCCAGTTTTATTATGATTCAAAACAGTACAATTATGATTCGAGTAATCCTGTGTGTAATAGGGCTGTGGCTCTGTATAGGATGGAACAACTTGCAAGCACAAACCGTTATCACACTAGATAGCATACAAGATGTATCCTGTCCCATCAATAGTGATGGAGGGGTTTTTATTACTGCCGTAGGCGTACCGCCCTTGACTTACCAATGGTCTACGGGAGCTACTACTCCAAATTTAACGGGAGTCATTTCGGGAACCTACAGAGTAACCATTACAGACGGCAACAATGCAAGTGTAGTTTCTAGTTTGTACACGGTTATTGCACCACCAGCACTCAATGTCAACACAGATACCATTATTGATATTTTGTGTGGGGGAGACAGTACAGGAGCTGTAGATATTTCTGTGATTGGAGGAACGGCTCCCTACAACTATTTGTGGCAAGATGGAAGCACTAGCCAAGATATTACAGGATTGGCAGCAGGGCCTGTAGGCTTAACGGTGACCGATGCCAATGGCTGTATTTCCTCGCCCAAATCCATTGTAATCTTAGAACCACCGACCCTAACAGCGGCGGTAGATAGCGTGCATAATATTCTTTGTAATGGGGATAATAATGGGCGTATTGATTTGACCATCACAGGCGGAACGGGGCAACTCAATTTCCTATGGAACAATGGAGGCACGACCGAAGATTTGGCCAACTTAGGAACAGGCAATTATACACTTACGGTAACCGATAGCAACAATTGTCAACTGGTAACAGGGCCTTATACCATTAGTGAACCCACTGCACTAGGAATGGTCATCGATAGTTTTACCAATATATGGTGCAATGGCGATAGTACAGGGGCCGTTTATACAACGGTTACAGGGGGAACAATAGCTTACAGCTACTTGTGGAATAATGGAGCAACTAGTTCTGATTTAGTTAATGTGGGAGTTGGCAGTTATCAAGTAACGGTAACAGATGCCAATGGTTGTACGATTACTAGCCCTATCCAAGCCGTAACCCAACCTACAGCTGTGATTATAGATTCTGCCAATGTCCAAAATATCACTTGTAGCGGGGCAGGAGATGGTGCCATTGATTTGACCGTATCGGGGGGTGTTGGACCTTACACCTATATTTGGACGGGGGGGGCAATTACCCAAGATTTGTCAGGTTTGGGGGCAGGTGTTTATCAAGTAACAATTACGGATGCCAATGGCTGTGTGGTAGTGAGTCCTAATTATACGATGGTAGAACCAACTACGATTGGGGTGACGGTTGATACCTTGATAGATGTGACGTGTAATGGGGTAGCAGATGGCGCGATTCTTTTGACAACACTTGGAGGAAACAGCCCTTATACTTATTTGTGGAGCAATGGCGCAACGACGGAAGATATTACGAATGTAAGTGGCGGAACGTATCAATTGACGATTACGGATGCCAATGGATGCACTAATTTATTTCCATTTTTTACGATTAATGAACCCGCAGCTCTAGTCGCCAATGTAGACAGTCTCAACAATATATTATGCAATGGTGATAGTACTGGATTTATCAATGTTAGTGTTGTGGGAGGTGTTTTGCCGTATGCCTATACTTGGACTACAGGCGATAACATAGAGGATTTGACGAATGTACAAGCTGGTTCTTACGCCTTGACCATCACCGATTTCAATAATTGTGTGGTCAATTTAGGCCCTTTAACAATCAGTGAGCCTGCCGCCTTGGTGTTAGATACGGCTATTGTGCAAAACTTGTTGTGCAATGGAGATGGCAATGGAAGCATTAGCTTGACTATAACGGGGGGGGCTGTTCCCTATACCTACTTGTGGAACAATAGTGCGACTACGCGCGATTTGACCAACTTATCGGGAGGAACATATCAGGTAACCATTACCGATAATAATGGTTGTGTGCTGGTAAGTCCTAGTTATACGGTAGTAGAGCCTACGGCTTTAACTCTAACTATAGATAGAGTTCAAGATATTAGTTGTAATGGTGCAAATAATGGCGCTATTTATACGGCTTTGGTCGGAGGTGTATTGCCGTATACCTACAATTGGAACACAGGAGATACGACGGATTTTATAGACAGCCTGCCTGCTGGAAGTTATGCGGTCACGGCAACCGATGCCAATGGTTGTACGGCCATTATCACAGGCACCCTTATCAACGAACCAGCCCCTCTAATCCTTATCATAGATAGCATAGGGGCAGAAACTTGTGCCAATGATGGCCTAGATGGATTTATTGATGTACAAGTTCAAGGAGGCACAGGGCCTTATTTTTACATTTGGCAAGATACCGCTCAATCGATTACCTTTGGTAGGAGCGATAGCCTTGGAGGGTTATCTACAGGCATTTACCGTTTGATGGTGACCGATGTGAACGATTGTATAATTAGTAATGACTATGTGCTGAATGCACTGTCTGACATACAAGTGGATGTAGATAGTGTTTTGTCTGCTACTTGTGCCAACAATGCCAATGGGGCTATTTACATCAGCGTTTCCAATGGAGCTGGCAGCTATACCTATAATTGGAGCAATGGAGATACCACGCAAGATATTACCAATTTGTTGGGCGGGAATTATACCGTGACCGTTACGGATAGTATCGGTTGTCAAGTAGTTAAAACCTACATAACTACCAATCCAACTTTAGTGACCATTACTATAGATAGCACCAATGATGTACGTTGTCCTGGCAATCAGGATGGCAATATATTGGTATCTACGACAGGCAATTCCTTTTTTCATACCTACCGTTGGAACAGTGGCTTGACGACATTAAACTTGATAAACGTTGCTGGAGGAACGTATATACTCACCGTTACTGATACCAGAGATGGTTGTACTTATGTCTCTGATACTGTTGTCATTCAAGAACCCGATTCCTTACAGATACCACCAGCGAATATAGTACCCGCAACTTGTTTGGACAGTACTAGAGATGGCTCTATTACGGTGAATCCTACGGGTGGAACAATGCCCTATCGTTACAACTGGGTTGGTTTGCCTTCTGTTACTACGAATACCGTGACAAATGTAGGAGCAGGTATCGTTTATTTGCTAGTAGTCGATTCTAATAATTGTACGGCTGCTACATTCATTGAAGTGACGGCGTTGTCTAATACCATCATAACACAAGATAGTGTGCGTAATGCTTCTTGTAATGGCAGTATGGATGGTTATTTGGGTGTGAGTGCTACAGGGGGAGTTGGTAACTATAGCTACAGTTGGAGCAATGGAGATACTACAAATGTAGCGGATAGTTTATTGGGAGGAACACAGTATTCTGCTTTGTATACTGTTACGGTTACCGACAGTTTGGGCTGTACGACCACTGCTACTTATAGCATCAATCAACCTGATTCAATTACGACCACCTCTAGTATACTTGGAGTAGAATGCGATAGTGTAAATAGTGGAGGAATTCGTGTATTTGCGGCAGGGGGGAATCCTAGCACCAGTCTTTATTACTCTTATTATTATCAATGGGCGAATGGAGATACTACTAATTTTAATGATAATTTAGGCCCAGGGTGGTATCAACTAACAGTTACAGATATCAAGGGCTGTGTATTGGTAGACAGTTTCTTTGTGCGACAATTTAACCCAACTATTGCGCCTTTTATTGGGCAACTAGGAACGAGAGATACGACTGTAGATTGGGGAAGTGTAGTGGTCTTGGATGTAGGCAATGACGAAACGGCGCAAGGGGCAAGCTACAATTGGCAAAATATTAGTGTCTTGGATAATCCCAATATTGCTGCTGCTGCTGCACCTAGTACCACTACTACTCCAGAGCCGAGCAGTAGTGGTACTTACCAATTCCTACTCACAGCCACTTCAGCAGATGGTTGTGTAGATACCGCTAGTCTTTTCCTTACGATAGAGGTAGATCCATTTTTGGGTATGCCCACTGCATTTAGCCCCAATGGGGATGATGTGAATGATTACTACCGTCCAGCGAATATCAATCCTCAATTTGTAAAGGCATTTAGAATCTACAATCGTTGGGGGCAACTCTTGTATGATGGAACCGATTTTGAAAATCAATGGGATGGTACTTTCCAAGGAACTGCACAGCCTACAGAGGTATATATTTATTACATAGAATATCAAGAACCAGGGCAAGATGCCCGTCAACTTCGAGGCGAATTCACCTTATTGCGCTAAAACAAAAATGACTACTTAAGATTATTGAATAAGGCTACTCTAGTTGGGGTAGCCTTATTTTTTTATAACAATGGTCTAAAGCAGCAATCTTCCATTTAGAAACGTTTTATTTTTTGAACTATATACACACTATACGATAAAACTAAGACTCCAATGTTAAGATTATTAGCCGCTTGTTGTGGCCTTGTTATGCTATGTTTTTTTTCATGGTTTAAGGGCTATGCACAACCTATTTTTCACAACTACACCTGTTCTCATACCTCGCACCCTGATACCTTAGTACCGATTATTACCACTAAAAATACAGGTTTAGTAACGCATCAACATACCCATCAGCACCATCATCATCATGGTTTTGAATGTGGAGCCGATGCCCTACAGCGTTCCTTGTACCAAAAATACCCCAAACTCAAACAAAAAGCAGCACTCCAAGAATTGCGTTGGCAGCAGCACATAACACAAGGTTTGAAAACGGGTGGTGTACATACTATTCCTGTAGTAGTGCATCTTATTCACAACAATGGCCCTGCCAATATGAGTAATGCAAGAGTGCAGGCAGCCATTCAGCAGTTGAATGATGCCTTTGGCAATAGAGGGTATTACAACCCAGCTACAGGAGTAGATACAGAAATTCAGTTTTGCTTGGCACAACGCGATTCTTTAGGAGGGCTAACCACAGGGGTTACACGTACCGTTTCGCCGTTGACCGTGATGGATAAAAATACGGATGATCTCGCCGTCAAAAACCTCTCGCGCTGGAATCCCAATGACTATGTTAATATTTGGGTCGTTGATGAAATTATTGGTGGCGTAGCAGGTTATGCCTATTTTCCTTCGGCACACGGCACAGCCATTGATGGCATTGTAGTAGAAGATTTGTACATGGGCTTGACTCCCCAAGAAACCTCCGTGTTAGTGCATGAAATGGGACATTACTTGGGCTTGTACCATACTTTTGAGGGAGGCTGTACCAATAACAATTGCCTAGTCAATGGAGACAAAGTGTGTGACACCCCACCCGACAATACCACCGCTCGCCCTCTTTGCTCGGCAGTGGTCAATTCCTGTACCTCTGATGAGGACGATACCTCTACCAACAACCCTTTTCGCTCGGTAGCACTAGGAGGCCAAGGCGACCAGCCCGACCAGAAGGAAAATTATATGGATTACTCGGATTTGACTTGCTATGATCGCTTTTCGCAAGGCCAAGCAGACCGCATGGATTTTTTCCTGCATAACGACCGCGCCAGTTTACTACAATCTTCTGGCTGTATGTCACCTTGTAATACAGCTCCTATTGTGGCCTTGTTTACGCCTAGCAATACAACCACTACAGCAGGTTCGTCCATTAATTTTACCAATAATAGTAGCAATGCGACCACTTATACTTGGTATGTCAATGGTGTGTTGTTTAGCAACAGTGCCAATACTTCTTACAATTTTCCAACTGTTGGAACATTTTGGGTGCGATTGGATGCCAATAATGCCGATCCCAATTGTGGTGTGGAGAGTGATTCGGTACAAATCACGGTTTTTTGCGCGCCTCCTTGTGGCGAAATCTGTGATAATGGCATTGATGATGATGGCAATGGGCAGATTGACTGTTTTGATAGTGCTTGTAATTGTGCCCCTTGTTCTAACAAACAATCCAATATTTGGCATTTTGCACGGGAGGCAGGCTTAGATTTTAGTTCTGGCTCGCCCGTGTCTATCATAGGAGGGCGAACAATGGCTATAGAAGGCTGTGCTACTCAATGTGATGTGAATGGAAATTTATTGTTTTACACCGATGGAAGAAGAGTCTGGAATAGAAACCATCAAGTTATGCCCAATGGTACAGGCTTATTGGGCAGTAGTAGTACGGCTCAAATTGTAGTGGTTCCTAAACCTAATGATCCTTATATTTATTATGTATTTGTGCCTACTATGCAGGTAGATACTGTTGGCCTGAGTTATTCTGAGGTTGATTTTTCATTGAATAATAATTTAGGAGCCGTTACTACTAAGAATGTTATTTTGACTAATTTTAAAACAACAGAAGGCATTACAGCCATTAAACATTGCAACAATCAAGATTTCTGGGTGATTGTTAAGGAGTTTGAGACCAATCGTTATGCTACTTTTGAAGTCAATAGTACAGGAGTCAATCCTACTTTCTTATCACAAAATATAGGACGACCACATCTAGACTTGCCTTCTCCCTACATGTTTCCCAATGCCATTACAGCGTTCAGAGGGAATTCTAAAGGCAATCAATTGGCAGTCTTGCATAGGTTAGAAGGAGGTTGCGAGTTGTTGGATTTTGATAAGAGTACAGGACTGCTTTCCAACCCTGTTTATTGGCAACTAGCGACGAATCATTCCCCTTATGGAGTGGAATTTTCTCCTAGTGGGCAGTATTTATACATTTCGGCGTTTGGATCAGGATTTACTCCCGATGTTATTTATCAGTACGATGTATCTACTCCTAATACTGTAGCCATTAGTGCCTCTAGTTATGCCGTTAGCAATGAAGATTTAGGCTGTTTACAGTTGGGGCCAGATGGTAAAATTTATCATTCACGATTTACAGGAAGCCTCTTAGATGTTATTAATGAGCCCAACTTGGCAGGAGCCGCTTGCAACTATCAGAGTGGAGCTGTCAATATTGCACCCGGTCTTTCTTCGTTAGGCTTGCCCAATTTTATCAAGGAATATGTCGCCGAACCTATTACGGGTTCTATTTCGGGGCTACAGTATATTTGCAATGTCAATGGTGCTAGTGTCGAACCGTACTTTATTACGGATTACACTTGTAATATTGATACGGTAACTTGGTATCACAATGGGGTTAATACCATTAATAGTGTAACAGATAGCTTGTTATTGCTCAATGCGGCAGTATCGGGAACAGATACCTTGATGGCGACTATTGTAAGTGCTTGTAGTACCAAAGTGGATACCATGATTGTCCGAACGATTATTGCTCCAGTGGTAGACTTAGGGCCAGACACAGCTGTTTGTCAGAATGGGGTGGTGAGTTTTAATATCGGCACGGGCTATCAAAGCTGTAGATGGCAAGACAATTCTCAAGATTCTATTTTTACGGCCACCGAGTCGGGGCAGTATTGGGTGACTTGTACTACGTATTGTGGCACTACTTATACCGATACCGTTAATGTTACGGTTGATTTATTGCCTGTAGTGAGCTATCCAGATGTCACTGTCAATGTAGGCGATACGGTATTCTTACCAACAGGAGGCAACACGGCTGGCTACCAGCACCAATGGTTCCCCAATCAGGATATTAGTTGCGACACTTGTCCATTACCCGATTTGTATCCAACAGTTACGACTACCTATTATCATGTGATGACCAATAGCTTGGGCTGTGTAAGTTTGGATTCTTTTACCATAACCATTATCAATAATTGCACCCCTATGGCGGTGTTGGATAGTAGCAGTAATAGTTGTGGTGGAGTAGGAGGCTACTTGCAAGTTCGAGGAAGCAATGGCTTGGCTCCTTATCGTTATTTGTGGTCAACAACGGATACCATTACCACGCTTCAAAATTTACCAACAGGTGATTATTACCTTACCCTAACCGATGCGAGTAATTGTGTAGTGGTCGATACCTTTACTATTGTGGCGGGCACTATACCTTCTGTAAGCACAGCAGCAGTAGTTGACCCCACTTGTGGCAACAATACGGGAAGTATTGACCTTACTACTACCAATGCTCAACATTATCGTTGGTCTACAGGCGATACCACGGCCAGTCTACAAAACTTACCAGCAGGCAATTATGATCTAATATTAACCAGCCCAGAAGGCTGTACGGCATTGTACAGTTATAATCTGACCAATAGCAATGCACCCACTATTCAGTTGGATAGCCTCAAAAATACCTGTGGAGCCGATGGCTTTATACAAGTGCAGGGCGTAAATGGCTTGCCGCTTTACCGCTATCTTTGGTCAACAGGCGATACCACCAACACCCTTCAAAATCTAGCAGCAGGGGTTTATCAACTCACGCTTACAGATGGCAACAATTGCCCAACCATTGACAGCTTTATTATTGATACGCTACCTATTCCACAAATAACCAATGCCCAACTACAACAGCCAAGTTGTGGGCAAAACAATGGACAAATCGCACTCACCACCACCGCTACCCAAAGCTATGCTTGGTCAATCAATGCCACTACGCCCACAATTAGCAATCTAAGTTCTGGGCGTTATACCGTGGTACTAACCAGTGCAGATGGCTGTACCAACAGTGCGTTTTATGCTCTGATAGATACAACAGATTTGGTAAACATCCAAGTCGATTCTATCACGGCTGCCAGTTGCGCCTTAGCCAATGGAAGCATCAGCCTACAGCCTAAAGCGGATTATCAATATCAATGGTCAACAGGCGATACAACCGCTACTATCAGTAATCTAGCAGCAGGCAATTATCAAGTAATCGTTAGTAATAATGATTGCACAGACAGTTTGGTGATGACCGTGCCTAATTTACCCATTCCCAATCTGGCGGCTTATATCAACAGCATAGGCTTGGATAGTGCGATTGGCGTTACCAATCAAGCTTTTATGCTAGGAGCAGGAGCCGACGAACGCCCACAAGGCGTGCAGTACACTTGGTTTGTGGATGTTATCCGAGGGGGAACCATCAATTTGGACAGCAGCAATGCCCCCACCACCACAGGCATGAGTGCCGATACTGGTTTCTACCAGTTGAGAATTGTTGCTACCGATGGGGCTGGCTGTAGCGTATCGGACACCGTTTGGCTAGAGCTAAAAGAGGTGACCTTTCTGGGTATGCCCACCGCCTTTACGCCCAATGGTGATGGAATGAATGATTATTACCGCCCTGCCAATTTGGAGGCCAAGTACATCAAAGCATTTAGAATTTACAATCGTTGGGGGCAATTGGTGTATGAAGGAGCCAATACCCAAGCACAATGGGATGGCACTTATCAAGGCCAAGCGCAACCTACGGCAGTTTATGTGTATTATTTAGAATATGAATTGCCGGGAATGGGCAGCTACCAGATACGGGGAGAATTTACGTTGATACGTTAAAGGTTTGCCCTTCGCCCTAGTTGATAACCATCTTGGAGTTGGTTATCAACTAGGGCAATGTTTTAGAGCTAGTACGAGAACAACCAAACTACTAGGTTTAATTTGGTTTATTTATCTTTAGATACTTACTAAATCTTCTAACTTGTAATTTTGGAAATCGTTCTCTTTTTCTTCTTTTACGGCCACATATTCATTTTTAATTTGAATTAAGATCCAAACTTTTGGGTCTAAATTGAATAGTTGACCCAAAATAAAGGATAATTCAAAATTGACCTTTCGCTCTCCTGATAATATTTTGCTAAAATTAGAAGACTTTAATCCTATGTAATTGGCTAGTTTGTTTTGCTTGATGTTTAATTTTTTCAAATAAAGCCTTAGGAAATCGCCAACTGTTACCACCTCATTACTACTTTCATTGGCATTCAAATAATCCTCTATTTTGATTTGAATGGCCAAAAGTTCTCTATCTAATTTTTGTTTGTTCTCTAAGGATTCAGCTTTATCAGAAAGAAACAGTTGCAACTCCTTAAACTCTTTGGAAGTAGTATCCATGGATGTTGTTAATACACCATTATGAGGTTCTATCTTTTTACTTGCCATAATCCAACTATTATTTGCTTCTTTTTAAATAAGTATTTATCAATTTTTCTCCACCATTGGGAGGGATGTACATTTTTTGTCCTAGTGCTACATGAGCAAAGTAATACTCTTTGTACCAATCAATAAGCCCTGTTTTGGACTCAAAGGTTAAAAAACCTTTGTAATTGTTTTCTAATTTGAACGATTCCTTACAGGCAAAAGCAATTAAACACCCTGCAACATAATCATACCTCTTATTGTCCCGTCCAATGTTGTGAGGAGCAATTTCTACTAAATCCATAATCAACATTCCTTCTCGTTTTTTTAGATGCAATACACCTTGAATAGAGGAGGGGCTTGATTTTAATCTTAAGATATACGTTTCTGTATCTTTTCTTTTTATAATTTTTCTCCAATTAAAGTGCCAATGGTCTTTTTTAAATGGCATATCTTTGAAGGAGCCAAGCACAATTTCGGCTTCAACTAGGTTATTGGTTTGATGGTCGAATATATACATGAGAGGCAATTGGTTATTTACTACAAGATAGCTAAAATTATACATTTTTGATAATTTTTAGTGTTAAAATTGTCGAAAATGTATGTTTGTATTTTATAGCCTAAGCTACAAGAATCAAACCTAAAAGTAATACAAAAAAAGCCTACATTTTATACCATCTTTTTTTGTTATCCCCATGTCCCGTCCTAAAATAAGTTGACAACAAATCGACTTAAGATGAAAGAACCCAGAAAAGGGCAAAGAAAATGCAGCTCATCCCCAAGGGTCTACTTTTGCTTCTCCTTATGGTTTAGAATTCTCTCCCAATGGACAATTTTTATACACCACTGAAGATAGCATTTTTAACAGCAATTTGTATCAGTATGATTTATCCATACCTATTGATTCTATTATAACAGCGGCAGCCTATTTGCTCAAACGAGATAGACGCATCAACGATATACGATTAGGGCCTGATGCTAAGATTTATCACAGTCAAAATGACTCTACCTATCTCAATGCCATTGCAGCACCCAATAATAAAGGAGCGGCGGCTAATTATCAAGTAAGAGTAGTAGATTTGGCTTTTGGCAAAAACACAATTACCTTACCTGATATGCTTTCGCAGCAATTATTACCAGTGCCATTGTCCTCTCTTGCAGGAGCCACGCGGATTTGTCAGCGCAATACAGCAGAAATTTATCGAGTGGTGCAAGAGGACTGTAGTGGTATACAGCGTGTCAGTTGGCAGCATAGGGTTGTCAATACCGTTAGCAATGCTACCGATAGCACAATTGCTTCGTGAGTTTGGCAAGCCTCGGTTGCAATTGCGCCCTACAAGAAAAATCAAACAAAACGCTGCAATAAATCAACAGCTTTTTGAACCTTCCTTCGTTTGGCCAAATCAAGTGGACTAATCCCACTTTCCATTTCTGTTGCTAGGGCCTCTGCGCCATTTTCGAGCAGTGTTTGGGCTATCTCCAAGTTGTTGTAACGAATACTTTCTGACAAGGGCAGTGCCATAAATTCAGGATGTTGATAATTGGGATCTACACCCGAGCGAAGATAAAATCGCACCAATTCCAAATCATTTTCTTGAACGGCTTTAAACATAGCCTTCCAGTCACCTCCAGACATAGTTGTTAGTTTTTTGTTACAAAAGAAATTTATTCAAAATCACCAGCATCCACATCTTTGATAAATTTTATCAATTCCGTGAAGTAGGTTGTTGCATCATCAAATTGAGATAGATGAGAACCATTTGTTGTTACACTACGACCTTTCTGCACCTGTGTACTCATCCATTCCATATATTTAGGATCCATCGTATCGTACTTTCCGCCCAGCATCAAGGTCGGCACTACCAACTCAGGCAATCGAGCCGATACATCCCATCCTTTTAGCGTGGCATCTCCTGTAATCCCAAATTCACTGTAGCCCTGCATATAGATATAGATGTTTGAATTGAGATGCTTGAAGGAACGATTGATAAATTCAGGCCATTCGTCCAAGGGTTTTCTAAGGATGTGTTTGGTATAATAATGTTGCTCCACCAATTCGGCATATCTTGGATTGCTAAAATCTTCAGCCGCCTCAAACGCTTTGATTTCTTGATACACTTCTGCTGGAAGCTGTGGGCCTAATACTTCTGCGGCATATTTTTCATACTCAGGAATACTCGAAACCATGTTAGAAATAATCAATCCCTTGAGATTTTGCTGATACTTCAAGGCATATTCCATGGCCAATATGCCCCCCCAAGATTGTCCCAACAAATAAAAATTATCCTTATCGAGCTTCAAGGCTTGGCGCACTTGCTCTACCTCCTCTACAAAATGCTCGGTTGTCCATAACGTAGAATCATTGGGTTGATCACTGTAATAACTATCCAGCTGATCGTAATAAATGTACTCGATTTCCTCGTTTGGAAAATAGCCATCAAAGTTTTCAAACAGCTCATGTGTGCATCCTGGGCCTCCGTGCAATAGCAACACCTTCATTTTGGGGTTGTTGCCCATGCGTTTGGTAAAGACCTTGAAGGTGCCTTTGGGGGTTTGGATAGGAACCATTTTGATGCCGCCCATAACTTGGTCATCGCTATTAGAATAATCAAAATAGCTGCTTTTTTTAGGCGTATTGATGATGTTTACTTCCTCTTCTTCATGGTTGGTGCAACTGCTTAAAAATAGCAATAGGGTTAAAATACTGAGTAGCGTGTATTGCATGTTTTGTTGTTTTAATTTAAATGAAGTTGTTACCATACCCTACGATTTCTTAATAGTAATGATTCTCGTCAACTCTGCTTCCTGTTTGTTTTTTAGTCGAAACGAATAGGTTCCATTTTCTAATACCCCAAGATCAACTACTTTATAACTGGATCCAGCTGCTACCTCAAACGTACAATCCAAGACCATCGTATATTCCTCTTTTTTAAGTATTTCTAGCGTCAATGTTTCGGCAGTTTCAGATTCAAGCCCAAAAATCAATATACCACTCGTCACAGGTTCATCAGGCATTACAAAATTGATGGGCAATATCTTTGACTCGCGTTCAGCCCCCAATAAAGTTTCATTGATATTCATTAGAATATATTCCTGCTCTTGTTCCTTACTAACAGCAGCTCTGCCTACCAATTTAGCCTCTACTAAGTTGCCCTCAAAGGTCATTTGTACAACAGTACCAATGGCAAGTCGCTCGTCATTTTGAGCAAAAGAAAAAGAAGCACAACAACATAAAATAAGGAGCAAAATATATGGTAATGGTTTCATAATTAATGGATTATAATTTGAATAATAAAGACAATCTAAGACATTTTAAAATGACACGTTAGTGCTAGACTACGATCTATACAGCAACAATATTCTAATAAATCCCTCTCCTCGTTTGTTGTTTTAATCGAAAGGTATAAGTACCATTTTTCAGTGTTTGGAAATCTACCGCAAGATAATTTCAGCTAGATTGTATACTAAAAGTACAATTTATATAGTAGGATATAGTTTTCCTTGGTCAATATTTCTAGACTCAATATATTTGGGGATATATGGCACTATACACAAAATACAAATGAAAAGATATACAATCCCTACTCCACAAAACTACCTTTCCCAAACTCTTGGGTATAGCGTTTTTTAAATGAATAGAGGAGTGGCATTCTGATTTTTATCAATGAGCATTAGATGAAGAGAGCGGGCTTCAGCTGTTTAGGTAGAGGGCCTAAAAATCTGGGTGCAAAACAAAAAATAAAGAATCAATCCTCACAAATATACTGCAACTTAATCTTCTTAGTATATGTAATCCCTTTCTCTCCAATACCATTTGGAAATGCAGTAAACGTAACATGCAAATAACGAACACGCTGCTTATTGCTTAGATTTTTTTCATGTACAATAAAGTGAAGCAAGCCATTATCTCCTTTAGAATTAATACTGTGCTTTTTGTCGGGGTTCTCAATATAGGTCTTGCTCTCAACATTGATAAAAGCATAAGAAATCCCTTTTTTAGAGGTCAATACAATAGGTATCTTTACATTGCCAGTTTGCTTGCTTTCTTTAGAAATAACCACCGCTATTTCCTTTGAGGTGGGATTGTTCGGCAGATCATCCAAATTAATGGCTAATTCGGCGATTTGACTAAATAAACCACTAGTATAGGATAGGATAATCAAAACCAAGAGCAGTGCTTTATAGAGTTTTTGGGAAGTATTAGAGTGCATAGGTGATATTGATTAACTCCAAAAAATAGTTGATTAATGTAAATCATAAATGGAGTTTGGAGTGATTGTTTGTTGTTGTGCAATATTTATACCATTGCAACGATTGCTTTTTACTTCTTATAGGGATAAGGGGGTGATTTTATGTGTGATGTTTTATGAATACTTAAAGTTGGGATTAATAAAATAACGCTTCTTTAGACAATTTACAAAACCCCAAATTATAGTATCTATTATTTTTTCGTTTGTGAAATGAGACGGCTTTCTTTTTTCTATAAAAAGCTGAATGGTTTCTTCCAGCAAATGCTCCTTTAAAATTCTATCATATTCAGTACTCAAAAAATTATAAAAGTCCATAAATGGTTTTAATCTGGTTTCTATAGGCTGTTCTTTATTTGGCTCTTTAAAGAAATAGAAATCTCGAACCATTGAATCGTAAATGGGAAGCTTGGTATTCACTACATGAAGCATCTTGGTACTGAGCGAAAATTGTAACGTATGCGTCCCTCTGCTATTGAGTTTTGTCTTGTAAAGCTTTAATGCAATATCTTGCAACAAAAAGTCCTCTCCTTCAAGCAGTTGATGGAGTAAGTTGAAATAATAATTTACAAATTTTTGATTTGGCCTAGCTACATTAATCTTCCAAAAATGCTTGAATTTCTTCTGATAATTTACTGTATTACAAGACCCAATATTAGCAATTAAAAAGTCATAATCCTCAACATGTTTTTGGGCAATGGAATCAATAACTAATGCTGCATTTTTATTGATTAGTGTGTACATAATTGGTGAGGGAGACGAAGGTGAAAAAATCAAAACTTTGTGTTGCTGCCCTTGTTGAAATTTGCTCTAGGGTGCTACTTTTTATGTAAAAAAATGGAATATAAATGGTTGTATTCAATTAATTTCATCTGTAAATGCTAGACTTACTCTGGATCATTGATGTAAAATAGGGGCTTCAATGTTTTGGAGAATTGCCCAAGTGTTAAATTCTTTTATTCTTTTTATTCTCAAAGACCAAATCAATATTGGCGCAACCATTAGTTTATTGTCAGACTGATTTTTGCGGACTAGCTTTTTTCACTATACGAAAATCTTGTCAAGTCAAATTTATACTTTGATCTACTTGTTATGGCATTTAAGTGAATACCTCTTCTGCTACCAACTTTAAGTCGGGTTTTCCATTCAATTAGTAGTTTTTTGGTTGTTATTATATTTTAATATAAGACATAATATTTGTACTAAGCCTAATAGACATTATTACGAATGGAGTTGTATAGAGATTAAAAAGTGAGATTTGCTTACGGGAACTAGTGCGCTTTGCTGATGAACTCGCCATTGGCTCGGTTCGGCAAAGCCTCGGTTTGTCATCAATCAAGGCACTCGCAGATCGTACCTAAAGGCACAACCCCGAAGGGCTCACGACCACGAAGTAGCAGCGAAGCTAAGTAAAAAGATGCTTTTTTTACTGCAAAACTATTCGTAATAATGTCTAATAATACAAAAAAATAAAAATATATCCGAAAAAACTACAAAAAAACACACACAAACACCCGCCCCCCACACACCAAAAAAAACACCAACAGCATCTACCCTTACAGAACACCAAACAAAGCATGGAGCACTTATAAACACTCGTGAAACGATCTGGATTCTTAGATACAGGGTATCTAAGAATCAGAACACCAAAAAGTTCTCCTACTTCAAATAAAAACCTTATTTTGGGACTGACTTTACAATGAAGTAAAAATAGCGGATGAAAATCCGAAGTCGTTGCTGCCCACCACACTAGCACAGCGCAAACACAACGAACATCATTTAATAAAAAAACTAGCTGCCCTTTGACCGAGCAACAACTCATAGAACGCTGCAAAGCCAATGACCGTTTGGCACAGAAAGCCCTATACGAGCGTTTTTCTGCCAAGATGTTTGGGGTCTGTCGTCGATACGTCAAGACGGTAGAAAATACCGA
>JBGCDW010000289.1:0-12690 GCA_045105775.1 Aureispira sp.
GATGTAATTTTATCTGCTGTCGGGAGTTGTACTTGTCGTCTCATTTCTATGTTCAAGTTTTGGTAGACCTAAACATACTGTGAGATTTCGTACAATTCCTGATTTTTCAATGAACTTTTGCTAAAGTGTATAGTAACTTAATCAAGGTCTATACTACCCCAATTCTTCTCGCAAAGCCACTGTTTTTCTAATTTTGGTATACAAGCGCTCTGCTTCTCCAAACGAAAGAGTTTGTTGTCCATCCGAGAACGCCTGTTCGGGCTGTTTGTGTACTTCTACCAACAAACCATCTGCCCCTGCCATGATTGCTGCCAAGGACATATCATCGACATATTGGCGCAAACCAATGCCATGTGAAGGATCTACAATAACAGGCAAGTGTGATTTGTGTTTGAGAATAGGCACGGCATTGAGGTCGAGCGTATTTCTATAACTGCTCTCAAAAGAACGAATACCACGCTCACACAACATGATTTTTTCATTGCCATTCGAAAAAACATACTCTGCTGCTTGCAACAATTCATTGATACTGCCCGAGATACCACGTTTGAGCAAAACAGGTTTATCCACTTGCCCCAAAGCATCCAATAAGTTGAAATTCTGTGCATTGCGCGCCCCCACTTGAAAAATATCGATGTATTCCTGCATGGATTCAATTTGAGAAACCTGCATGACTTCCGTAATAATCTTGATACCTGCCTCTTGGCAAGCCTTATAGAACAATTGCAAACCTTCTAAACCCATTCCACGGAAAGAATAAGGCGAACTTCGCGGCTTGTACACCCCACCGCGCATAATTTTGATGTTATTGGCTTTGAGGTGCGCCACCGTTTCCTCGATTTGCTGTTCGCCCTCTATAGAACAAGGCCCAGCCATAATCGAAAAATGACCTTCCCCAATCTTTACACCATCACCCAAATCAATAATGGTTTGTTGCACTTTCCATTTGCTAGAAACCAATTTATACTGGTCGCTCACTCTATGCAAATCCTGCACACCGTCCAGTACACCAATACTTCTAATATCAAATTCCTTCTTACCAATAGCTACAATATAATCTTGAAATTGGGTGCTAACCTTGGTATGTTGATAGTCAACAGCTTCTAAATGTGCTAATAACTTTTGATAAGCTTTAGGGGCTATATTTTTTTCTAATTGTATAATCATGATGGTTGTTGTTTTAATAAATAGGGAAGAGGATTTACACAGAAACCTCTTGGCGCAAGCCGTGAACAAATTGGTGAATATCAGTGGGCAAATCTTGACTCTGCTCCAACATTCTAATAAAAGCACTTCCTACAATAGCACCATTGGCATATTGACAGACGGTTTGATAATCAACGGCCTTGGAAATTCCAAAACCAATCAATGTAGGATTTTTTAATCCTAGTGCTTTGATGCGCTCAAAATAAGCTAGGTTTGCTGCTCCAAAACCCGCTTGTTGGCCAGTGGTAGCAGCCGTAGAAACCACATAAATAAAGGCATTGCTCAAAGCATCAATTTTGCGAATGCGCTCCTCCGAAGTCTGTGGTGTAATTAAGAAAATCATAGACAACCCATACTGCTCAAACAAGGCTTGATAATCGCGCTCATATTCATACAACGGCAAATCAGGCAAAATCAAACCATCCACACCCACTGCTTTACACGCCTCCAAGAAAGCTTCCATACCAAATTGCAGCACAGGATTGAGATAGCCCATGAGAATAATAGGCAATTGACTCTTGGGGCGAATATCGGTTAATTGCTGAAACAATACCTTGATAGACATGCCATTATCTAAGGCCACGCTGCTGCTGGCCTGAATGGTAGGGCCATCGGCCAAAGGATCAGAGTAAGGCATTCCCAATTCTATGATATTAGCCCCTGCTTTCTCCAATTCTACAATGACCGTGGTGGTATCCTCCAGTGTAGGATAACCTGCGGTACAGTAGATATTGAGAATATCCTTTTGCTGGCGTTCAAAAAGTTGCTGTATTCTATTCATTGTTATTATAATATTCTTACAATCATTTAAAAATCACTTGCATGGAGCTCGCGTTGCTCAATTAAGCAGGCAAATGTGCTCTATACGTTGCCAAATCCTTATCCCCACGACCAGACAAATTGATGACCGTCACCTCATTGGGCTGAAAATCTAGCTTGTCCAAAGCGGCAAAAGCATGAGCCGTTTCCAAGGCAGGCAAAATACCCTCCAAACGCGCCAATTCATAGGCAGCTTTTAGGGCTTCCTCATCCGTCACGGCTACGGCTACGGCTCTTTTGCTGGTAATCAAATGCGCGTGCATCGGCCCAATGCCAGGATAATCCAAACCTGCCGAAATTGAATGCGGCTCTATTATTTGCCCATCTGCTGTTTGCATCAACAGGGTTTTGCTGGCGTGAATAATACCCTCTGTGCCGAGCATACTGGTAGCGGCTGATTTGCCTGTATGTACACCATGACCAGCAGCCTCTACAGCAATCAATTCTACTTGTGGTTCGTCCAAAAAATGATAATAAGCCCCAGCAGCATTGCTTCCGCCACCCACACAAGCAATAATGCGATCAGGGCACTCTTGGCCTGTTTGCTCTAGCAATTGCTGGCGCATTTCGGCACTAATGACCGCCTGAAAACGTGCTACCATATCTGGATAAGGATGTGGCCCTACTACAGAACCAATGATATAATGCGTATCCTCAGGGTGATTGATCCAGTCTCTAATTGCCTCATTGGTCGCATCTTTTAGGGTTTTGCTGCCACTGTGTACAGGCACCACTTTAGCCCCAAGCATATGCATACGCGCTACATTTGGTGCTTGACGCTCTACATCTACCGCACCCATGTACACAATACACTCCAAGCCCATCAAGGCACAAACCGTAGCCGTCGCTACGCCATGCTGTCCTGCTCCCGTTTCGGCAATAATTCTGGTTTTGCCCAATGCCTGAGCCACCAAAATTTGTCCAATAGTATTGTTGATTTTATGCGCTCCTGTATGGCATAAATCCTCTCGTTTGAGGTAGATGTTGGTTTGAAATTTTTCACTCAAACGCTTGGCAAAATACAAAGGGGTAGGACGGCCTACATAATCCTTGAGCAACGCATTAAATTCTTCTTGAAAAGAAGGTCGAGCCATAATAGTAAGATACTGTTGGCGCAACTCTTCTACATTTGGATAGAGCATTTCAGGAATGTACGCACCTCCAAAATTACCATAATAACCCTGTGGATTGACTTGATAAGTATTATTCATTGTCATAATAAGACTATAAAGATTGTAATTGTTCTATAAATTGATGGATTAAAGGCACATTCTTCAATGCAGGAGCGTCTTCAAAACGACTGTTGATATCAATGCCATAAAGTTGTGGTAAATCCAAGCCTTGCAGGGCTGTTACACTATCAGGAGCAATACCGCCACTCAATAAAAAAGGTACTTCATATGGATATTGCTGCAGAATTTCCCAATCAAATTGAATCCCATTGCCCCCATAAGAAACGCCCTTGGTATCGAGCAAAAAGAAAGCACAATGAGGCGTGTACTCCTCCAAAACTGCCCAATCAAAGGAGTTGTCTACCCCAAATGCTTTGATAATGGAGTACCCTTTTTGAGCCAATTCTTGACAACAATCAGGCGACTCATCTCCATGCAGTTGAAGATAATCGAGTTCAAACAAGCTTGCTTTTTCTTCCATCTCGGCTATGCTTGCATTGACAAACACCCCTACCCGTTGTACGGAGGGTGGCAATACGATTTCAGGCTTATCGGCTACAAATCTCGACGATTTGGGATAAAAAATAAAGCCAACAAAATCCAAGGACAACGCCCCTACAGCAGCAATGTTTGGGGCTTGGCGCAAACCACAGACCTTAATTTTCATGAATCAATGTTTTTTTGCTTTTCTGACGCACCTGTTGAATGAATTTAGCACAAGCTTGCTGTGGACGTGCATCTTTCATAAATTGCTCGCCAATCAAGAAACCCTCAAAACCATGTTCTTGTAGCATGACTACTGTATCGGGATCGCTGATGCCACTCTCAGATACTTTGACCAAATTGTTAGGCAACAGAGCGGCAATATGAAGCGATTTTTCCAAATCGACTTCAAAGGTTTTCAAATCTCTATTGTTGACACCCACCAAGTCAATTTCTGGACAAATTTTATCCAATTGCTCTGTGGTGTGCAATTCTAACAACACTTCCATTCCCAGACTCTTGGCAAATTGCGCCAAAGCTTGCACTTCTACCTTGCTTAAGCATTCTGCAATCAATAAAATAACATCCGCCCCTATAGATTTGGCCTGTACAATCTGGTATTCATCTAGGACAAAGTTTTTATTAAGAATAGGAGCGTAGTTGTATTTTCTAGCTTCGGTAAGATCTTCTAATTTACCACCAAAAAAATGTTGATCGGTCAACACCGAGAGGGCAGAAGCACCTGCTTGCATGTAGCCAATAGATACCGTTTCTACTTTGGCATAAGCATTAATCACTCCTTTGGAGGGTGATTTGCGTTTGAATTCTGCAATAATACCTTGCTTATCGGGGCGTTTTAGGAATTCTACCAAAGAAACAGTAGGGGTTTCAAAGTAGATGCTTTGCTCCAATAATCGGCTGGGATAAAGGGCTTTCTGTTGGGCGACCTCCTCTTGTTTGTAGGCCATTATTTTGTCTAATATAGTACTCATTATGCTTGGATTAATTGTTTGAAATTTTGAAAAGCCTTTTGGCTCAGTAAAGTATCTTTGGCTTCTTGTATGCAGTCAGTAAGGACTCTGTTGGGGGCAAAACGTTGAATGGCTAGACCAGCATTGGTACACACCACAGCATTTTGAGCAGCGCTGCCTTGTCCTTCTAGTATTTTTAGAAACACTTTTGCTGCTGCCTCAATGGTGCTTCCACCTTGGAGCGCGACGGCATCGTGTTGCTGTTGCCCAATTTGTGCAGGTTCTAGGCGTTGTTCTTGTGTGGGGGTAATGATCTTGAAGGCACCTGTCAAGGAAATCTCATCATAACCATCCAAGGCGTGAACAATTGCGTATTCCTTTTGGCTTTGTTGTAGAATGTATTGGTACAAACGCACAATTTCTAAATTGGCAACCCCCACCAATTGCTGTTTGGGCTGTACTGGATTGACCAAAGGCCCCAACAAGTTAAAAAACGTACGAACGCCTAGTTCACGGCGAATACCAGCTACGGCTTTCATGGCTGGGTGAAACAATGGCGCGTGCAAAAAACACAAACTATGTTGATCCAATTGACGTTTGAGTTGTTCGGCATCATTGGTAAATTGATAGCCCAATGCTTGCAATACATTGGAAGAACCACAAACAGAAGACACGCCATAATTGCCATGCTTGGTCACTTGATAACCTGCTCCCGCAACAACCACAGCCGCCAAGGTAGAAATATTGAAGGTATCCTTGCCATCACCACCTGTGCCACAGAGGTCCACACTGTCAAAATCAGCCAAATCAATTGGAACGCACAATTCTAACAAGGCTTCTCTAAAACCCAACAATTCTTGCAAGGCAATAGGGCGCATTTGAAAAACGGTTATAAAGGCAGCAATTTGTGCAGGATTGTAAATACCCTGTGTAATATCAACAAGTGTTTTTTTGGCGGTAGCCTGATCTAGATATTCCTGTTGGAATAATTTTTCTAGTAATTTTTTCATGATTATAAAATAGAGGAAGTAGTGAAATTAGGAAACCAATGTCGCATAAAAATTCTGAGCAAGCTTTAGGAAATTGTTGAGCAAAGCCTTGCCTGTAGGAGTTAGTACCGACTCTGGGTGAAATTGCAAGCCCCAAGTAGGATGCTCCTGATGTTTGAAGGCCATAATCTGGCCTTGTGCATCTTGTGCCAACACCTCCAAACAAACGGGCAATTCTTGTGTATCGACCACCCAAGAGTGGTAACGCCCTACGGTGAGGGGCGAGTTTTGCCCTGCAAAAATGCCTTCTTGCTGTAGCAATTCAATAGGCGTAGCCAAGCCGTGATATACTTTGCTAAGATTGTGCAATTGCCCTCCAAATACTTGCCCAATGGCCTGATGCCCCAAACAAATACCCAAAATGGGTTTGCGCCCAGAGTACATTCGAATAATATCCAGCAACAAACCCGCTTCTTCGGGTAGCCCTGGCCCTGGCGAAAGCACAATCGCATCATAAGCATCAATGGCCTCTAGCGCAATTTGGTCGTTCCTAAATACATCAATAGAAGTAGGTTCCAACTCTCTTAAGTATTGCACGAGATTGTAGGTAAACGAGTCGTAGTTGTCTATAACTAATAATTTCATGATAAATATAGGATTACAATTCAACAGCTTGGAATAAGGCTTTTTGCAAGGCAGCCAATTTATTATTTACTTCTTGTAGTTCTTTTTCTTCGTCAGAATCAATCACTATGCCTGCCCCTGCTTGAAAATAAAGACTATAATCTTTGCTCATAAAAGAGCGAATCATAATGGCTTGATTGAGTTGACCAGTAGGATTAAAAAAACCAATAGCACCACCATAAAATCCGCGATTTTGATTTTTCGTATTGATTGATTAATTGCAAGGCTTTGTATTTGGGCGCACCTGATAAAGTACCTGCTGGAAATGTATCGCCAAACACTTGGAATATATTGGCTTCTTGTGGTAAGTCGCCTTCTACTTTGGAAACCAAGTGCATTACATGGCTGTAATAATGAATGGTTTTGTATTCGGCCACGGCAACATTTTGCGTATGTCGATTGAGGTCGTTTCTAGCCAAATCTACCAACATAACATGTTCTGCATTTTCTTTGGGATCGGCGCGCAGTGCTTGGGCGCGTTCTTCGTCTATTTGAGGGTTGCCAGAGCGGCGATAGGTGCCCGCGATAGGTGTTAGAATGGCTTGCTGGTCGCGAATAACCAATTGAGCCTCGGGAGAAGAACCCATGATTTTGTACGTGCCATAATCAAAGTAAAACAAATAAGGAGAAGGGTTGATAGAACGCAATGCGCGATACACATTAAAATCATCGCCCTGAAAAGGCTGTTGAAATTGGCGTGAAAATACGATTTGAAAAACATCCCCAATAGCACAGTGTTTTTTTCCTTGACTTACCAATGTTCTAAATTCCTCATCACTCAAATTGCTACTTTGTTCCCCTGCCAAATCAAAGGAATACGTAGTCAATGCCCCTTTTTGCAAGTATTGTTCTATGCGTTCCAATTGACTACTTTCCCCTTCTACCAAATTCTCTAAGAGATACATTTGGCTGCTGTAGTGGTTGATAATAATCACATAACGATAAATGGCATAGCGCAAATCTGGCAAATCATGCTGGCGTTTGTCGGCATCCAATTCCAAGGTTTCAAAATGCTGTATGGCATCAAAGTTCGTATGTCCAAACAAGCCATTAAAACGCTGGTATTCCTCTGATCCTTCAAATTCAAAATGATTACAAAAATTTTGTAACAGATTGGAAACATTGCTTTTGGGCGGAATATCCACATAGTCCGATGCTTTGTTGGGGAAGTGACACTCCAATCGACGATTTTGGAGCAATACCTCCGCAATAGGCTCTGCACAAATAAAGGAATAACTGTTTTCTTTAGACTGGTAATCTGAACTTTCTAGTAGAATACTGTGTGCAATTTTGTCGCGCAATTGCAAATAAACACTTACAGGCGTGTGTAAATCGGCTAATCGCGTTCGACACACTGTATTCAGTTTGATGGTACTCATAATTAATTGATTAAGGAAAATGTGTGGATATAGGACAAAAAAAGAACTTGCACATCTGCGAGAGATGTGCAAGTTCTATATATTAATAATCATATCTTTAGTACATATATAGTAAGGTTTGCTACTCTCGCCATCGAAGGGAAGTAGGCCACCACCATGCCATTACAGCATGTGCTTGAATGTGTCCAATAGTAGATATGTTGTTTGTTTGTTTCATTATTACAAATGTGGGATTTTTCTAGATGCCTTGCAAATTTTTAATTAACTTTTTTAGTACTGTTTTTTCAGTTTTTTGTCTTTTTTTATAAACAGCAGCAATTTACTTTAGTTGAGTCGCCAAAATCATCTTTACGCCCAAATCATTGAGCAAATCTACATTGGTAACCAAAGTTTGAGCATCTACTTTTTCGTGTATCGAAAGAATCACTACAATATCCTCGGGTTTTCTACGATCGTTTTTGACAATACTCACCATCTTGGCACGAACGGCATCTTCCCCCAAGCGACGACCATTAATAGTATACTCCTTTCTTTTATTAATATCCAACTTAATAGGCCCCGTTACTTTTTTATTGTTCTTGGTATCCTTACTAGAGTTGGGTAGTTTTAAGTTGATGGCTGTAGGACTCACCATACTAGAGGTTAGCATAAAAAATATGAGCAACAAGAAAATAATGTCGGTCAAAGACGACATATTAAATTCTGCTGAAGGCTTACTTGTTTTTTTTAATCCCATGACTACTTGTTTTTAGGTATTGGCTTCTGTTGCCAAAATCAGGCGTACACCCAATTTATTGCTCATTTTCATGTACTCTACAATAGTGCCTGTAGTTTCTGTCATTTCTACATTGAGTACTACGGTTACTTCTGTATCTATATCGTTTTCTCGGTTCTTTTGACGCTCTTTATTAATCGCTTCCAATAGTTTTTGTTCCAATTGAGCACGAGGTACCTCATCCGCATCTACAAAATATTTTCCATCAGGGGTAATAGACAAGGCTACATTCTGAGGAGAAGGTGTGGTGCTATTAGACTTAGGACGATCCAACTGTTGTGTATTTGGACTCGTCAAGCTAGAGGTTAACATAAAAAAGATGAGCAGCAGGAAAATAATATCGGTCAAAGACGACATGTTAAATTCTGCATTGAATTTATTGCGCTTTTTTAATCCCATAATAAGGGTCAATTAATAAAGACATGATTTGTTCTTACGAAAAAACAAAAAATAACAGCCTTTAGGTGAAGACAATACTAGTTGATTGATACTAAGCAGGTTCTTGCAACAAATCTAAAAACTCTACGGTTGCCGCTTCCATTTTAAATACAACACGATCCATTTGAGCAATTAACGTATTGTAACCAATAAACGCAATAATACCTACTACTAGACCAAATGCTGTCGTAATCAAGGCTTGATAAATACCACCTGCCAAAGAAGAAGGGCTTACATCGCCATCAGCCATGTTCATAAACGACAAGATCATACCTGTTACCGTTCCCAAGAACCCAATCATAGGGGCAGCACCCGAAATCGTTGCCAAAAGAGAAAGACGTTTTTCCAATTTGTAAATCTCCAAATTACCTACATTTTGTACAGCTGTATTAATGTCTTCTAGTGGCTTACCAATTCTTTGTAAACCTTTGCTTACTAGACGTGCTACAGGCGTATCGGCAGTATTGCACAAATTGATGGCTGCTTTAATATCACCACTTTGTACATAGCCGCGAATAGAGTCCATAAAGTTATCGTCTACTTCTCCTGCGCGTTTGATGGTCAAATACCGCTCAATAAGAATATAAATAGCGAGTGCTGACAAAAATAACAGGATGATAGCAATTGTTATCCCGATTGCACCACCTTGAGCCACTACTCCAATAAGTGAAAAACTTTCTGTAGTGCCTTCTAGGGCTGTAGAATCAACTGGAATGTCATCTTGAAATAGAAACAAAGGATTGAAAATCATAGTGTTGTTAGTTGGATGGTCCAAAAATGATTAGGATATAATGTTAAGTAGGTGCAAAAGACAATCTTTGTATAATAAGACCACTTTTAGCGCACTGATTATTCGATACACTGTACCTCATAAGTCAGATCGTTTCACGAGTGTTTGTGAGCTTGCCTAAGGCTCGGTTTAGAGACTACTTAAGAGGCAATTTGGTGCTCAAACACTTCTATATCTCTTGTGTATATACTTAACAGCCCGTAATATAAAAATTCTGTTAAGGACTGACTATTATTTTGTCCAATAATTTTAAGGCTATGAAGTTGTTTAAAAATGAAAGCGGGTTAATAAGGAGCAATTTCTTAATAACTTCCACCATATAACGCCCCATTCAGAAGCTTATTTTATGTATTATTAAAAAGCGAGCCAATTTTACTTACACGATCACAAAAAAAGACCGCTAATTGATAGCCAAAATAAGAATAAAAAACACTTTTATGTTGATAATCAATTAAATGTACGGTGCTTGGGAAATTTAAATAAATAGTTGAAAATGCTGGATTAACGCCTACTAATGGAATGGCCGTCTGTCACAAACGAAATACCTTGTTGCCCATTGGTCGAAATCATTACCCCTTGAAAAATAGGTTTAACTTGATTGGATACAGCTGCCCACTCTATGATAAAATCAGCACTTGTACCACCAACAATGTCTTTTTCCTCAATGACATACTCAATCGACTGCAATGGATGTAAGGCCAATGTTTGTTGCTCTTTTAAGTAAGCACGCACCAATTCTCCTTCTGTATCGTAATAATCAATGCCATCCAAATACAAAGTATCGTACAAGCTTGTATTCCTAATACTCAAAGTCGCCGTTAGGTTAAAGAGTACATCCTTGGTTTTGCTGTATATCGACGAATAAATAGGAATATAAACCGTATCTCTATAGCCCAAGTTATCACTATTGGTGGTGGAATTAAATTGTTCTAGCGTAATATTATTAGCTGAATTGGTTGAATCCACTGGCAAGCAGGCAGTCCAACCCAAACTCAAGGCTATTAAGATTAATATAGCAGTTTTCAAAAGTTATTATTTTATAGTGCAAGAATTAGCACAAACTACTCAAAAAGCATCAAATTTTTGTTGTTTGAGCAGCATAAGCGTGGCTTTCTTTTGTAAAGGAGGACAAGATTAATTTTTTTTATAAAAATTAGCCACCAGTTTGTAACCTTTTGTCATCTACTCCTTATGGGAATGAGCGCCAAAGGTACCAGCGCTTTTAGAAAATACTTAGAACTTTATTCAATTGCTTTCACGTAAACATCGCTTTTCAAATTGAAAATACTATGACTATTAAAACAAATCCCAATCTTTTCTTGACAGCTTTGGTATCCTTTAGCTTGTTTTTAGGAGCTTGCAACAATACCCCATCTACCACCACCGATACAGAAGAATCATACACCTCTAGTGTACAAGAAAACACGACGAAGGTACAAAAAAACGAAACCAATATTTCTACGGATAATCCCACTACCATAGGTACAGCTCAAGCCTTTACCAGTACAGAAAATCAAGCGATCACTTCTGCTCTGGGCAATATCTTGGCAGTAGCTCCTCCAATTGCAGGCGTAGATGTTCCTTACCACGATTATACAATCAATGCAGCACAAGGAAAGCTAATTGTAACCCCAACAGGCAGTAGAATTGCCATTCCAGCCAATGCCTTTGTAGACCAAGCAGGAAATCCTATCAAGGGAGAGGTTACCATCAAATACCGCGAATTTCATGCTGCCGAGGATATTATTGCTAGTGGAATTCCTATGCACGATCCAGAAACAGGGGCGTACATGCAAACTGCTGGTATGTTCGAAATAAAAGGCAACCAAAACGGCGAGGAAATTTTTATGACAGCCAACAAACCTGTTCAGGTGGATATGAATTCGCAAGTGGCTGGCAACGACTATAATTTTTATCAATTGGGGGCCAAAGATTGCCGTTGGAAAGACAAAGGCAGCAAACCCGCCCAACCCAATACCTACAAACAAGTTACGCTCAAAAAATTGGATGCAGCCCTAAAACAAACACTAGAAGGCAAGCCTAAATTTGTAAAAAATAATCAAACCAATAACTTTGTTTTTGATTTACAAGTAGATTACAAACGTCAGCCAGAACTCAAAACATTTAAGAATGTAATTTGGGAATATACAGGCCAAGGCAAAGACCCAGAACAAAACGAATGGGTATTTGAGAGCCAATGGGATGGGGTAGACATCAAGCCTTTGGACAATGGTTATTACGAAATGCTATTCAGTGGCCCTAACAAAAAATTCAGCACAACGGTACGCCCTGTATTGAGTGATAAAGACTATGACAAAGCTCTAGCTAATTTTAACAAGAAAAACAGAGCCGCATACGAGCAAGCCAAAGAACAACAAGCAGCTTTGCGTACAGGACTGGAAGCCCAAGGCGATTTGGTACGTAGTTTTCAGGTAAATAACTTTGGTATCTACAATTGGGATATTTGGAAAAGAGACAATCGTAGACGTTGTGTAATGGCTCCTAAGTTTGATTTATTGGCTCAAAAAGCTTTTGAAAAAACAGGCAGCAAAAATGTACAATACTTTTTGGTTACCAATGATTATCGCTCTGTAGTACGTTATTACGATGGAAATCTGGATAAGTTTTCTTACAATCCAGCCGAAAAAAATATGCTTTTAGCCATCTTACCCAATGGCCAAGCGGCTGTAGTGAAAAACAACGCTTTTATGGATTTTGATAAACAATTCAATAAAAAGAAGTGGAATGTTGAACTAGCGACTACAGGCCAAGTGATAAGCTCTGTAGAAGACCTCAAATACCTTATTGGTGCTATAGATAGTTAGATTGACCGCATAATATATATTGACAATAAAGAAATAGAATATGGCGGCTATCCTTTTGGGATGGTCGCTTTTTTGTTTTGTTAATAAATAATCGCTAACACCTACCTCCAGAGGAGCGACACCTTTACAGCTCCAGAGGAGCGACATCTTTATAGCTCC
>JBGCDW010000290.1:0-10718 GCA_045105775.1 Aureispira sp.
TACAAAAGTCCTAGCGCATTTAGTTCATAGCAGTGCTATGGAATCAACCGAGCGGAGCGAGTTCATAAAATAATTTTTAACGATGAGTGAGGGAAAAAGATGCTTTTTTCGCTACGAATTTAGTCGTGATAATGTCTTTTAAGGTGACAATATATTTTTGGCTAGAACACCATTATTGTAAAACTTAATTTTGTTAACTTTGCTTTTGAGGCTTTAAATATTGGTTAAGTTCTTGTATTTAAATCGTAAAAATACTTCAAGCAGTGTTTTAAATAATAATTTTATGGTTACAATAATAGAAAGTGGTTCCACTAAGAGTGATTGGGTGTTGATAAAAGAAGGTACTCCATGGCCTAAAATTTCCACGATTGGATTTAATCCTTTTTTTCACAATCCAGCATTCATTGCTCAAAATATACAAAAACATCATCAACTCTGTGACCATGCAGCAGCCATACAGCAAGTTTATTTTTATGGTGCGGGCTGTTCTACAGATGAGTTGCGTCTGGTGATTAAAGAGGGGCTGCAAGTTGTATTTACCAATGCAGAGATTCATGTGGGGCACGATTTGGCAGCCTGTGCTTATGCCACTTACACGGGCAAGCCCGCGATTGCTTGTATCTTGGGCACAGGCTCTAATTCTTGTTATTACGATGGAAAGCATATAAGGGAAGAAGTACCTGCACTTTCTTACATACTTGGAGATGAAGGCAGTGGAAGTTATTACGGCAAAATACTGTTGAGCAAATTCTTATACAAACAATTGCCCCCACACATCCAAGAAGATTTTTTCAATCAATATCAACTAAATAAAACAACCGTTCTTACCAACATCTATCTAAAACCTAACCCCAATGTCTATATTGCTTCTTTTACGAAGTTTGCTTCCAGACACAAAGATGATCCTTTTATTATTGAGATGGTACGAGAGGGGATGCGTAAATTTATGAAAACGCATGTTCTGTGTTTTGATGCTTACAAAACCGTAGAAACCAATTTTATAGGCTCTATAGCCCATTATTTTAGAGAAATTTTACGCCAAGAAGCCAAGGCACTTGGTATCAACGTCGGTACGATTGTTAAGAATCCGGTTGATGGCTTGGTGAATTATCACTTGAAGTTTGGTGCTGTGGAGAAGACGGTTTGAGCACATGCTGTTTTGGGGTATTCAAAAACTTGAATAAATAGCATTAAAAATGTAACTTGTGAAAAAATCACGCAAACGAAAGTTATGTTACTCAGATTTACAGCAAAAAACCTCTTTTCTTTTGGCAAGGAGAAAGAATTCAACCTGTTTCCTTATACTAGACTCACTACACTAAAGCACCATTGTTACGAACAATTGGGTGTAAAAGCCCTCAAAATGGCTGCCCTTTATGGTGCCAATGGGGCTGGTAAATCCAATTTAGTGAAGGCAGTACAAGGATTAAAAGAATTAGTGGTAGAAGGTAAAATACCTACCATCCTAAGAGATTCTGCTTTTAAATTATACCCCAAACAAGAGGATAGGCCTGCTAGTCAACTATTGGCAGTGGAGTTTATTACCGAAGGTAAAGCATTCTATTATGGTGTGGAACTAAAAAAAGGCATTATTGCTACTGAAGAACTATACTTATCTGGACTAGGTAAAACCGCAGATGAATTGGTGTTTGAACGCCATACCAATGACGCAAGGAAAACGTCCATTACCTTATCAGATGCTATTGAAAATGATGACAAAGGAAAATTACTTAAGGAAATTTTGTTAGAAGAGTTTGCCAAACCAGATGAATCTGTGTTGAAGTGGTTGGCTGCTAGAGAGTCGGAGTTGTTTGAGAATATGAAGTTGGTTATGAAGTGGTTTGATGATAGACTGTATATTGTATCTCCAAATTCTAAAATAGGTGCTTTCCTTTTGCATCTTGAAAGAAAACCTTTACTTAGAGAATATACCAATGAAATGATGGAATCTTTCAAGACTGGTATTTCTAAGATAGAAATAAAAAAGACTAGTTTGGAAGATTTTTTTGGCAAAGATGATTTAGATTTCATAGAAGAAGTCAAAGAAGATTTATTAGCGGATTCTGATAGAGTCTTACAAATGGACACCAATCATACTTGTGTGGTCAATGATAATGGAGAAATTGTAGTTAAGGAATTAGAAACCGTTCACTTTAGTTCTACGAAGGACCAAGTAACCTTTGAATTTGGAGAGGAATCGGACGGAACTAGAAGATTGGTCGATTTTATACCTTTGTTTTTTGATATGATTAATAAGAATAGTACTTACATCATAGACGAAATAGAAAGAAGCCTTCATCCCTTACTCATCAAAGAACTCATCCGAAAATTTGGAGACAACCCCAATACCAAGGGACAACTCATTTTCACAACCCACGAGTCCAATTTACTAGACCAGAGCATCTTTCGTCAAGATGAAATTTGGTTTGCGGAAAAAGATCAAGAAGGGGCTACTGATTTGTACAATTTGAGCGATTTTAAAGAACACAAAACCATTGATATACAAAAGGGTTATTTGAGTGGACGTTATGGTTCCATCCCATTCTTGGGAGATTTGAAGGCACTAAACTGGGAAGATTATGTTGTTGAGCAGGAATAGAGCATTTACAAGAGAGCCAAGTAGAGCAGGACAAGCCAAGAGTTTTTATATTTTTTGTGAAGGAGTAAAACGAGAGCGACAATATTTTCAGTACTTTAGAGAAATGGATTCTAGGGTAAATGTAGAAATATATCCATTGACCGCAGAAGAGGATAATTCTCCTAGTGGACTTTTACAAATTGCTAAATCCTGCATGTTAGGAGCAGAGAACCAAGCTCCTAAATACGAGTATCAAAAAAATGATGAAATTTGGTTAGTGTTTGATACAGATCCTGATAAATTAGACAGCAGACAGCCACAAATAGCGGCTATTCAAGAGTTTTGTAAACAAGTAGGGGAGCAACAATGGTTTGCTGCAGAAAGCAATCCCTGTTTTGAGGTTTGGCTCTATTATCACAAACAAGCCCAGTTGATAGATTTTAAAAACCAAGACCAATGCAAAGCTTGGAAGGCACAATTATCACAGCTTATGGGGGGGCTTTGATTCTAAAAAACATCCTATTTTCATAGAAACAGCTGCTCAGAATGCTGCTGCCAACTTCCAAAAGAATAATGCCCAAATTACGATTGGAAGTACAGAGGTATATGAATTGGCAAACAAACTCTTATTTATTCTAAAATCTAAAATAGATTTAGCTCTAAAAACTATGAACCTTTAGTTCATCCTTTTGTTGCAAAATTCTTGATTATCTAGGACTTTTACACAAAAACACCACCATGAAACAACTACTAATTCTAATAGCATTTGGTTTTTTAATAGCGTGCAATACAGAAGAAGAAACAACTTCAAACCATCACAACACCGTTACCGATAGCCTTTCAGCCGTTAGCTCTAAGGAACCTGTTCCAAAAAATGACTGGGCCAAAAAGAACCTAAAAGGAGCGGTCAAAGAGCGTACGGTTTGGGTGTATGCTGCTGGAGCAGACGGGCAGCTGGATAAAAACAAACTAAAAGGTGGCGTAGAAGTAAGCTACAACCAACAGGGCAACAAAGCTACTTGGACAAGTTATGATGAGAAAAAACAATTGCTGGATGCTTGGGAATATATCTACAATCCACAAGGACAACTAAGAGAATGCAAGATTGTAACAGGGCCTGTTGTACGAAATTTGTATTATCGTTATAATAAACAGAACCAACTCGAACACAGTGCCGAACATTCTAATGGCATGACCATCAAAGCCACTACTTACCAGTATGATGACAAGGGCAACATGATCCTCAGTCATAGTTATTTTGAAGGCTCTACTAGTGAAACCAAGAACAAACAGAAGTTTAATGCTCAAAACCAATTGGTAGAATTGCAGGTGTATGACGAACAAGATGTGGTGCAGCTCAAGAAAGTGATTTCTTATAATAAACAGGGTTTAGAATCAGAACAAGCCATTTATTCGGGCAGTAATATTCCCAGCTATAAACGCCAATTTGCTTACGACGAACAAGGGAATTGTATCAAGGATTGGGCATTTTTGGAGCGTGGTCAACTGAATGAAAAAGATGCGTTTAATTATCAATATACCTATGATAAACAAGGCAATTGGTTGACAAAAATAAAGCTAGACAAACAAAATAAAGTCTTAGAACACAGCACCCAAGCCATCGTGTATTTTTAGTAGAGATAAACATCGTACCTCATAAAATAATTGCACCCAACAATAATTGCATTGTAATGGATAAACTGTATCTTTGCACCCCTTGCCGAATCAGGTAATGTATTATCTATCTTTTCTTTCCAAAACTATTGCATTGTTATGGCCATCACTTCCAATTTTATTGACTACGTAAAAATTTGCTGCCGTTCAGGAGCAGGTGGCTCTGGATCAGCGCATTTTTTTAGAGATAAACTGACCAGCAAGGGCGGCCCTGATGGGGGAGATGGTGGTAGAGGCGGACATATCATTGCAAGGGGAAGTAGTCAAATGTGGACATTGCTACACTTAAAATACAAAAAGCATGTGATTGCAACCAACGGCAATCCTGGTGGAGGCAGTCGTTCTTCGGGAGCAGAGGGCAAAGACATCATTTTAGAGGTGCCTTTGGGTACTATTATCAAGGATGGAGAAACAGGGGAGGTCGAACACGAAATCACAGAAGATGGGCAAATGGTAATAGTAACGTCTGGTGGTCATGGCGGCAAAGGGAACTGGCATTACAAGTCGCCCACCAATCAAATTCCGACCTACACCTCACCAGCAGGAGAAGGACGCAAGGAATGGAAAATTTTTGAGCTCAAAGTACTGGCAGATGTAGGCTTGGTTGGTTTTCCCAATGCAGGAAAATCTACCTTATTATCTGTACTGTCTGCCGCCAAACCCAAAATTGCCAATTACCCATTTACAACCTTGGTGCCCAACTTAGGTATGGTGGCGTACAGAAATGGATTTTCCTTTGTCATGGCAGATATTCCAGGGATTATTGAAGATGCCCACAAGGGCAAAGGGCTTGGCCATCGTTTTTTGAGGCATATCGAGCGCAATGCTACGTTGTTGTATATGGTGCCTGCCGATAGTGACGACATAGCCAAGGAGTATCGAATTTTGGTGAGAGAGTTGCAACTTTATAATGAAGAATTGTTGGATAAACCACATATTTTGGCCATTTCCAAAGCCGATTTATTAGACGACGAATTAAAAGAATTATTGCAAGAGGAATTGCCCAAAGAGGTTCCTGTGTTGTTTATTTCGGCTGCTGCCCAGATGGGATTAACCGAGCTAAAAGATGCACTGTGGCAATCTATTCAAGCAGAAGTAGAGTAAAATGTTGATTGAACGATATGGATCCTATTGATTTTTGGATTTGGTTGGCCAATTACAAAACAACCTTAGAAGAATTCTTGCACAGCGATTTTAGCGACCACACGCCCTACCAAAAATTATGTATGGAAATAGAAGCCTATAGCCCCTACTAAATTCCAGAACTCACCTTGACCGAGGATGGGGATTATTTGCTTATCATCAGTTGCGATGGCCAAAAAGCAGGGATTCCAGATGCAAGTGCATTGTATGAGGCGTTTCCTGTTATCAAGGGGTGGCAAGCACAATTGTATCGCCAAGGCCAAGGCTTTTTTAGAGCACGTATTGAGGGCATACAATTTACAGAGGAAGAATTGTTGTTGCAATACAAGGCTGTGCCCGACTTGGGCCAATATGATGTCATCCTGCATGTACAGGGCTTAAGCCCTGAGGATCGACGCTACGAACGAGCTGCCTTGATCTACTTAGACCACAGTGTGGGAGAGTATGAAATTATGACCAAAGTTCGCAGTATCTCTTTGATAACTTTGCAGCCTTGGCATGTAGATCAGGGCTTGGTTACCTTGCGCCAGTTTGCTAGTTTGTTGCAGGTGGATTAAGGGAAGATGCTCCGTCAGAGCGACATCTTTACAGCACTGTAGGAGCGACATCTTTACAGCTCCAGCGGAGCGGCATCTTTACAGCTCCAGCGGAGCGACATCTCAACCCATCAACTCCAATAGAATTGTTTGAATTAGATAGATGATTTTGTTTTTATAATGAAAATCATCTATCTTTCTATGGATAGTAGAACAGGAAACGGTTAGAAGATTCTACAAGTATAAATAAATCCATTAATTCAAGGAAGTGAAACAACTATTATACGTTGCAAAGTGGTTTGATAGCACTCAAAAAAAATTGGGTGGTATACTAGCTGTAGTGGGGGTAGTTTCTGGTGCTCTATATGGGATAACCAATAATTTGGCTTATACTATTGTTGCCAGTCCTTTTTTAATTGTTGCTATTTTGTCTATTCCAGTGGCATTTGGATGGATTACTAAAAAAGTTGAAGAAAATGACCCCCAACTGGGCAAAGTTCCCAAATACAGGACGGTTGAAGTTTTTTCTGAAAGCGGTAAACAGAGGGCAAAGGGAGTAGGAATTGTTGGTCTGCTTGGCTTTGCTGTAATTTCTTTTTTTTGGTGGAAGCCACTATCTAAATCAAACCCTAATAAGTGCAGAAACACACAAGAAGCAGCATATTTAATTTACATTGCTGATTTTTATGAGCAAAAAATAGAAGGAGGGGATGATTTTGCACTACGTTTGTCAAGTGCTTTTGATGGGCAACTACTTAAAGCCAAACAGTTAGATAGATTTATAGAACCAAAAACTGATATTAAACTTGATACATTGCCTCAGGTACGCCAGTATTGTGATTTTAAAGGTGCAGTTATTAATGGTAAAAAAGTAAAAAAGCAACTCTACATAGAAATTCATTTTTTATTGGATAACATCTTGCAGCTAGACTTTCCCAATCTATTGGTCAAAGTTCCATTAACGAATAAAGTAGATTTAAAGAATCTATCAGAATATGAGACAAAGAGTGTGTTTTGTTTAACTTGGTCTAGAGTATTAATAGAAAAAAAACAATATGATGAAGCTCTTAGATCTTTAAGAGATTGTAATTTAGATCAAATTAATAACAAGAGTGTTTTATATTGGAATTACTACCTTCAAGGATATTGCTTATTTTTTCTGGAAAAATATGAAGAAGCAAAAAAATGCTTTTTAAAAAGTTTAGCATCAGGTTATGATTCTAATCAAGAGCGTTTGATAAGTCTATCAATGAATGATTTTATTCTTAAGTTAGAAAGTAATTCTTTAAATAATGAAGATGAAGTTCAAGAAGAATTGAAGAAATTAATTGACCAGCCAGAGCAAGATTTATCAACTTTCGCTGATAAGATGGTAAGTAATACACAGCCAGAAATAGGAAATTATAAATTAGATGAAAATGAAAAAACGCTCATTGAAGACAATAATACCAAAACTAATATTTCACAGTGGAATTCTAATTATCCCCCAACTTTGAGAAATAGGATTATTAATTTATCTGAAGAGATAAACCAAGCGTTAGGAGAGAATCAGCAGAATTTACCTTCTAGATTTATTGATTCTATTACTTTATTAATACAAAATACCACTATAGAAAATGGTAACAGATATGGTATAGGTAGAGGTGAACTTATAAGTTTCATAGTCAATAAAGCATTAAATTTTAAAATACTGGACAGTATTTATATCAGATCAGACTTTGAGTCGTCAGATTTATCAGAAAAACAATTGCAAGGAGCATATTTGAAAAATATAAACTTAAAATCATCTAATTTTAAAAAATCTAATTTGAAAAAAGCTAATTTATGTGGCGCGAAAATCTCAAATAGTAATTTATCTAATGCCAATTTAATAGAAGCAAATTTACAAAATGCAGACTTGGCAGGATCATATTTAGTAGGCGCAGATTTGACTAATGCAGATTTATCAAAAGCACGTTTATTTAGCTCTTATTTGAGAAATTCAAATTTTTACTGCTCAAATTTAACAGGAGCAGATTTAACAGGTGCAAGTTTAGTAAAGACAAATTTAACAGGAGCAGATTTAACAGGTGCAAGTTTAGTAGGGGCAGACCTAACCAAAGGATATTTAATGGGAACAAACTTTACTAAAGTGAATTTAATGGAAGCAAACCTATCAAGAGCGTATTTAATGGAAGCTAATTTAACGGAAGCCAATTTAACGGAAGCCAATTTGACAGAAGCCAAATTAAAAGGAGCCAAATTAAAAGGAGCAGATTTATTTGATACAAATTTGATGAGAGCAGATTTGACAGGAGTAAATTTAACAGAAGCAGATTTAATGGGCGCAGATTTAACAGGAGCCAATTTATCTGATGCTAATTTAACAGGAGCTAATTTAGCAGGAGCTAATTTAACAGGAGTAAATTTTATAGGAGCAGATTTAAGAGCTGCTAAAGTTACACACATAAAAATAAAGTCCGTTAAAAATCTTAACTTCTTAAATGCTAAAGTTACATCCGAGGATTTTTTTAAAAAACTGGAAATAAATACAAAAACATACGAACATCTTACTCAATCTTATTATTTTGAAAAAATAAAAGAAAAATCAAAATATGTTCTTGTCTCTAATGAAGTAGTTAACGATATAACTACCTATTACATAATAAAACCAAAATTCACCAACTCCAAAAAAACAACCCAATGAAGCACCACCTAATCCTCCTTCTCTTAAGCATAATCCCTCCAACCCTCCAAGCCCAATACCAACAAAGCTACCAAACCCACCTAGACCTAGAAAAACTCATCATTCAATTTGCAAACCACACGACTGCGAATCAAAAAGATCAAATCTTAGCGCAATACCCACAGCTCAAAGCATGGGGAGCCTTACAATACCCCGATGTCAGCATTGCCATAACCAGCAGCCCCAATGCAGCCGCCTATTACCAATTGAAAGAAAATTTGGAGCAAGAAGCAGCTATAGAATATGTGGGCGAGTATTTTAAGAACTACAAAGAGCAATGTCAAGGCATCCTTAATCAAGTATTGGTGCAGCTCAAGGACGCTTCCGATTATTATTTATTGGAAGCATTGGCCGCTGACTACCAAGCCACAGCCATTGTGCCCCATCGTATGCACCATTTGTACGAACTGCATTTGGACAAGCACAGTGGGATAAGTGTGGTTGATTTGGCCATAAAAATGCACCAATCCAAACAATTTGTCTATGCCGAGCCCAATTATTTGCTCAATCCCATAGTCGCGACCAACGACCCTTTGTATGCCCGCCAATGGGCGATTAATAACACAGGAGCTACTATTCAATACAGTGGAACCGTGGATGCAGACATGGACGTGGACGATGCTTGGGCGATTACGACAGGCGCACCTTTTATTAAGATTGCCGTGATGGATTCGGGGGTAGATACCTTGCACCCCGATTTGATGCCTAATCTTTTGCCTGGTTATTCGGCCAATGGAGATGGGAGCAAGGGCTACCCCACCTTTACCTATAATAGCGATGGACATGGGACTTGCTGTGCAGGAATTATTGCTGCTAAAGGCGACAACAACATTGGAACAGCAGGGGTGGCTTACGATTGTAAGATTGTGCCTGTGAAGCTATTTGTGTATCAAAATATTCCTACGATTGGCGTGACGGCTTATTCTACGGCTGCTTGGATGGCCGATGGCATTACCTGGGCATGGCAATCGGGCAAGGCCGATATTTTGAGCAATTCTTGGGGCTTGGTGGATAATTTTATCCCCTTATTGCCTGGTCCAGGCGATACTTCTACTGTGAATATGGCTGTTGTACAGGCGTATGCGAATGGTAGAAATGGCAAGGGGAGTTTGTTGTTTTTTAGTTCTGGTAATGATGGGCCAGATCCTCCAATTTGGCCGAGCCGTGAGCCTGCTGCTATTGCGGTGAATGCTACGTCTATGTGTGACGAACGCAAGGTGAGTGGTTCTTGTGATGGCGAATCATGGGAAGGCAATTGGGGGGTGAACCTAGAGTTGGGTGCACCAGGGGTAAAAGTAGCGACCACAGATGCGGTGGGTAATAATGGGTATAATTCTGGTGATAATGCCTTGACATTTAACGGAACATCAGCTGCTTGCCCCAATGCGGCTGGGGTGATGGCCTTGATCTTATCTGTAGATAGCAACTTGACAGCCGAAAGGGCCCGCGCGATTATTGATACGACTGCCGAAAAAGTAGGCGGCTATGCCTACACGACCAATAACCCTTATGGCACTTGGTCGGCAGAGTTGGGCTATGGCCGTGTGAATGCCTTCTTGGCCGTGGCTATGGCACAGCAAATTCCTTTGAGTCAAGTAGATTTGCACACCACTGCACATTTTGAGGTGTATCCCAACCCATCTCAAGGACTGGTAGTTGTCGGGCATCAATTGCAAGATGGTGCACCCTTGGAGTTGATCGTGTATACGCCTTTGGGGCAAGTTGTACAAAGTACAGCTATTACCGATCTCAGGCAAACAGAATTGCACTTGCAGGATTTGCCGAATGGCAGTTATTATATAAGCTTAAAAACAACCAAAACGACGGTTACGAAACCTTTGGTTTTGATACGATAAGGCTTGCAACGCTGATACACTTATCTTAGTAAAAGGTGTATCAGCGTTGATAATATGTTTTGAAACAAACTACTCTATAATTAAAGAAGATTAATAGCAGCATAAAATTGCTCCATTGCGGCATTGACCTTCTGAGGCATTTCTATAGCTGCGGAGTGCCCTGCATCAGGAATAACAAAATGTTGTGCATTGGGGATCACATCTGC
>JBGCDW010000291.1:0-4945 GCA_045105775.1 Aureispira sp.
ACTACTAACAAAAAACGGTTATTTTCTTCCAGCTCATCGTTGAAAATACTCGTCTTAGCCCGCTAAGACTCCGTTTTTCGCCTTGATCTGAATAAAAATATTCCATTTTTTTAATTAACATTTATTTTGACCACCTACTTAATTTTATTTGAATAGAAATTGTTTAAGAATAGCCTAATGTCGCTAATGAAAGCTATTCCATTTTTAAACAACTTCATAGTTATCTAAAAAATACTTCGCGTACTTGTTACTTTTTTCATATCGACAAAGTGGTTTGAACAATATGTTTGTCAACTAAAATGAATAATATGAGCTCATTAACATTCGCAAAGCAATCTGACGTATTGGATACGCTATCCCCCATAGTCAGTAAACTAAATATCTCTCTATAGTTTAAGATGCTGCAAAGGTAGCTTTTTGTATTGAAAAAAGCGAGTTTGAACGAAACGGAATCTTTAAGTTCTCAAAACAAAAGAACAGCCTTCTATAAAACACTGACTATAAGTTAATTACACAACAAGCAAGCAGCGCAAAACATTTAGAATATATTTGTGTATTTTTATTAGGAACTAGTTTGCTTATCTTAGTAATTTATTTTTATAAACAAGGTTGAATCAAATTAGTTTTAATTACTTTTAATCCTTTATTCACCAACTATATCAACTATATGAACACCCCACTATCTCC
Organism: Aureispira sp.; assembly: GCA_045105775.1. Lineage (GTDB taxonomy): Bacteria > Bacteroidota > Bacteroidia > Chitinophagales > Saprospiraceae > Aureispira. Next base: position 688 of record JBGCDW010000291.1, read on the forward strand.
ACCAGAAAAGATTAAATTACTCAACACAGAGGACTTATATGGGGTCATGCAGAACATGCTCTTGCGTGAAAAATACATTCATACACAACTTAATTTTTCGGAAACAGAAGCTCAAGAACATTTCTGGGTAGTAGGTTTGTCTGACAAATACAATATTCTTTTTATTGAGCTTATTTATTCAGGTGATTTGGCTTCTACGGTCATAGAACCCATGGAGGTATTTAGCTTGGCACTTCAAAAAAGAGCGGCACATCTCATTTTGTATCACAATTATCCAAATGGGAAGTTGGTGCCGTCAGAAGCAGATAAAGATATTACGGATCGTCTTATTCAGGTAGGACTCATTGTCAATACGCCTATCTTGGATCACCAGATCATTTCCACTAAAGACTATTTATCGTTCAAAGATATTGACTTGATGAAGGTGCTCAAAAAAAGTCTGAAGTATGTGCCTAGTTTTGAAGCAGCCAAAAGAATCCGCGAAGAAGCAGCCGCAGTTTTAGAAAAAAGGGATGCAGAGTACAAAGAAATTATTGAAAATATTGAGCAAGAGTTGAAACACGAAAAAAAACGAGCTGAAAAGGCAGAACGGCAACTCCAACAAGAAAAAAACAGCACTGCCAAAAAAATGAAAGAAAAAGGAATTGCTCTAATACTCATAGCAGAAATTACAGGCTTGTCTATAGAGGCATTAAAACAACTCTAAGGTTTGCTCTGCTCTTCTACGGTGCAAAAATCTAAGCCCATTCACATTCTCTCGAAATTTATTTCAAAAAAACAATTTAATTACTATTTTTAATCAATAAGAAAAAATCATCCTCACATATTTACAAACAAGTTGCTTTTTTAACTATTTTGTAGGAAGTTACTACTACGCCACTTCGTATATCTCTATCATGCTGCCAATAAGATAAAAATCCATGAAGTGCTAAAACTATATACTATGAACGATTTATATGGTATTATGCAGGAGATTTTGCTCCGAGAAGAGCAAATCACTACCCTACAAGAACTCCCACAGCAAGAGCAAGATTATTTTTGGATTATTGGTTTTGATGATAATAACACCATTCTATTTATAGAATCGGCCAATTGGACTAAAATAGATGACCACAGTGTAGAACCAATGGAGGTCTTTGGGTTGGCATTACAAAAACAAGCGAGCCAAATTATTCTGTGCAGAAATTATCCAGGAGGGGTACTCTCACCTTCTGAAAAAGATAACGATATTATTGATCGACTCATTCAAGTAGGGCGCATTGTCAATACTCCTGTAGTCGATCATTACATTATATCGACTCAAAACTATGTTTCCTTTCAACAATTGGGACTCATGCAGGAGCTTCAACAAAGTATTAAGTATGTTCCAAGTTTTGAATTGGCCAAGCGTATTCAAGCAGAAGCTGCTGAATTGATCGAAAAGAGAGATGCTGAAGCCAAAGCAAAAATTGAGTTGATCCAACAAGAATTGGAAGCCGCACAAGAAAAAGCCAAAAAGGATAAATTTAATATTGCCAAAGCCCTGAAAGGTGAAGGGATAGATTGGGCGATTATTGCCAGCATCATGGGGCTGTCATTAGAGGAATTAGAGGGCTTGTAGAAGTTCCGTCTTACTTTCCCTTCTACAAGCCTTCGTTTTTAATATTTACTGTTCCTTTGGAGCATCTAGTTTCATCAATTTATCTTCATTTTTTTGGAGATTAGCTTTGACTTTTTCAATGTGTTCTCCATACTTTTTGAGCTTGGCCTCTACCTCTGCCACTTTAGCCATTTTTTCGTCATATTGCTCTACGGTAATTTCTCCTGCTTCTTTTTGTGCAGTTAAACGCTCTTTTGTTTTTTGGATTTTATCGGCCCCCTTGATGCTGCGATTGTCATAAGCAACAATCTTTTCTTTTTGCAACACAATTTTATCCTCTATCAAATTCGCTTTTTCATTTTTGAATTCTTGGCGTTTAACCTTGAGTTCTTGGCGTTCTTCCTTCACTTCAGCTTTGTACTCTTTGAGTTCTGCTTTGAGTGCTGGATGCTCCTCTAGATAAGCCTTACGCTCCTCTTTTGACATATCTTTCATCACTGCTTTGTGCTCTCCCAAGATGGCATCTCTTCCTTCTTTTAGTTCTTTTTTAGTCTCCTTGAGTTCTTTTTTTTGTTCTTTCAGCTCCCCTTTTGCAGCTTTGAAGTCCTGTTTTTGGGCTTTCATTTCTTGGCGCGCTTCTTTGTTCTTGCCTTTTGCCTTTCCTTCTTGCGCTTTGGTTGTTCCCACAGCAGCAACCAACATCATTATAATGATATACTTTGTAAGTTTCATAAATCTTGCTCTTTTATAAATTATCTAATTCTTGTAAATCTTTATCCAACTCCTCGCCTTCTTTTTTTAACTCCTCTACTTCCTTGCTTACTTCCTCTGTTACTTCTTGCTCAACAGCATCCATTGCTTCCTTTACTTCTGTTGATGGAACGGTATCCTGTGGTTGCTCACCACCACCACAAGCCACTAAAAAACCTGCAAACAACACTAAAAATAATATTTCTTTCATTATTTAAAATTTAATTAATTGATATAAATACAATGTAATAATAATAATTCTGATTATAGAAGGGAAGATTTGGGAAGGGAGACATTCTAAAACTAGTAAAATAATCTTAATTGTAATCAATAGTTTCTAAAAATTACACTTAAAAAAATAGCTTTATAAAGTCACCAAATTTTGCAACTCTACAAAGCTATTCCTTAATTGTTATCGGTAGTTTTTCTTATCCTCTCAATAGACTTTCTAAAGCTGCATCCATTTTTTTAAATGAAAACTGTCCATATACCTCTGCCATCAGCCCTTCAATTTTGTCATTGCACAAATTGCCCATACTTCCCTCGTGGGTATGTGGTACATCCATAATAGGTTCAAAAACACCACTTTCAATATCCAATCCTACTTGCTTGTAGGCATCCCTAAAAGTTGTTCCTTCTAGCACCATATTATTCACCACATCTACACTAAAAATGTACTTGTACTTCTCCTCTTCTACTGCTTTGGTATTGATGATAATGTTCTCTAGCATGTAAGTAGTAATATTTAAAATACTCTGCAACTCCTCAAAAACAGGTAGAAAACTCTCCTTGATGATCTGCAAATCTCTATGATACCCCGATGCCAGATTAGTTGTAATCATTGCAATTTCAATAGGCAATGCAATAATTTTATTACACTTGGCGCGAATCAATTCAAATACATCAGGATTTTTTTTGTGTGGCATAATGCTAGAACCTGTTGTTAAGTGATCGGGAAACTTGACAAAATTAAAGTTTTGGCTATTGTATAGACAAACATCCTGTGCCAACTTGCTCAAGGTAGTTGCCACGGTACTCAAAGCTTGTGCCACTGCTTTTTCTGTTTTGCCACGTCCCATTTGGGCATATACAACATTATAATTCAGATCATCAAACCCCAACAACTCTGTAGTCATCGTACGATTGAGTGGAAAGGAAGAACCATAACCAGCCGCCGAACCCAATGGGTTTTTATTGGTAATTTTGAAAGCAGCCAATAAAGCGTGCATATCATCAACCAAACTTTCGGCATAAGCTCCAAACCACAACCCAAAGGAAGAGGGCATGGCCACTTGATAATGCGTATAGCCAGGTAATTTCACGGCCTGGTGCTCATTGCTCAATGCAATCAATTGCTTGAATAAAGGTTGCACCAACTCCACTACTCCACGCAATTCGGTACGGGTAAACAATTTCAAATCCACCAAAACTTGGTCATTTCTAGAACGACCACTGTGAATTTTTTTGCCCATAGCCCCCAAACGCTCCGTCAAGATCAATTCTACTTGAGAATGCACATCCTCTACGCCATCATGAATTTCAAAATTGCCCTCTAACACTTCACCATGTAGTTTACGCAATTCGGTACGCAAGGTGTTGAGTTCCTCTGCGGTAAGCAAATCAATACTCTGCAACATCGTAATATGAGCTAACGTCCCGGTAATGTCATGTTGTGCCAATAAGACATCCAATTCTCTGTCTTTGCCTACCGTAAAACGTTCAATTTCTTTGTTAATTGCTCCTTCTTTTTGCCAAAGCTTCATAGCCTATTTTATTATTATTTTGCTGATAAGTAGCCGTTCAAAATTACTACTACCAAAAAACGGCTATTTTCCTCCAGCTCATCGTTGAAAATACTCGCCTTAGCCCGCTAAGACTCCGTTTTTCGCCTTGACCTGAATGAAAATATTCCATTTTTTTAGTTAACAT
>JBGCDW010000292.1:0-10896 GCA_045105775.1 Aureispira sp.
ATGTTAACTAAAAAAATGGAGTATTTTTATTCAGATCAAGGCGAAAAACGGAGTCTTAGCGGGCTAAGACGAGTATTTTTAACGATGAGCTGGAGAAAAATAACCATTTTTTGTTTGGAGTAATTTTGACCGACTACTTACTAGAGTGCTGGAGTTTCACCTGCATTAGCAGTTTCTTCCAGAACAATTTCTTTTACCACCAAAGGATACCCTGCTGGTGCTTGAATTTCAAAGCGCAAACGCTCTACTAACGCAGTACCTTTTACACGCACTTCATTGTTGATCTTAGGCATGGAAATTACCAATGTACCTGTTCCTTCTTGCAAATCAGCACTCAAGTTATAACGACCAACTAATACCAACTGCTTTACGATATTCTCATTCATGTTCTCTACGGTCAAGTAAGTGGTCACACGAATAAAATTATTGTCCCACGTACTACGCTCTATTACACCTGGCAATTCCACTACCACTTCTTGGGCTGCGGTCAAAGCTACAGACTTAACTAATGTTTTATTAGTCTGCGCTTGTGTTGTTCCTAAAATTCCTGCGATTAAAATAATTAGTAAAAATAAGTTTCTCATCTCGATTCCTCTTCTATAGTCTTTATAAATAATTGTTTTTGGTGTCTTGTTGTTGGCTATTCTTGTCACAAAATCAGAACAGCATTCCTCTGTTGAGATTGCAAATGTAAAGCCATAAAATCAATTTAACAAACCTTAACACAAAATAAAATTCTGATAAAAAGGTTTTACCTTCTAATTATTTAACATAAAATTTCGATAAAAGTTTATTTTCAAAATAAAAACTATCATAAACAGACAAAAGCAGAATCTATATATCAATAGATTCTGCTTTTCGGAATTTTAAAAAATAAGCTTTTTTTTAAATAAAAGGGACTTATATCTTATTGAGCTTAACTTTTTGGTTAAAAAATAACAAAACAGCTCTTACCCCTCTAGAATAATATTTTTCAAACCTTCTATCCAACGCGGATGAGCGTTTAAACTTTCTACCAATTCTACATGCTCTCCCCCCATTTCTTCAAACTCTTCTTGATACTCAACAGAAACCTCAATAGTCGTTTCCAAACAATCAGCTACAAAAGCAGGGCAGAAAACCAGTAGTTTTTTATTGCCAGCCTCTGCACGCGCTTCCAAAACATCAGAAGTATAAGGTTGTACCCAAGGATCGCTGCCCAAACGCGATTGAAAGCAAGTCGTGTATTGCCCTTCCTTCAACCCCAATTCGGCTACCAACGCACGTGTTGTAGCATGGCATTGAGCACTGTAACAATGTTGGTTATTATCATTGAGTACCTGACAACAATTGGGTATTTTTTGACAATGGCTCTTTGAGCGATCTGATTTGGCCAATTGCCGCACGGGCAAGCCGTGATAACTGAACAGCACATGGTCATAATCGGCTACATTGTGTTCCTTGGCACGCTCCATAAATGAAGCAATAAAATCAGGATGATCGTAATAAGAATTTACAAACCGCAATTTGGGAATTGCCTGTTCTTTAATCAATACACGCATCACCTCTTCATAAACTGAACCAGTAGAAGCCGAAGCGTAATGTGGAAACAAGGGAACAATAATCAACTCGGACACGCCTGCATCCAACAAGGCATCCAACCCATCCTGAATAGAAGGACTTTGGTAACGCATCGCCAATGCTACCTGATACTCCTCTCCCATCGACTCCTGCAACATTTTTTCAAGTTCGTAGCCATATACTTTTAATGGCGAGCCTTCCTCCGTCCACAATTCCTTATACAATTTAGAGGCAGAGCCCGAACGAAACGGTGCAATAATACCACGCACCAGGATATTTCTAGGTACTGCACCAATATCAATTACTCTCGGATCCAACAAAAATTGCTTTAAATAACGGTATACCGCTCCGCGTGTTGGTTCATCAGGCGTACCCAAATTAACCAGCAAAACACCTTTCTTTCCCATATTTTGGTCAATCTATTTCTAATAGTAATAATAACTCCTAGCAATACATTCGCTAAGAATACACAAAGATAATGATTGAAAAACAAAGCCAATAGCAGAAAGTTGAGCAAAATGACACCATACAGTAAATATATACCTTGATTAGTGTGATTTTGTGATTACCCTGATTAGCACGCCAACAAAAAACATCACAAAATCAGATCAATCAAAGTACGCGAAGCGACCATCACTCATCCAGCAACTCCTCCCCTGCTTGATCAGCATACCCTCTCAACAAGCCAGCCTGTTCCATAAAGTGCTGCAAAAACACCCAACTGCCCCCTGCTATCAAGAACAATACAAAGCCCGTCCCATACTCTTGTAAGATAAACTTACCTGTCATAAACAACAAGCTATATGTCATAAACAAAGCCGAAATCCAACAGCCTAGCAAGTATATACCTTGCTGCCTGAACACCACACTTTGGTTTTTATAATCATGATGCCCGTGTACCCGCTCCCAGAAAGTAGTGAGCGTAGCCGTAGGCTCTGGTTTGGTAACAAAAGTGACGATAAGCCAAACAATAGTAGTAAAAATAGTCGTGAGAATGAGAATGGTAGGGGTCTCTATTTCTGTCTTGGTTGTTGATTGGTACATCCAAAAGCCTGCCGTGGCTACAAAAGGTGCAATAGTAGCCGACACCTCACTCCAAACATTTATCCGCCACCAATACCAGCGCAAAATAAGCACCAAGCCCAAGCCTGCCCCTGCTTGCAAAATAAATGTCCAAGTATCCGAAATAGAGTTGATATAGCTGCTTAAAATTAAACCCAATAACATCAACAACAAGGTACTGAGTCGCGAAACACGAATCAATAGCTGATCGCTTGCATCAGGTTTAACAAAACGCTTGTACACATCATTGACCAAATAACCTGCACCCCAGTTGAGTTGGGTAGAAATAGTACTCATATACGCTGCCAAAAAGGCTACCAATAACAAACCCCGCCAGCCTGAAGGCAAATAATCGCGCATAGCATAGACATAGCCCAAACGCTCATCTCCTGCCGCCAAATCAGGATACAATACAAACACAGCCAAAGCCACAACAATCCAAGCCCAAGGGCGAATACAATAATGGGCGATTTGAAAAAATAACGTCGCATAAATAGCATCCTTATCACTTCGTGTACTCATCATACGTTGAGCGACATAGCCGCCACCACCAGGTTCGGCCCCAGGATACCAACAAGCCCACCACTGAAAGCCAGCAAAAGCCAAGAAACCAACAACAGATAGCCCCAATGTTGTTCCTGCATTATCCACATCAAAAGAAGGCATAAAATTGAGCATACTTGGGTTTTGTGTCAATAATTGGTTTTTGAGGCCAGCTATACCGCCTACATCGGGCGAACTGATAACAAAATAACCCAGAGCCACACAACCTACCATAGCGACAACAAACTGTAACGCATCCGTCACGGCCACCCCTTTTAAGCCTGCCAACGAGGCGTAAGAAGCCGCCAACAACATCGCTCCACCCGTATACCACAAAGCATCTGCCTCAGACAAATCAAAAAAGACCACTAGTAAAGATTGCAAAGCAACATTGACCCAAGCCAAAATCAGCACATTCATAAACACGCCCAAATACACCGCCTTAAACCCGCGCAACCATTGGGCAGGTTTGCCCGCATAGCGCAATTCTATTAGTTCTACTTCTGTCAGCACCCCAGAACGTTGCCAAAGCCGTGCAAAAAAGAAAGTGGTCAGCATTCCTCCTGCTAGAAAATTCCACCAGAGCCAATTGCCTGCAATACCATCTTTGAGTACAATTTCTGTCACAGCCAAAGGGGTATCAGCCGCAAAAGTGGTGGCCACCATAGAAACACCCGCCAATAACCAAGGCAAGTCTCGACCACCCAAGAAAAAACTTTCTAAATTTTTGGAAGCTTGCCGCGTATAAGCACTTCCAATTAATAAAATAAGGGCTAAAAAGCCAATGATAATGCCCCAATCAAGTGTTGTTAACTGCATCTGCTAAAAATCGAATTATTTTTTGCTAAATTTACTGCCTCAATAGCCAAGGTACTATTTTTTGAATATAAAATCCTCTTTTTAATCGAGTTGTATTGTTCCACAACATTATGAGAAACAATGGCTATTTTTGTTGTTATAATAATAAAAATATCACAACCCTAAACAAATTTACACACTAATTATGCGCCTACTTGTTGTACTATTATTCACGACCTTCTGCTTGTCCCTACAAGCCCAAATATTAACACAATCGACTGCCGAATTGGCTCCTATCGAAGCCTACGCAAATATTAAAGCGGTAACACTACACGACGATGAAAATACCACTGTATTTATGATTTCTATCAAGAAATCTGTTCGCAGACACCTACACGAGTACCATACCGAAGTCGTTACAGTACTGGCTGGACGTGGAAAAATGTTTCTAGCAGGAGAGTATCTGGATATCCGAAAAGGGGATCAGATTATTATCCCACCCAATACCCCTCATGGCGTAGTTACTACTGGTGGACAACCGTTGCAGGTTATGTCGGTACAAACCCCTCAATTCTTGGGCTACGATCGTGTTTTCTTGCCCGAAGAAACACCTGAAGAAAAAGCAGCCAAAGAGGAAAAAGCTAAAAAGGAAAAGAAGAAGAAAAAAGCCAAGAAGAAGAAGAAGGTGGATGATATTCCTGAATTTGAAGGAGAATTTGACTAAGAATAATTCATATTATGTCTGATTATACGTCTATCCAATTAGAAGATTATAAAGTTTTATTGCATCCCCAAAGTTTGCAAAGAGCTGCACGGTATTGGCAACAAATACAACAAGGCTCTATCCAAGCAGGACGTTTTTTGCAGCAACAACGCCAACACCAAGACAGCAGCCAATGGACTACTGAAGATTTTTTGCAAGCGTTGTGTGCCACCAAACGCCCTAGAATTTTTGCAGAAAGTGAAGTCATAGGAGATGGTTCGGACTGGACACTAGAAGAATTGGGGATTTTAGGAGATATAAGTGTGGCGGTGCCTGTGGTTATTTATGACAATGGCAGACATCATAACCCTTTGGTGCATGAAGTTCCTTTTGAGGGGATGCTCCTGTATACGGCTGGGGCATTGCTACGCAGTGGAAAACTCCAATGGCAGCCTAGTGATTGGGCAGACTGCGTAAACAACAACAGTCTCCACAAAGAGGGTTATTATCAATTGTATGCGCGTCGATTATGGCCCGTTTTTGCTTACGCGAATGCCGTGGCTGAAGCTCAACAAAAGCAAGGTTTGATTACGATTCCAGGGCTGGGCTGTGGGCAATTTGCAGGCATATTTCAGGGACAATTGGGGGCTGCCTTGGAACAAGTGCTGATACGATTTTTGCAGCATTACAGTACTGCTTTTCCAGCCATTAAGGGGGTGTATTATGATCCTTATGGAGAATGTGAGAATGCCCAACAAACCATTCATCATTTAACCTTTCTAACTCGTCCTTTGCTTCAAGGCAATGCAGGCCAATCACAATTGTCTACGCCTAATACGTTTAATGAGGAGGGCTTGGACTTCTCGGATTGTTTTTTGTTTAGCTTGGTGGCTTGGGATCATGTCTCTTGGCCGGGCAATGATTTTTATGCAGGGGCTAGAGCTACCGATGATGGGGTCAAGGCGGCAGCCACAGATTCTATGTTTTGCATGACTACGGTAGAGGGGCAATACTCTAAAACAGAGCACGCTTATTTGCCGCCCAAAGATTACTGGAATTGGAACGCTGTCATTGCGCGTCAGCATTTGCAAATGCAAATCAAGGGAAATTTATTTGTGCCTCCTTTGCCTTAAAAATTTACTGTATAACCAACCGTTTTAATTGCCGTTCTTTGCCCAACCAAGCATTGACATAATAGACTCCTACAGGAAGCTCTGCCACAGAAAATTCCCAGCTTTGTTGTCCTGCATCTACCTGTTTTTGCAACCACTTTTGTACGCGTTTTCCTGTTTGGTCGTAAAGTTCTAGGCGTACTTTTTGGGGCCTTGTCAATTCTAATTGCACCCGTACTTGACCTTGTGTAGGATTGGGGGCTATCGTTATTTGTTGGGGGCTAATTTCAGGGCTAGATTGACTCAGAAGGGTCGATATATCCAAGGCATTTAACTGCGCTGCTCCCAAAATACTGGATTCATTCCCAATATATAGCACATTATTAGTGACAAAATCTACCGCTTCTTTTTGGCTAATATTATAATTGATTACCTGTACATTACCATCAAAAAAACGCCCATTACTAAAATTACTAAACAACCATAAACGGGTAGCTCCCAACAAGGCCAATCGTTGTCCACCGGGAGATAACGCGGCTGCGGTTACCTCAAAAATAACATTAATCTGTTGGGTATTGAAGCTATCCAAGAGTTGTGCAGCGTGATAACCCGTATCGGCAGGAATTCGATAAAGCCAAGTATAGCCTAAGTGTGGATTCGTTCTATCTTTGGTAAAAATATACAGGGAATCATTGTAGTGAATCACTGCCTCTGCATCATATTTGAGTGCAGCACTTGCTGGGGGGTAGGCCGTTTGTTCTGGATAATAAAAACGAATGGCTTCTGCTGTCGTGGTGGGAGTAGTTAAGCTATCTAAGGAAGGTAAACGATACACCACCAAGTCTTGACGATTGTTAGCATTATTACCAAAATCACCGACATACACCCGCCCTTGTGCATCGTGGGTAATGTCTTCCCAATCGACGGCCTGTACCCCGCTCACCAAAACCGTTTGTTGCACCACCCCAAAAGTATCTATTTCGTATAATTTGGCCGAATCCCCACTATCATTGTGTAGCCACAAACGGCCTTGAGGGGTTACAATCAAACCAGAATTTTCATCTAACGTTGAAGGTAGAGGGGTAACCAAACTCAAATTTTGGCAAAAAGCACCAAATGCAGTCACAAGGAAGAAACAAAGGGGCAATAATAATTGATACATGGCAATGAAGTCGTTTGTATTTTTGTACTTTGTTGATAAATAAGTTTTTCCACAGGATTTTCATGGTCGAAACTAGAAGCATAATCCCAGCCATTAAAGAAAGACGGACATTGGTTGGGCTTTTATGCTACAACTTCCTTATATTGTCCTACAGGCTTATTGATGGCCTATTCCTACTTTACCCTACACCATTCTTAAAATAAGATCAAGCAAGAATTTTAGGGATTTAAAGATACTGTATTTTATTATTATATTCTTAAAGTTGTTTAAAGACTGCTGGAGTTACGTTACCATACCCATCTTCCAACAACTTCAATTTAAAAATTGCTGTATGAAATTACTCATTCAAACATTCGCTCTTTTACTATTGAGCACTACCTTGGCCTTTGCAGATGCAGAACCTGATGAAAAAGGATTGGCTAGTTATTATGATGATAGTTACCATGGCCGTAAAACTAGAAGTGGTCAAACTTATGACAAAACCAAACTAACAGCCGCTCACAAATCATTGCCATTTGGTACAAAAGTAAGAGTGTATAATCCTGCCAACAAAAAATCCGTAACGGTAACGATCATTGATCGTGGACCATTTATCAAAGGACGTGTCATTGAATTATCTAGAAGAGCTGCTCAACAAATTGACTTGATAAAAACTCAAGTAGCTCCTGTAGAATTGCATGTAGATAAAAACCAAAATGCGGCTCCTGCCAAAGCGGTAGCTACAACTGCAGCAGTCAAAGCGGCTCCTGCCAAAGTCGCCACTCCTAAAACTACGAGCAAAGTTGCCACTGCAAAAACAGATCCTCCTAAAAAAACAGGATTGGTTGTAGAAGCCAAAGACATGAAACCAGGTGGTTTGTACAAAATGCAAGTGCTCAAATTAGATGCTGAAGGGTTTGGGGTACAAGTAGCAGGTTATTCAGATTATCAGTCTGTTGTTCAGCAATTAGCTGTCTTACAAAAGAAATGGTTTAAGGGAGCCACGGTATTTGTAGATGAACTCAATGGCAAACCTTACTACAAAGTCATCTTAGGCCCTATGCCTACACGCGAAGAGGCTGCTAGTTACTCTAAGAGCCTTAAAGAAAAATACAATGTAAAAGGAGCATTTGTAGTGGATTTGGCAGCGTTGGCTGCTAAAAAAGCAAAGTAATGTTCTAAATATAGAATAAGCATCTTAGAGGCTGTTGGTATAAGTCATCACTTGTACCCAGCCTCTTTTTTATGCCTATTGTACCCCTATTGCCCAACGCAAAGACACATAGAAGCTACGCCCATCGGCAGGTAGGATTCCTGGCCCTGGATAACTTGTTGCTCTACGTGTAAAATACCTTGCATCCGCCAAGTTATTGATCCCGCCTTGCAGCGTAAACCATTTCCATTGATAACTAGCAGATAAATCCATAACACCATAACTTGGTATCACTCCCACCACCGCATTGGGCACCCATTCGGCATTAGTCGCATCGGTATAATGCTGTGCAGTATAAGCGTATTGGTAGGCCAATTTGATTTTTTGATAAGAAAAAGACAAGCCTGTACGAATAATAAAAGGCGCAACAAATTCTAATTGCTTGCCTGCTGCAAAACTGTTTGCGGTTTGCAAATAACGCCCATCCAACCAAGACAAATTCACAAAAGCCGTTAGGCTAAAAGGTGATTGGGGTTTCAAGAGTTTAATAGCATCTGCTTCTGCAAATATTTCTGTTCCAAATACGCGCGCATTCCCCACATTAGTCCGTAAGGTATATAGTTCTTTTAGCAATGGATTATCTGCATTGGGACGCTCTCCCTGTATATTGCCAATTCTGCGGTTATACGCCAAATAGAAAATAGTAGCATTGAGGTTAAAACATCCTTTGTGACTAAACTTAAATCCTATATCGGCATTGTAGCCATACTCATCTTGAAGGTTGGGATCTACTTCTTGATTGGGATTGGATATACGCATATCATTAAAATTAATCCCACGATAATTCTGCGAAAAATTAGCATACAACTCGGTGTTGGGGTTCCATTTGTAACTCGCACCTACCCCCGCCAAAAATACAGCGCGCCCTTGAAATCTAGCCTCAGGCACAGCCCGATTGTACAAGGTATCAACTCCTGTACGCGTGGGCACTACTAGTAAATCTTGATAATAGCCTTCGGCTTGTGTCTGAATGTACTCCAAACGTACTCCAGGAGTAATACTAAAATGCTCACTGATAGAAAACAGATGCTCTGCAAAAGCTGCCAAATTCCAACTGGGAAATTGATAATCAGAGCGTAAAATGCCATTACTAGGTTCCGTTAAGGTAAAATCATCCCAAGTGCCTGTCAATCCATCGTTTGACAACCCCTGTTGTTGTGTCGTTTGGCCACGGTATACTCTTATGCCTGTTATCAATGCCGAAAGGCGTTTGCCTATTTGATAACGATGCAAAAAACGCAATTCACTGCCCACATTGGCATATTTGCCTTGAATCAAATCGCGTGGCCCGCCATAATCTGGCCTATTAATCGCTTGTAAATTACCTAGTGACTGACGGCCTGCAAATAATCCAAATAGGCGTAAATTAAATTGTGTCAGTGGATTGATTTTGTAATCAATGGTTAAGGCACTCAAGTTCCAATTGACACGAAACCAATTGCGAAAACGATTGGATTGTCGTGCATCTTGCTCAAACTCTAGATCGGTTAACCCTCCAGGTTGGTGGGCGAGATACTGCATGATGGTTTGCTCTGCTTTGATGTTCCATTTTTTGTGTGGGCGGTACTGCAATTGTGCATAACCATTGTGTACTTCAAAATTGGCATTAGGCCGCCAACCATCACCGCGTTTGTATTGATAAAAAGCATAGTAATTCAACTTATTATCCTTGGTACTGCCTCCTAGACTATTAAACGAATTAAAAAAATTGAAGCTTCCATAGGTCTGTTCACTCACCCATTCCAGTTGGCGGTCTTCGGATCCTTCTTTGAGTACAAAATTGAGCATTCCCCCAAACTGGGTTCCAAATTGCAAAGAAGCGGCTCCTCGCAACACCTGAATATTCTTAACAGCTTGGGCAGGAGGGGTATAATACGTTTCTGGATAACCTAAGGCATCTGCACTAATGTCATAACCATTTTGGCGAGTATTAAAGTTAGATGTACGATTGGGGTTGAGGCCACGCCCACCAATATTGAGCTGAATTCCTGAATTATCGTTCTCCCAAATATTGAGTCCAGGAATGGTTTTGTAGAGTTCTCGGGCATTGTTGGCAGCTACATTGCCTAATACTTTTTCTAAATCAATTACCTGAATAGTCTTGGAACTCAATAAAGTGACCCCACTAATAGCTGGATTCAGATGATATTCATCTTCTTCTACTAATACTTCTTTACCAAAGTTGATTTCTAATTTTTGAAGCGTAATAGTTAAATTTGATACACTTTTTTGTAAATTAATAGTCAGTTCTTGCGTTTGATAACCAACTGCATTAATAGTGAGTTGATAAGACTGAGCAGATAATTGACCAAAGGTAAAAATTCCTTTATTATTGGTATAAGCAATCTCATTATCAGGCATCAATAAAACAAAAACATCTTCAATAGGTTGTTCCTTTTCGTTTTTCACTATTCCTTGAATAGTGAGCGTAGATTGGGCAGTTAAAGGCTTAACTATCAGCAATAAACAACAAATTAGAACACAGATACTTTTCATTAGTTTTTATTTTGTCTAAATAAAGATACACAAAGGTAAGAATTTAGGTGGATTATGCGAACTCTATCCTTAGAATACATTCGTACAGAATAAAGGCAACAAATAGAAGACAATTAAAGCCACTATTCATTAGACATTATCACGACTAAATTCGTAGCGAAAAAAGCATCTTTTTCCCTCACTCATCGTTAAAAATTGATTCCATAGCACTGCTATGAACTAAATTTTTGCCTTGATTGATGAAAAAACCTTACTTTTTGTCTCTGTA
>JBGCDW010000293.1:0-9931 GCA_045105775.1 Aureispira sp.
ACAGAGACAAAAAGTAAGGTTTTTTCATCAATCAAGGCAAAAATTTAGTTCATAGCAGTGCTATGGAATCAATTTTTAACGATGAGTGAGGGAAAAAGATGCTTTTTTCGCTACGAATTTAGTCGTGATAATGTCTATTAAACACAGTGAGTATTTTGGAGTAATTTTAACGACTCTATATTTTACTTATTTATGTATTGGAGCTGTAATTTCTAAATAGACTATATTATCATGGCAGGAACTATATACTTGATTCCAACACCCTTAGTAGAGGGCGTACTGACCCCATTGCCTGAACAGACATTAGCCGTTGTACGTCGGCTAAAAATATTTGTAGTAGAACGTGGAAAAACGGCAAGGCAGTTTATCAAACAAGCCAAAACACCCATTCCATTTTCAGAAATGACATTTTTTGAATTAAACAAAAGAACCAATTCTTATGAATTAGAAGGTTTCCTAAAACCAGCTTTGGAAAACAACCAAGATATAGGTATTTTATCTGAAGCAGGTTGTCCAGG
Source organism: Aureispira sp. (assembly GCA_045105775.1). GTDB lineage: Bacteria > Bacteroidota > Bacteroidia > Chitinophagales > Saprospiraceae > Aureispira. Next base: position 519 of record JBGCDW010000293.1, read on the forward strand.
GATAGCAGATCCTGGAGCAGACTTGGTCGCACTCGCTCACAAAAAAGGTATGACCGTTGTACCACTAATCGGGCCTTCCTCTATTTTGTTGGCTTTGATGGCTTCTGGCCTCAATGGGCAGCAATTTGCATTTCATGGTTACTTACCTATTAAGAATCCAGCACGAAAAAAAGCACTACAAGACGTAGAACGCCAATCTAGAAAGCTAAGACAAACACAGGTTTTTATAGAAACCCCTTATAGAAATGATGGCCTAGTCTCTGATATGCTTTCGGCGTTTAATGCACAAACCAAACTTTGTATTGCAGTAGAGCTAACGGCACCTGAAGCATACATTAGAACCAAAACAATATTGGATTGGAAACGACAAGCCCCACCAAGATTGCACAAACGTCCAGCTATTTTCTTAATTTTAGCATCTTAATCATTAATACTTCATGGCTTGCTTATAGCAAAAGATAAAATATCATGAAGTTTTGAACTATTAGATACTATTATTACCATGCGTTTATACAACTACTTTTTTGTGTGTTGCTGCTTTTTGGCTGGACAAATGCTAGAAGCTCAAACACTAGATGAAGATGCTGAAATTGAATACATTCAAGGAATGTACAAGAATATTCTCACCGAAAGTCCAGCCTATGAGTGGCTGCATTATTTGTGCAAGAATATTGGAGGCCGTATAGGTGGATCTCCTGAATATGCTGCTGCTGTATCTTATACTAGCCACATGTTGGATACAATTGGTTGTGATAAGGTTTGGACACAGCCTGTAGAAGTACCCTACTGGCGTAGAGGTCGTGTAGAAAAAGCGCGAATTGTAAATTCTAAGCAATTGGGAACGGTAGATTTGGCGGTTACGGCACTGGGCTTTTCTGGTGGAACAGATGCTTTGGGAATTACAGGTGAAGTGGTAGAGGTTAAAAATTTTGAAGAACTGGAAGCACTAGGCGCTGCAAAAATCAAGGGAAAAATTGTATTCTATAATCGTCCTATGGACGTAACAAGACTCAATACTTTTTATGCTTATGGCGCTGCGGTTAATCAGCGAAGTGCTGGCCCACGCAAAGCGGCCGAATTGGGGGCTATAGGAACTATCGTCCGTTCCATGACCGTAAAACAAGATAATGTACCACATTCAGGTGTTACGTCCTTCAAGGATCAAACCCCAATACCTGCTGTGGGAATAGGTTTGAATGATGCTGATTTATTGAGTGCTCTAATCAAGAAAGAAAAAAACATATCGGTCAATATTCAACTCTCTTGCCAGCATATGGGCAAGCGAATTGCACATACGGTTGTGGGCGAAATTCGCGGAAGCGAAAAACCTGATGAAATTATCTTAGTAGGGGGACACTTAGACTCTTGGGATTTGGGAGAAGGCGCACATGATGATGGTGCAGGTTGTGTACAAGCTATGGAAGTATTGCACTTGTTTAAGCGTTTGGGCATTCGCCCCAAGCATACCATACGTTGTGTTTTGTTTGCCAATGAAGAAAATGGCTTGTTTGGAGCAACGGAATATGCCAAGCAAGCACGCATTAAAGGCGAAAAACACATTGCTGCGGTAGAGTCTGATGCAGGCGGGCATGTACCTGTTGGTTTTAGAATGGATGCCGCCAGCGATATTGCTAAAGAAAGCTACAATCAGGTCAAACAATGGAGAACCATTTTTGCCTCGTTGGGTGTTTGGGACATCCAAGCAGGTGGTTCTGCAGCCGATATTTCACGGCTCAAAGATCAAGGAACCGTTCTGTTTGGTTATCGCCCCGATAGTCAACGCTACTTTGATTACCACCACTCCAAAAGAGATGTTTTTGAAAATGTGCATCGTCGAGAGTTACTGCTAGGAGGTGGGGCAATGGCTGCTTTGGTTTATTTGTTGGATAAACATGGCGTGCGATAATGAGCAAACAAATTGTATACTATTTTTTGATTTTATCTGCCTTTGTAAGCTGTAGACAAGAAGAATTGGCGACTCCAATTGTTGCGGAGCAATTTCCAACAGATTTGAGCCTTACAGATGTTCACTTTGTGAACAACCAACAAGGCTTTATCAGTGCAGGGAATATTTTTACCAAAGGATTGGTTTTTCAAACCTCAGATGCAGGCACCACTTGGACGTTGCTAGACAGTTTTGATCGAGGTATTTATAGTTTGAACCATATAGACCAGACTCTTTTTATTGGCGAAACAGGACAACAGTTGTATCAATTGGATTTGAATGCGCCCAATGGCTTTAATGCCAAGCGTGTCAGTAGCGGTTGGTGGCCTTGGCACAGCAAGGTGGTTATGGGCAATGGCGATATGCTCTTGGTAGGGGGCGAAAACTTTGGACGGGGTTTTGTACACCAATATACAGCCAGCACAGGCAGTTTTGTACTCAAGGATACCTTCAATCACGAATTAAGAGAAATTATACAAACCCCCAACGGAACTATTCATGCAGTGGGCTATGGCTTGGTATTGCGTTCTACCAATCAAGGCCAAACTTGGGAAGTGAGTACGATACAAGGCGATTTTTTTAGAGGGGTCAGTTTTCCAACCAATGAGATAGGCTATGTGGTTGGGGAGTATGGTTCGGTATACAAAACCACCGATGGCGGCCAATCTTGGCGCAATTGTCGTGCAGGAAACAGTCTATTTGCCAATCCCAATAAGTTGTTGAGAGATATTGCTTTTTTGGATGCCAATACGGGCTTCTTGGTAGGAACAGGAAGTGTAGTCTGGAAAACGACAGATGGCGGCCAAACTTGGGTGAAAATCACCAATTTAGACTTCAAAACAGATTATCAAAAAATAGAAATTCATAATGGAGTAGCTTATTTGTTGGGCCACTTTGGGCAGTTGTTTCGGGTCGAGCTTTGAGGGCGTTTTTCGTGCTGGATTCTTAATAGCTAAGTAACCATGAAATGCAAACTGCTGCCTCTAATGTAAACAACTTCTAAATCATCAAATGGCCGTCAAATAAGTTATCCATTGATTTTTAATAATTTAAGCCATTAAGTGTATGTTTTTACTTTTATTGGTCAAATAAAATTTGACAGTGTTCAAAAGCAGTCTGCTCAACAAAAAATTCAACAACTTGTTTTTTAAACACCTTCCACAAGATAATATTTTGTTCGATAAAACGCTTTGTTAGGTATCCGTGTAATAATTCACTATCAGAATAGAAAAAGAGGGAGCAATAGACTTCTTATTGGGTACAGGGTATCAAATAAGTCAGTGCCCTTCGCGAGTGTTGTATTTTTTTGGTAATTTTGATCCATCAAGTGCAAGAAATTATGAAAAAAAGTGTTCAAGTTTTACTAGCAAGTCTATTAATGTGCAGTGGTTGGATAAATTCTGCTCACGCTCAATTATTATCATTAGAACAATTAGAACAGGAGTCGGTTTGTTACTCGGTAGATCGCGCAGCCAGAGACCCTGAAGAAATTCTACGGTTACAAGTATTGCGACGGGCGTATAGTTTTCCTTCGGCCATCGTACATTTGAAACCGTTGCAGTGGTTGACGATGAATCATACCTTGGTGGAGTCTGTGCCTGATCGAATTGCCAATTTGCAGCAGCTCCAAGTCTTGGAATTGAGAGGCAATAAGTTGAAAGTATTACCTGATGCTGTCGGCCAATTAAAAGCCTTGAGACGTTTAGATGTTTCTAAAAATTATTTGACTGAATTGCCAGCTTTGGATGCTTTGGTGAATTTGGAATGGTTGATTTTAAGCAAGAATGAAAGCCTAGATACCTTGCCAAGCAGTGTTTTTACGCGTGCACAGCTTCAACGCTTGGATGTAAGCCGAGTGAAATTGCAGCACTTTCCCAATAGCGTAGAGCAGTTGAACAAGTTGGTTGAATTGGATCTTAGTAGTAATAAACTAACCACTATTCCAGCGACTATAGGTAGTTTGAAACAGCTTCAACAATTGCGCCTGGGGGACAACCCCGTTGCCAAGCCTGCCAGTATTGATTCTTGGTTGACTAAATTGCCTCAATTGCTAGAATTGGATGTAGCCGCACTTGAGCTTAAGCAATTTCCTACTGCTATTGGCAATATGAGTGCCATACGTTCATTGGATGCCAGCCTCAACCAATTTAGTACCATTCCTGCTTCCTTGTGGGAATTGACAGCATTAGAACGTTTGGATTTGGGAGCCAACCAAATTGACAGCATTCCACCTACTTTGGGACAACTTACTCAATTGGAATACTTGAATCTAGAGCGCAATGAATTTACCAACTTGCCAGCTTCTATTGGAGCATTACAACAATTAAAAATACTCAAAATAGGCGTTAATCGCCTGCAAAATCTGCCTTCTACGCTCGGAGAACTCCTTAATTTGGAACAATTATATCTTTCCAATACGGGCGTACGTCGTCTGCCTAGCAGTATCCAAAACTTAAAACAACTCAAAGAACTGCATATTGGTTTTAACAAATATTGGCAAGTAAGTAAAGATGCCAGTGCGTTGAGTGAATTGAAACAATTGGAGCGTCTAGAAATGAACGAAAGTCGCCATAAGAGTATTCCTGTAGCATTGTGTGATTTGCCACAGTTGAAAATATGGAATTTGCGCGATAATCAATTAAAACAACTACCTGCTGAAATTGGACAACTCTCGACGCTAGAGGAGTTGGATTTGCGTTATAATGAATTAACCAGTTTGCCAGATAGTATTGGTTCATTGACCAATTTAGTTTCGTTGAATTTGGGTTACAACCAATTAAAAACATTGCCAGCATCTATTCAAAATCTCAAAAACCTAAAAAAATTGAGATTGGAGCGCAATCAACTGTCAGAAGAAGCCCAAGCAGAAATTAAAGCATGGTTGCCCAATACCAAAATTATTTTTAAGCATTAAGAAATCGTTACACGCGTTGGTTTGGAAAGTGTAGTTTATCAAAACTATGTAGAGTAGCACAAGTGAAGTTGTTTAAATTTAGCCTAATGTCGCTAATGAAATCTAATTTTGCTCTACTCATCGTTAAAAATTAGCTCCATAGCGCTGCTATGAACCAAATGCGCTAGGACTTTTGTACCTTTTAGGTACAACCCACGCAGATCGCTTTGCGAGTGCCTTGATTAGAACCAAATTAGTACTCATTATCAACACAACTCCATTTTTAAACAACTTCAGTAGAAAGAACGTTGAAAGGTCTTTTTGTAGCGGCTATTTTGTCTAATAATTGTCTTAGCTGTTCTTAAAGCTAAACTTTTAAAAGAATAACCTGTTTGTTATCAAGCATGATTGATGACACTAACTCATGCTTATTTCAGAATCAACCCACTACACACTATGCCTTTAGTCGATCAAGTAATACAAGGAGAAATTACGCTCAATGGCTCGAAAAGTATTAGTAATAGAATTTTAATTATTCAGGCTATTTTAGAAGAAGAACTAAACATTGGCAATCTTTCTAATGCTAAGGATACCCAGGTCTTACAAACTATGCTAGGCAAGCTGCATGAACCTATTTTGGATGCAGGAGAAGCAGGCACTGCTTATCGTTTTATGACCGCTTATTTGGCTTGGAAAGGGGACAATCATGTGCTAATGGGCACCAAAAGAATGTGTGAACGTCCTATTGGTACACTGGCCGATGCACTCAATGAATTGGGAGCGAAAATTCAGTATGTGGGTAAAGTGGGTTTTCCTCCATTGCAAATGAAAGAGCATGATCCAGAGGCGTGGAAATCACGCATTCATTTAGGAGCCAATATTAGCAGCCAATTTACCTCTGCATTGTTACTGATTGCCCCACTATTGCCCCATGGATTGGAGGTGATTTTGGAAGGAAAAATTATATCTCGCCCTTATATACAAATGACCCTTCGCTTGCTGGAAGAATTTGGTATTATAAGCATGTGGCACAAAAATATTATCAAAGTACCCGCCCAAAACTATACTGCAAAGCCCTTTGTCGTAGAAGCAGATTGGTCGGCGGCATCTTATTATTATGCCTTGGCTGCTTTTTCGGAGCAAGCTTCTTTGCAACTGAATGGACTACAAGCCAAATCTGTACAAGGAGATGCTGTATTGGTAGATATTATGCAACAATTTGGAGTAAAAACCTCCTTCAATGATAAAGGTGTATTATTGACAAAAGAGGCATTTCACTTGGAGCAATTTGAGTATGACTTTTCAGATTGTCCCGATCTAGCACAAACATTGGCTGTCATTTGTGCTGGCTTAAATGTTCCTGCTCACTTTACAGGATTGGAAACGCTAACGATCAAAGAGACCGATCGAATTCATGCCATTAAAACAGAATTGGAAAAAATAGGAGCGGTAGTAGAGACGACCTTAGATTCTTTGACCATTGAGCAGGGGATTGTCAATTTTGATCAGAAGGCACATGTGCTCACCTATGATGACCATAGAATGGCCATGGCTTTTGCCCCTCTAACACTGCTTTTGAACAAGGTAACCATAGAGAAAAAAGAAGTGGTCCAAAAGTCTTATCCCAATTTCTGGAATGACTTGGCTAGTTTGAATTTAACAGAGTTCTAGAGCATACCTATCAAAACAATCCTTCGTAGATGATAGTCATAACTACTGCTACAACTTAAAGTAACATTAATTGGAGCGTGCTTTCAATTTTTTGTTGTAATTTTTACCCAAACAAATTTTTATAGCTACTAGCGTATAGTAACTACTGGTAATAATTCTTGATAAGTTGTTGTTTATGATACGGTTTATAATTGCAGTTTTGTTGTTTATGAGTTTGGGAACAGTGCAGCAATTACGCGCTCAACCACAGCAACAAATTGATAGTTTATTGCTCAAAATGGAGGAGGCAGTGGATTCTTTTGATAAAGGGAATTATGCGTATCAGGTGGGCTATGCTTACATGAGTACAGAGCCCGAAAAAGGGTTGGCTTACACCAAATTGGCCTTGGCATTGACACCAAGAGATAGTGTGGTTGCCTTGGCTCAAAATTACAATATGGTAGGGGTCACCTACGCACAATTGTTCTCCAAAGATTCGATGGATGTAGCTATTGAGTATTTTAAAGAGGCCTTGCGTATTTTTAAGAACAATGGACTAACAAAGCATGTAGGTAATTCGCATTTGAATATAGCACAGGCTTATATGTTGATTAAGAATATTGAATTAGCTCTTGAAAATCTATACAAGGCACAAGAAATCTTTGAATCTATCAATGATACTCAAAACCTCGGTGCTGTGTATAATGTACTCGCGCACATTAATTTGCAACAAGAAGACTACGAAAGAGGCTTAAAACATGCTAAACGATATCAAGTCATCTTACAACAGCAAATAGAGTTGGATAGTAGTGTGTTCAGAGATCAGCCCAATGTTATACCGATAGCATGGTATAATTTGGGTTTGGCGTATCTCAAAGTGAGGAGTCTGGATAGTGCAGCGTACTACTTAAAACAATCCTTAAAATATTTTGAAGCATTAGAATACAAAAATTTCATTGCTAAAGCGTCTAATTCCTTGGCAGATGTATACATCTTCAAAGAAGAGCTGGAAAAAGCGCGGCCGTATTTACAAAGAGCCATAGAACTAGAAGGACATTTTAATTCTAAGAAAAAACGCTTACACGTCAAAAACAGTTTGGCCAATTTATACCATTATTCCAAAGAATATGATAAGAGTATAGTCTTGCATCAAGAAATATTAGAAGTCTCTGAAGAAGAAAACTATCTCGATATGCAGTTGATGGCTTTACAAGCCCTTTCAGAAAGTTATCAAGAAAAAGGAGCGTATCAAAAAGCTTATGAAATGCTGCGTTTAGCTTTACCGCTCAAAGATTCTGTTTTTAATACAGATAGAGAACAAGTAATAGAAGATTTGGAAGTGAAGTATGCTACAGAATACGAAACAGAAAAAAAAGAGCGCGAAAATATAATGCTGAACCAAGAGTTGGATATCCAAACCCTCAAAGCAACCAATAGAGAGCAAATGATCTATGGTATTTTGGGGCTGCTCTTCTTGATAATTGTTATTTTTATCCTCGTCATTAGACAAAATAGATTGGAAGGAACAAGAAGGATGCAGCAACTCAATTATCGCTTGCTTTTAAATCAGATGTCGCCGCACTTCATTTTCAATGCCTTGACAGCCATACAGAGCTTTGTGTATAGAAATGACCCACGCAAAGCGGGCAAATATCTGTCTTCTTTTGCCAAACTAATGCGCGCTATTTTGGAAAATTCCAGAACAGAGTATATTCCATTGGTAAAAGAACTGAAATGGCTGGACAACTACTTGCATTTGCAGGCCTTGCGTTTTAATAATAAATTTGAATATAAAGTGGAAGTAGACGAAGAACTAGATATAGATGGTGTATTGTTGCCCCCTATGTTAACACAGCCGTTTATTGAAAATGCAATTGAGCATGGAATTAAGGAGTTAGAAATTCAAGGTTTGCTCACGATCCAATTTAAATTAGAAGAGGAACAATTGGTCGTTTATATCACAGATAATGGAGTTGGTTTTGATACGAGTAATCCCAAAAAATCGGACCATGTATCACTGGCCACCAAAATTACCAAGGAACGTCTTAGTTTTTTGAATCAGGGCAACAACCATAAAATTGATTTTAATATTGCTAGTGCGCCCAATGCAGGAACAACGGTTTTCTTTTCTATTCCAGTTCAATACAATTAATCATCAACCACCCAAAACAACCAATGTACACACTTATTGTAGATGATGAAGTTAGAGCCAGAGAAACGATCACACAGCTCATTCAGCTTTTTTGCCCTCAAATAACAGAAGTAGCAGAAGCAGATTCTGTTAAGACCGCCGTACAATCTATACAACGTAGAAAGCCTGATGTGCTGCTATTAGATATTCACTTGGGAGTAGGGACTGGTTTTGATGTGTTGAAGCAACTCAAAGCCAAGGATTTAAATGTAATTTTTATAACGGCTTATGATGAGTATGCGGTCAAAGCCTTCAAAGTTTCGGCTATAGACTATCTGCTCAAGCCTATTGATCCCGATGATTTTGTTGAGGCTATAGAAAAAGCCCACCAGAAAGTTATCAAAGATTCTTTGGCCGCCCGAATTGATCTGTTTTTGCACAACATTAGTCATAAAGAAACGGCCATTACAAAAATCACCCTCAATACAGCCGATAGCTTTCACATTGTAGGAGTAGATACGATTGTTTATTGTCAGGCCGATAAGAATTATACGACGTTCTACTTGACCGATCAAAACCCAATACTAGTTTCTAAGAATCTACGAGAATATGAGGAACTCCTTCCATCTACTACTTTTATTCGTTCTCACCAATCTTATTTAGTCAATTTGCAGCATGTTATTCGTTACGAAAAAGGAGAAAAAAATCACTTGGTAACTACAAATGACTGGACTGTTCCTATTTCGTTGAGAAGAAAAGAACAAGTATTAAAAGCACTTCGAAAAATGTAATAA
>JBGCDW010000294.1:0-12533 GCA_045105775.1 Aureispira sp.
TTGGAGGCTACAGTAGATAATGCTACTGGTATTCCGGCCGTTCCTGATTTAGTAAACGATGCAAAATTAACAGTCAGGCGTTCTTTATTAGAACCACTAGTATTGCCGTGATTGTTTCTAGCAATGTTACGCATATTGGCAACATGCCCTAATTTATCTCCATAGCTTCCTCCATCATAACGATCTTGTACACGCACATAATTGCCTACTAAATCATTGGTAGTATTGTTTGCCCATCCACTTGCACTGATACCAATTCGGTTGTTGCTAGGGCCAAATCCGCCTCTATCCATGATGATAATTTGACCGCGAGCCCAGCCCAATTGGTGAATAGATGGTGTGGTTCCGTTAATATCGTTAATTAGGCGTTTAGACCCTGTTCTTCCTGTATAATATTGATTGTTCACAAGTGCATCACGACAGTGGTTTCTAATACGATCATACTTGCTGCCGCTTGCATTGTCTATTTTTAAAGACACGATAATCACCTCTCCAGGGTTAGCTGCTAGGAATGCTTTCATCTTACTAATTACCTCTGGAAAAGTAATTCTGTAGCCAATAGCACCGTGTACTATACTAAAACTACGATTCCACCAAGAGCCCATCTCCCCTACACGAATGTCAAAAAAGCGTACGCCATAACTCAGTTGATCTTCTATAGTTTTGTCTTGAGCATTTGCGAATGGTTGAGCAGGGTTATAAAATCTAATATACTTAGAGGAAGCACCCGAATCGTGTGTTCCAGGAATACTCAAATCACTTAACTTGGTACTGTTGGGAAGGTTAGTCATCCAATTGTTACCACTCTGAGCAAATGTAGTGCAAGCGATCAACAAAACGCATAAAGTAAAAATAACTTTCATGATAGATGTTTTAATAAAGGTTGTTTGATGAAGTAAGTTCTTATTGTTCAATGTCACAAAGTTAATTATATTTTTAAGATAAACCAAAAAGTTAAACAATTAAATTAAGCTTTTTTACACCTAAGTTTCTGATTTTAAATTTTTTGAACATTGTATATACACGCATAAAAAAAAGCAGTATCAACATTAGTTAATACTGCTTTGCAGATTTTAAATCTATTTTATTTTTTTCGATCAATTATTAAAAGAAATCAATCAAAATTTGCCTCCATCGTGCAGCGATCTTTTTATCCGTAGCTGTTCTAGCCAGTGTATTGCAAGCTGTTTGCACCTGTTTTTGAATCTGATCTTTGGGTGTCCCCAACATTACAGCCTTCATGTACGCCTCCATTGCTTGTTGGTAGTGCTCTTGCAAAAAATGCAATTCGGCTAAACTTACAAAAGCCAAACGTTGGTTGCTGGGGAATTGCTCCAATTGTTTTTGCAACAAAGCTTCTGCCGCTTCCCATTGTTTTTGCTCCAACAAAGGCTTCAGGGCAATTGCATAATCTACAGGATTATCCAATTGTAATTCAAAACAAGCCTTAAATTCTGCAATCAATTGATTGACCACAGCATGTTCTTGGCATTTGTACAACTGTATTTGACCATTTGCCTCCATTTGCAAAGCAATTAGAGGAGGATCATTTTCTACGGATAAATTATTATTACCAAAAAAATCAAACCCTACCCAGAGTCCTTCTAATAATTGATCCAAAGCCCTCAATTTTTCCTTTACTCCTTTGTGCTCTTTATACGCCTCCTCTTCTTGCTCCAACCATTGTTTTAATTCTTGTAGTAATGTTTGAGAATAAGCACTAGTTTCGAGCATAGGCAAGCCCTGATACCAACTTTCTACCATTTCTAGCAAATCTAGCAAAGCCCAACGCAAAGGTTGTGGATAAGGTAAAACATTGGGCAAAGCTTGTAATGCTCTCCTAAGCAAATAAACCGCCTTGGTAAAATGGCGTGTGTAAAAAGCTGTTCCAGCTTGCTGCACAAAGCCAATAGCTTGCTGCATGGTACGTCAATTATTAAATTGCTCCAGTAATAAAATCACCCATTAATTGGATGTAAGAGGCTATACCCATAGCTGTAGGCACGGTACTGTGTTCCCCACCAGGAATGCGGCGTTCTACCAAATGTGACCCTTGATAATTGGCAATCACACGCTCTCCATTATCAATAGGTATAAAAGCATCCTCAATCCCATGAATCCACAAAAAAGGCTCTTCTACTACTTTGATTTCTTCGGCATTATCAATCTCTAAATTACCATAATAAGAACCAGCCATACTGATTTTTGCAATAGTCTGCGACATATAATCAAACGACGCAAAAGGAGCTTCCATAATCAATTTACTAGGCTGCATACTTCTTGGTTTGGCCGTTAGTTCGGTAGCTGGGGCAGACCCTAAGCTAAATCCATAAGCCACCAATCGGTCGTCACTCAAGCCCATCCCCTTTAGCCATTGCATACAAGCATCTACATCCTCGTACATGCCCTCTTCTGATGGAGTACCAGTAGACATACCATACCCTCTATAATCCATCATAAACACCCCGAAACGGTTTTTACCACCTGCATTGGCCAGTGCTTTGGCGCGCTCCCAATACGAATCCATATTGCCCGAATTGCCATGACAATACAAAATAACGGTATCTTGTCCAATACGCGATTTATCGCCTATATAAACCGTGTAAATTGTTTCGTTGCCCGATTGTAAGGTTATTATATCGATGAGGCTAGGATCTATATCGTAAGAATCAGGTAACAATACCCGCTCATCTTTGTAAGGAGAGTCTTCCAATAAATACTCCTCAATAGCTGTAGGGTTAAAAGCCAAATCATCTAAACGGCAGCTCTGTATGGCAATTAAAAGCCCTATGGAAATTAAAATTAATATATAGCGCATGTCTTATTTTTTTAAATTTCACTGAATAAGAATTAGGAATGTTACAACATGTTCAATAGTTAGAACTTGCGGCTCACTCCTATATAAACACCAATGCCTCCGCTCCCATTAATTCCCACGTATTCTACGGGGCTAAAACCACTTCGCTCACCAGGCAACATATACTTGGCCTCTATCGTATAACGCATTTTTGCATTCTCAAAGGTATGCCCCAAACCAAATGAAGGGCGATAAGGCTTGGCATTGGGTTCGCCATTGGCACGTTCCCAGAAATCGAACCAAGAACTCCAATTGAAATAGATATAATTGTTGCCGCTTTTTAAATACTGCCAATACAAATTAACATCTACCACAGGATAAGCCCTAAAATTTGCCTCATGTACATCGAGCAGTAAATGGGTGCTTAAAGCTGTACTAATACTAGGAATGTATTGTTTCTTGGACTGGTACACTCGATAAATAGCTCCCAAATCCATTTGTATGGTTCCAAACAAGGCAGCCGTAGTATGTATACCAGTAAAAACCGTTAAATTAGAATCAACACCATACGCTCCTGAAATAGAAGAAAAAGGTATTGGAATTGTAGCACCTGAAAAACCAATCAAAGGGCCTCCAAAATCTGCACTCACCATTACTTCTTTGGCTTGGAGTGGCTTGACAATACGTGTCGTGCTACACGCAGTAAACGTGCACAGGTACACCAATGCCATTAAACCCAGGCAGAGCTGGGTAGTTTGTCTTTTTATCATAATTAAATGTGTTTGAGGTATTTACTTTGTTGCAAAAAACATCTAATTGATTATCAAAACCTTATAGAGTCCAACTTTGCAAACTTAAGTAAGTGAAGTTGTTTAAGAATAGCCTAATGTCGCTAATGAAAGCTAATTTTTTCCTACTCATCGTTAAAAATTATTTTATGAACTCGCTCCGCTCGGTTGATTCCATAGTGCTGCTATGAACTAAATATGCTAGGGCTTTTACTTACGTGAGCCCTTCGGGGTTGTACCTTTTAGGTACAACCCGCGCAGATCGCTTTGCGAGTGCCTTGATTACTTTGTGAGCTCGCCTATGGCTCGGTTAGAATCAAATTATCACTCATTATCAACGCTATTCCATTTTTAAACAACTTCAGTATTATTATTCTACATACAAAACTAATCCTTTTAAATAATTGCCTTCGGGATGAAAAATATTAACGGGATGATCCGCAGGCTGTGTTAGGCGATGTAGGACACGAACTTGTCGCCCAGCTTCAATTGCTGCTGCTGTAATGGTATTATAAAACAAAGCATTGTCTACCACCTGAGAGCAAGAGAATGTTAGTAAAATGCCTCCTTTGGACACCAATTTTAATCCTTCAATATTCAAGCGTTTGTAAGCTTGTACAGCCTTGTGACGCTTGGCTACAGTCTTGGCATAAGCAGGGGGATCTAGCACCATAACATCATACGATGTATCTTGTTCCTTTAAGAACTGCATTACATCGGCCTTAAAGCTTTGGTGCTTGCTTACTTCCAATTCATTCAACAACACATTTTTATCTACCAATTCAATGGCTTTGGCCGAAGCATCTACAGAATGAACCATGCTTGCTCCTGCTTGTAGGGCATAAATCGAAAAGCCACCCGAATAACAAAAAGCATTCAGCACGCGTTTGCCCGCACAAAATCGCTTCAACAAGTTTCTGTTGTCACGTTGGTCCAAGAAAAAGCCCGTCTTCTGGCCCGTTTGCCAATTCACCTCAAAAGAACAGCCATTTTCTACAATAACATCTTCTGTTCGAACCTCGCCCCACAAATAGCCATTTTCTTTGTCTTGAGCATAATTCTTTGGCAACGAATTCTTACTCTTATCATAAATAGCCACAATGCGACCTGCTAGTACTTGTTGCAAGGCTTCTACTAATGTTGAACGGAGTTGGTGCATTCCAATGGTGTGCGCTTGCAATACGACCGTTTGGTGATACACGTCTATAATCAGTCCTGGCAAACCATCTCCTTCTCCATGTACCAAGCGATAAGAAGCACGCGTTCCTTCAGTAAGTCCCACCTTCGCTCTAAGATCAAATGCTTTTTGCAGTTTTGCGATCCAAAAATTCAGATCCAACACCTCCTCCTCAAAAGAAAAGATCTTGATTGCAATACTGCCTTCATGATAATGCCCTTGCGCCAAAAATTCTCCCTGGTGGCTGTAAACCTTGGCGATAGCTCCATCTACTGCATTTCCTTCTTTTCGCTTAATAGCTCCCGAGAAAATCCAAGGATGAAAACGCCTTACAAAAGTATCTTTCTTGTTTTTGAGATAGATGGCTAAGTTGTTGTTTTTCATAAGGAAGATAAGTATTAATTTAAAATTGCCTAGCAAAGTAGACATTTTTTTCTTTGATAAATCAAGTTTATAAGTAGGATAAAAAACGTACTTATATTAGAATATTGTTTCGAGTGCTGCTATAATTAAACGCTGTTGTGCTGTGTCACATCTAATAAAAATGCAGCGGTAATTGTTTGCTCAATTCCTGTATACAAACATTGAGTTGTTGTTTGTTCTTACACACCGCATACACCACTCGATCGGGTCTCAAAATAACATAAGTTGCTTTCTCCTTTTTGAACCACTGCTGCAAACGCCCTGTTTGATCGTGTACTTGTTGGGCATAACGCCTATCTAATGTAAATATTTTTTTAGCTGGAGTGATCTGTACAAATTGCATTTGTAGTGCTGCCGTATAGGCTACTTGTGCTGGCCTAAGCGCATCTACAGGATTGCGATGAAAAGCCAATAACACAAAATTATGCTCCAATACTAAATTAAGTGTTTTTTTCTTTCCCTTCTGGTTGATAACCTTGGGTGAAGTCATAATGCGGCCTTTACCAGTTGCTTTGCCAACAGCCAAAATGCCCGTATCAATCTGACTGGCTGTATTTAGTCTTCGTTGCAACAACCGCTTGGGTAAAATGGGGATTAAATTCTTGATCCAACGCAAACGGCTAGACTGAAACAACCGTTTGACCCACATATTGAGACTTATAAGGCGTTGGATATGTGGCTGTCGCTCTTGCTGATAACTGTCCAGCAATGCTAGTGTTGCTTTTTTGTTGAGCATAAACTTCAATTTCCAAGCAATATTCTGAACATCCTTGATTCCCTCTGATAGGCCCATTCCCAAGTAAGGAGGGATCACATGTGCTGCATCACCTGCAATGAGTATACGCCCTTTGTGCCACTGGCGCAAAATTTTGGTATCAAAATGATAGATGAATGCCGCCGATACCTTGGCTGCCCCCATACCTAATTCGTCCAATAAATTACGAATTGCCTGAGGCGTATGTTCCGCTTGTAAATAGGCTTGTTCTATCTGAAACTCCCACCGTTGATGCTGGTTATCATTGGTAATTCTTGTTACAGGGAAGGCTGCATCATAAATGGTTTGAGCGTGCTTATTACGATGCGGTTGCTTACCTTCTTCTGTTCGTACCGTATCCACACATAAAATAGAAGAGCGATGTTTGTAGTCAATTGTATCCAAATGCAACAACTCCCTAACTCTGCTTTCTTGCCCATTGCACACCAACACAAACTTGGCTTTGAGCGAGCGGTATGTATGTCGTTTGGTCGGGCGAATATACACCTCTACTGCTTGCTGCTGCTCCTCTAGTGTTTCTACTTGGTGCTCACTAAAAACAGTAATAGAGGAATGGGCACGCACTTGCTGCTGCAAAATACACTGCACATCAGGCTGATAAAATCCCACCCAAGGAGCAAACTGGCTTTGTGTTTTTTGTTCCAACTCAAACAGCACACGCTCTTGTTTATCGATAATTTGAGTGCTTTCCAATGGATATAAATGTGCCTTTAAATGCGACATTAATCCCAATTGCTCCAATATCAACAACACCTCTTCATCCAAACGCGCTGATTTAGAAAGGAGCAAATCATCGTTTTTTTTACGCTCCACTATAGCTACAGACAGTCCTTGTTGAGCCAAAATCAAAGCTGCTACATTGCCCAACATACCATAGCCAATTACCACTACATCATAGCATTTTTTTTGCTTTATCATACCCCTAAATTATTGTCCCTCTTTTCTTAAACAACTGCTTATTCAAAACGCTGCCCTTCCAAACGCTCAATAGCTTCTCTCCAAAACGCAGGAATCCGAACACTATGCCCCTTCTTGGGGTCAATCGTTACAATAGTACATTCTGCTATTGCAGCCACCCCTACCTTAGGACTCACCATTTCACAAGTCATTTTCATACTCGCTTTGCCCATACTTTCTACACCTACTTTTACGGTTAGTGTATCAGGATAAACAACAGGACGCTTAAAACTACAAGATAAATTGGCAATCACAGGAATAGCTGTTCCTTGAAATCCAGCTAATTCTGGTACTTCATCAAAATATCGCACTCTCGCTGATTCAAAATAACGGAGATATATAGTGTTGTTCACATGCCCAAAAGCATCCATGTCTCCCCAATTAACCACTTGTTCAAAAGAAGTTTTGTATTCCATTGTATGTAAATAATTTTACAAAAAGTATTAAATGTTGCAGGAGGACAAAGGTAATAAACAGTTGGTGATTTTGCACAAAATGTATACAAAGTCCTAAGATTATCAGAAAACTAAAACAAAACAAGAACTATCCTACCTCAAAATCTTTACCCAAACCCATTATACATCTTATCTTTCACCAACAACAACAATTTAAAGCAATCCATAACACACTAATTAACAACTATTTAAAAGACAAAAAATAGATACACAATGATGCACTAGTTCAAATATATTTAGAGCAAAAGAAAAAAACGCTTTTATTTTTTGTAAAAGTTTTGTATTATTACAACGATAAAGTAAATCGACCATTCAAACATACTTTATTCTTTTACTTTAACAAAAGTACGTGAACAAAGCTTATGTACATTTATAATTAAGACCAAAAACTGAACTATGGCAATTGAATTAAAAGACCTCGATGCTAAAGCAGATCTACTCGCAACCGGCTTAGGCATTGACTCCGCAAACACCAAATTATTACTAGAGCTTTTGAAAAGCAAGCGCGTCACCAAACCTGAACTAAAATTTAAAGCAGGCGCGGCCAAGCTTAAAATAGCAGGGAAACAACCTTTCGTTTATGTAAGAGAAGAAAAAGGGGCATTTATGTTCTTGGGTTTGGATCTTCCCATGATGAAAAAGCATGTGGAGCCTAAATTAAAAGCGGTAACAAAAGCCCTAAAAAAAGCCAAAGAATCTGAAAAAGAAAGCCTAGAACTTCAAGAAGCATTCTACACCGCTCTATTTGACAGAGTAAAGAAAAAGAAATTGGTAGCTACCTCTGGAAAATTGCTGGTAAAAAACCTAGACCCAACCAGCAAGGAATGCTTCATGTCCTTAGAAGGCAAAGTAGAGGGCGAAGATAAGGGTTCGTTGGAACAGATTTTTGCTGATACCAATTACACTGCCAAAAATGGCGAAATTCTACGCCTATACAACCCTAACTCTTCTACTGTATCAGATGATGAAACAGAAACTACAGAAGGGAACCAAGGTACAACTACTGAAGATACAGCTACACTTGAAGCCAATAAAGCTAAAAGAAGCACCCAAATGGGTCAAATGAAAGATGGAATTGACAAGATGGATCAGGTCAAAGGTAAAGCGCCTCAAGATAAATTGAATGCCAATATTGCCAAGTACGAAACGGCTTTAAGCAAGCTAATCGAAGATGCAAAAAAAGACGGCGTAGTAGATGACGAAGAACAAGCACAAATCGATGAACTTCAAACACTACTAAACGAACTTAAGGAAGCCGTATCTCAGCGATCTGACAAAAAAGTCACTACAGAAGCTAGAGCAAAAATCAATAAAAATATTAACAAGGTTAGCGACCGACTTGATGCAATTGTCCAAGCACTCAATTTATAATCATTCCCTCGACCAAAAAAATTAACACATGGCAACTCAAGCTGAAAAAATAGAAAAACTTAAAAAAGAAGTACAATCAATGAAAGATACTTTAACTAAGTATCAAAAATTGTTTGCAGAAGATGGTGAGATTGACTCTGAAGAGCAGAAGCAATTGGATAAGCTCCAAACCGTAATTATAAAAATAGAGAAAAAGATCGCTGAATTACAGGGTAACTCTAAAACAGATGATAAACCTGAAACCGTTAGCGACAAACCATGGGATGCACTAGCGTTTAACAAGTTTATCGATGAAGTTAAAGCCGCACTTGATGAGATGGAACAAAGATTAGGTCTTTAATTCTTGTACATTCTATTATTTATAATTCGACAATAAAAACTAACAATATAATGAGCTTAACAGATGATAAACAGACACTAGCAAGATACAAACAACAACTACAAGAATACTGGACGTATGCACAAAGTGCCAACAGTCCTGGAGGAACTCAAATAACAGCAGATGAGTCTAGAACAATAGAAGAGCAAAGAAAGCGTATTGATCGTCTAGAAGCTGCTATCAAAGCACAAGAAGAAGGTAACGATGGGTCTTCTAGTTCTAAACAAATTTCATACTCAAGGTTTGTAAACAGGGTATGGAGTTGGGAATTAATTGACGAAGATGTTAGCTACCATGATTTTGGAGCTGCCATTGATATTAATTTTAGATTTGGCTTAGAAGAAAGAGGAAATACAGGATATTGGATATTAGAACAGGTGACCCTCAATCCCAATTCTATAACAGGGCTAAAATTAGATGTAACCAATGTTAAAACAAAATACTATGAGCTGAACAAAACTTTAGCCATGGTTATTGAATTCCAATTTATCATTACAACAGCTGATATTCAAGTATCAACCAAAGCTGGTGTTGGTTTGAATTTAGGTGGAAGTACCAAAAGCAAATTGAGTGCAGGATTGCCTCCAGTTCAAGGGGTTACTGTTGGTGGCGAAAAAGAACAAGGCGTGTCAGCTGGTTTGGATTTGAGCTATGAATTTGCCAAAAGTTCTACCCAACCTGGCTCTAGAGCAACAGTATCTAGATCTTTCTTGTGTGTGAATAAAAACTCTAAATTGACTATATCACCAGATGTTGTACTCGATGCTAGAGAAACTGCTATTGGTGATCCTGGTATGGACTCGTTCTGGTTCTGGGATGGAACAGCTGACTGGAAAATTACAACGAACGATAGTTCATTTAAAGGCTCTATTGGTTAAACCTTTAGTCATGCTATCCTTTTAGTAGGGAATAATATTAAACTTGATGAGCCAATTAATGGCGATTCAGAATTTAAAAAGCGGCAGAAAAAAAATCTGCCGCTTTTCTATTTTAAGGAAATATTTATTTGAGGTATCCGACCCAATTATTGTCTGTATCAAACTGAACGTATCCATTTTCTTGATCTGGCACCAAGTAGCCAATCCATTCTTGTTTCATGGAAAATACATTAAACCCTTGTTCTCCATTACTAACAGCAAATTGTTTCAATTGATAAGACGCATCTAAATAAACACAAAAATCATTTGTCTGTGCTGGAACTACAATGTATTCTGCTGCATTCTCTAGATTAAAATAGTGGAAATAAGGAATATCAGGATTGTGAAATGGATGTAGCGTTTCATTATTTAAAGGATGCATAGACTCATTGTGATAAGGGCTGATGGCCTCATTATGCATAGGGCTGATGGCCTCATTATGCATAGGGCTAATTGCCTCATTATAGGTAGGGTTAATCCGTTCATTATAGGTAGGATTGATCCGCTCATTAAATAAAGGATTTCGCTCCTCTACAATAACAAATTGATTGGTATTTGATTCCATATCCTTTTCTTTCTTCTTATTTCGCGTGAAAATATATACGATTGCTATCAATGTAATAGCAACAAATGCTGTAATAATATAGGAATATTGCATTGGTTTGGATGTATGATTGTCTGACAAATGAAATTACTTTGTTGTAATAATATCAATTTTCAGCTAACTTTATAAACTTATGGTGTGTGTTTTTTTCTTTTTAATGAAGTTGTGTTAAACCAATGCTATACTGAGCGCGCGCAAGCCTAATCTCTGGCGAGCTCAGGTAAATAAATTTAGACAACTTTTATAGGTATATCAGCAGCCTATGATGTTAGAAAAACTCTATATTTATAAATAAATACGTTTATAAAAACACTACACCAAGAGTATCAATTAAAAATTTAACAAACACTTAGTAATCATAAATGTATTTATTTTTCATCTAAATAACACCTCCAATTAAGTTTAAAATCCTTTTCCTTTTTTATATTGTGTATATGAAATACATAGGAATAATAACAGTTGTTATCATAATTTTGGGAGTTATTTTTTTTCTTAGTAGAACTAAGCAGAGTCCTCAACCTCCAACTAATGATAATAATTCTCGACAAGAAGGAAATAAAATGAAACATCATAAAGATTCACTCCAAAAAGAGTTAGATCAATTGCTACTGAAACGTCTAGAAAAGCAAAAAGTACTTGATTTGTTGAAGGATACAGAGGAACTACAGAAGAAAGAAAAAGAACAATGGGAGAAAAGCAACAATGCGAAAAAAGATCTTGCAGAAAAAAATGGAGATTCTGATACGTTTCATAACCTATTAATAGAACAGATTGCTCTTTCTGATACCTTACAAAGTACACAAGAAGAGATAGGTAATACATTGCATGAATTATCAGATTTAGGAGCTAAAATTAGCGATATAGAAGATCAATTAGATTAGGATTTATACTTAAGTATTTACATGAAAAAAAAGAGGCTTCAGAAATTTCTGAAGCCTCTTTTTTTATGCTTTTTTAAGTGTTTTTTTTTCTAGAACTTATCTGCAAGAAACAAAATATATACAAACGCCTAAAACTAGCAGAAAACTAAAACAAAATAAGAATTATTCTATCTTAAAATCTTAAGTAAAACCCATTATTAGGTTGCCTCCTAACAACATTAATAGCTCTAATTAAATCATAAAAAACTAACTGTCAATTACTTACAAGACAAAACCCCATGCCTGTAATTATACTTTGGTTCAAGCATCTTTAGGACAAAAGATAAAAAGGGCTTTTATTTTTCGTAAAAGTTTTGTGTTATTACAACAATAAAGTAAATCGACCATTCAAACATGCTTTATTCTTTTGCTTTAAGTAATAGCAAGGGAACAAAGCTGTGTTACATTTCTAACCAAAGACCAAACTAAACTATGGCAATTGAACTAAAAGACCTTGATGCTAAGGCAGATGTACTCGCAAGCGGCTTGGGCATTGACGCAGCCAATACCAAATTATTACTAGAGCTTTTGAAGAGCAAACGCGTTACCAAACCTGAACTAAAGTTTAAAGCAGGAGCGGCCAAACTTAAAATAGCAGGAAAACAACCTTTCGTTTATGTTCGAGAAGAAAAAGGTGCGTTTATGTTCTTGGGTTTGGATCTTCCCATGATGAAAAAGCATGTAGAACCTAAATTAAAAGCGGTAGAAAAAGCACTAAAAAAAAGCCAAAGAATCTGAAAAAGAAAGTTTGGAACTTCAACAGGCATTCTACACGGCTCTATTTGACAGAGTAAAGAAAAAGAAATTGGTAGCTACCTCTGGCAAATTGCTTGTAAAAAACCTAAACCCAACCACCAAGGAATGTTTCATGTCCTTAGAAGGTAAAGTAGAAGGAGAAGATAAAGGTTCTTTGGAACAAATTTTTGCCGATACTGATTATGCTGCCAAAAATGGCGAAATTCTACGCTTA
>JBGCDW010000295.1:0-6618 GCA_045105775.1 Aureispira sp.
CCAATTTGCTTACCCTTAGAATTCATATGCCCATCTCTGCACACAGTTATACAACTTAATACAATCATTACCACAAACTAATGAGTGTGCTAATTCTTTAATGCTCATTAAAAATGCAAGCAATTGTGATTTTCTTAAAAAAAACCTCTCCTTATACATCTGTCTGCTTCTCCTGATATTTCTATACTTAAGGGATGATTCATGATTTTTTATACTTTCGATTAGAATGATTGACTAGTTCCTATATTGTTGAGTAGTAGCAAGTGCTTATAGCTCCTCAAAGTCGATATATTCGCCCCCTTGATAACCATTCTTGGGGCGTTGTGTTTGATAATGTTGATCTTGGAATTGTTGCTTGATGCGTTCAAAAGCCTCTTGCGAAGGATTGGTTCCTTGAAAAGACGAAGCAGATGCAATGGTCAATAAAGGTTTCCAAACAAAATAGGTAACAAAGGCGATTAATAAAACGGATAGCAATAACATACTATGTAAGGTAATATTTTAGGTTAGCCTCAATATGGAGGTACCTAATACGATACAAAATAGAGTCCAGTTGCAAAAAACCGCCATTGAGACAGTTTTATGCTAAAAAAAACTGTCATTTTGACATATAAACTGCCTTAAAACCCCTCTTCTAGCTTTTCTTCTACTCCTGTTTCTTTATTGACAAATAGGCGCGCACTCAAAACAGAGATGTCATCGGGAAAAGATTGATTGCCTTTGAATTGCTTGACCGTACTCATGAGTGTTGCATTAAATTCCTCTACGGGTAAATTCTTATTGGCTACGATAAACTGCTCTACTTGTTCATCGTCAAAGTAAGCCTTTTCGTCATTTTGCAAATCTGTCAAGCCATCGGTATACAGCAAGAATAAGGCATCACTGTCTAGGAATATTTCTCCAAATTCAATGGTAGGAATTTTAGGGAAGGCTCCTAGAATGGTACAACCTCTATCCAAGCGATGAATTTTGCCATTCATATACATAAATGGAGGGTTGTGCCCTGCACAGAGATAACGCAGACGTTTTTTGCGGGTATTATAACGCGCTATAAAAAAGGTAATAAATTTATCGCCTTGTGTGGTTCGGAGCACCAGTGTATTGAGTTTATTGGTAAATTTCTTAACACTCAAATACTTACGATGCACCAGTGTTTGTAGATTGGCTTGGAAATTTGACATCAACAAAGCCGCCGCAATTCCCTTGCCCGAAATATCAGCAATACAAAAAGCAATTTCGTCCTTTCCTACTTCAAAGAAGTCGTAATAATCGCCCCCAACGCCTTCATGCGGCTGATAAATTCCTGCAAACTCGTATTTTTCATTTTTAGGCAATTCATTGGGGATCAACATATTTTGCACCTGAACAGCCAGTTCCATTTCTCTTTTGAGGCGTTCTTGATCCAATTGGCGTTTGAATAGACGTTTGTTCTCAATAGCCACTGCCATAATATTGGTAATGGCTGAGATAATATTCATCAACTCAAAACCGTCGGTGTGCATTTCATCCAAATTGAGCTGGTTGGCATCTAAGAAGGTATAAGCAATCGCATATTCTTTGTGAAAAACAGGAATCACATGTGAGAAATTGGATAATAAGGGATGTTGAGCATTGTCAATTGCTTGACGGCGATTATCCACTGGCAAATAAGGCTCTATATTTTCGGCCACTAATGCATCCTCTACACCAGCATAAGTAGCACAAACCCAAGCATTCTCATCTTCTTCTCGAATATATAAGGCAAATTTTCTCACCCCCATCTCCCATGTCAACAAGCCTTTATACATTGTAAAAAGGTCTTTGATTGGGATGTTATCATTGATGGCCTGTGTGATTTCCAATACACGGTTAAACTGCAATTTCTGCAAGGTTAACTTTTGCTCTAGCAATTCTTCCCTAGAAGTTAGGTTTATGTTTTGCGAAGTTTCCAATGCTTATTTGTTTGTTTATGGTAGGGATTAGTGAGGCAAGGTTCATTAGATTAAAGATAGGAAAAAAATCATTTCTAAAGCTTGTTTTGCTAGAAGTTGTTTAAAAAAGCCATTTGCATCTTTAGATTACTTTTGAAGCATGCCTTGAATTGGGTTAAAATAGTTATCTTAAATTCTCCATCCACTTTAATAAAACATATTATAATTCAAAAAATGGTCAAATCAGCACATATTATTTGGTTATTGATGCTTTCAATAGCACTTTGTTTCTATTTGATAACAGACTTTGGTAATGCTGCCGAGCTTTCTCAAGCACAAAGGAACATCTACAGCCTCATTGCTCCTATTGCTGTGGCAATGGTCATTATAGAATTGATTTATTGTGCCCTGACACAAAAAGATTACATTAGTTACCAAGAATCGGTTGTTAATTTTGGAACCGCACTCGGCAATCAAACCACCAATTTGCTGGTGGCGGTAGCCGTTTATTTTACTTATGGTTGGCTTTGGGAGAATTTTCAACTGTTTCACTTCCCCTTGGATTGGGAACATTGGTACAACTCTATTTTATTATTGATCGGCATTGATTTTCTATTTTATTGGTTTCATCGTTTTGGGCACGAAGTCAATATTTTGTGGGCGGCCCACTCTCCACACCACTCTGCCGAGGAAATGAACATTCTGGTAGGCTTGCGCGCTAGTGTCACCCAACGTTTAATGTCTTTTATTTTTCTGTGGCCGTTGGCAATTATTGGTTTTACGCCTTTTGATATTTATATGATGACGGGCTTGCATCTATTCTTGAGCTTATGGCATCATACGGAGGTTATTCCCAAATTTTGGCGCGGAATTGAGTATTTCTTCAATACTCCTTCGCACCACCGTGTACACCATGGGGTCAATTTTCAGTATTTGGACAAGAACTTTTCGGAAATGTTCATTATTTGGGATCGTCTCTTTGGAACCTTTGAGGAGGAGCACGAAAAAGTAGTCTATGGCATGTATGATGGGCCGCAATCGTGGAATCCTGTCAAGATCAATTTTCATTACTACATTCAATTGTGGAATTTGGCCGTAGCAGCCCCCTACTGGACGGATAAAATAAAAATTTGGTTTATGCCCTTAACTTGGCGGCCTCGTGGACTGCCAGAATATGTTCCCATTGAGGAAATAACACTAGAAAATCAAGTGCGTTATCAAAGCACCCCTTTTGATAAGAGCAAATCGTATATTATTATTCATTTAATTTTGTGTCTTATCTTAATGGCCTTTATCATTAGCCCTGGATTGGGGTGGACGACTTTAGAGAAGTGGATTGGAACGGCTGTATTGTGGCATACTATTGTTAACCTGAGTGGCATATTGGAGGCTAAATCTTGGTTGTACGCTTCCGAAATGATGCGTTTGCCTTTTCTCGGCTTGATTATACTATTGTTTAATAATTGGTATGCCGATCCCGTAGCGGTGGTGGCAGCGGTGGTGGTTTCGCTAGTGTCTATGTATTGGACACATCTGCACTTTAGATCCGATCAACAACCTGTGGACAATACGGCCTTGGAAATGGCTTAGGGCAAAATATTGGTGGTGGATATGTAAAATAGTGCGTATCTACCACCAATAGCTACTGGGTAAGGGGGTGGTTTCATCTAGAATGATGGGTTCCCCAATTTTGGGGGTGGTGACAGGAATGCCCAATGTAGAGGCTTCTTCTAGAAAACGCTTGATGGGATCATCCCAACTGTGCATGGCCAAGGCAAATCCAGCCCAATGAATAGGCATCATGATTTCTGCCCCTACTTCTTGTCCAACCAGTGCCGATTGTTCAGGAAACAAATGATTGTGTTTCCAAAAACGACTGTATTGCCCACATTCAATCATGGCAAAATCAAAGGGGCCATATTCCTCCCCAATAGCTGCAAAATGAGGCCCATAACCTCCATCACCACTCAAATAAATATTGTGAGTAGCGCTTTGTAGTATCCACCCACCCCACAACGAAGCGAAGCGATCGCCCAAGCTGCGTCCCGAATAATGATGGGTAGGCGTAAAGACAAGACGAATAGCCCCAAATTGCGTTTCTTCCTTCCAGTTAAATTCTCGAATTTTTTTCTTATCAACCCCCCAGCGTTCCAAATGCGCGTACATACCCATAGGCACAAAAAACTCTCTTACCTTATTTTTGATGGCTAGTATAGATTCATAATCCAAATGGTCGTAATGATCGTGCGTCATCAAAACCAAATCAATAGGAGGCAAATCTTGAATAGAAATGGGCAACCCCGGCTTAAATCGACACGATCCAATGGTCAGCAAGGGGGAAGCAGCTTCTCCAAACATAGGATCAATCAAAATATTCTTACCTTCCATCTCTATCAGCACCGTCGAATGCCCAAACCAAGTAATGCGTGGTGCATCAATTTTTTGTTCAAAAAAGCCTTTGCTCAATGGCACTATAGGCAACTCTTTATCAGGCTCTCGTGTATTCCTTGGATGTACAGAATCATCAACAAAATTATCCGTTTCTACTACCGTGAAGGGAGGCAGTATATTCTTAAATTTTCCTTTCTCAAAATTATCATACTTACTATATTCCTTGCGTTTTTCAATACTTGGTTGTGCTCCAAAAACAGGGGCTAAGTACAAATACAGCAAGGCTAAGATTATGAATAAGAATAATGCTATTACTATAATCAACAATATGACTCCTAATATCTCCAACATGGGTGTTCAATAGTAAAATTGTTCTAAATTGTTTCCAATATACTTAATAACAATGATAGTTTTTGTTAGAGTTCTTCTAATTTTTCAAGCAACCATTCTTTGAGTGTCAATGCAACACCAGAACTAACTATCGTGTTTTCAAATGCTTGCTTTTGTTCCTTTTCATAGGCTCGTATGGTTAACAACTTCTTGGTCAATTTAATCAATCCTCTGTGATGTCGATATGCTCCTTCTCCTATGTTTTTTTTCTTTCTGTATAATAATTTTTCAAAAGAGCTTAAATAAGATTCTAACAAAGCAAATTCTTTGAGTTCGTAGTATGTTTTGAGCAATAGTATTTTTATTCCAATATAAGAAAGAAGATCGTAATTGGATTCTATATCTCGCAAAAGCAAGACCACTTCTTTATAATTTTTGAGGGCAAACTCCAATCTAGCCAAACAAATTCGGGCGTATACTTCACGATTCAACGGGGCTAATTTATCCTTGTATGTCATTATAAAATCCCGCACCCAATCATACGCTTTAGCTTTGGCCCCTACATATACAATATTGACAAAAGCATAGTGGCTAAAATAATTTTCATTATCAAAAAACAAATCCAATTCTAAGGCAGTTTTATGCAGTGTTAGCGTTTCCATCAAATAAGGCTCGTATGCCACATATTTCTTCTCTGCGCCCAGTTTGGCGACCGTCAAACCCAAATAATCGACGGCAAGTGTATACAATCGTGTCAATTCTTTTTTGCTCAGAAAGTGATGTGCTTTTAATAGTTCCTGTTTGAACTTCTGAAAATAATCATAAGATTTTTCCGCTCTTTGAATTGCTTTGTAGTAATAATAATAGAGTACAATTAATGGCTGTTGTAATAATATAGGATTGGACTCTACATGCTTGACTATAACATCCACCATATTCGTATCGACCTCCACTTCAAGAACCTCGCGGTACGACAACAATCGACAAGCGTGCTTAAGTGTTTTTACTATAAATAGAGTCACAGCAATACTTGATAACTGTTGCAATTGTTGCACCTCTAATCGGTCTTGTTCGACCGTATAATCAAATTGTTCTTGAGTAACTATATACTTACATTCCCACCACTTTAGATCTCTAGCCTTCTCCTTCTCTAGTATTTTGTTGACTTTAATCATTTGCTTTGTATAAAGCTTACGCAAATCTAATTTGCGATAGGCTTTGGCCGTTGATAAATGTACTTGCAATTCATCTTCTTCCAATTGTTCAATGGCTAAAAAACGCTCAATAGCTTGCAGCAAGAAGGACATAGCGTAACGTATTTTTTTGCTCTCAAAGGGCGTTTCTGCACCATATATGTACTGATAAGCTAGTTTTTGGTCTAACAATTTAGGATTTTTCTCTGGATCCACTTGCTGCAAATAGGCACACAACTGAATAATATCTTCTCGTTTATTAAAATAGGGAGAGGCTACAAACTTGGACAAAGCCACTTGTTTCCAAGGTTTGAGTGCATAAAAAATCTGAACCAATTTACTATTCTGCATGACCCTTCATATTTAGATTAGACCTTACTCAAGATCAAAAATATTTTCTTGACAATGTACCAAAAGTGTCTTTTTTTTTTTCTGTCTCTGTGCTTGATCTTTACTAAAACTAAAATCAAAACCACATATTCTATTTAATTACCTCAATTCAAGAGATTATGAAATTTTCAATTACAACTACCTGTTGTTTGTTTTTCTTACTTTTGGGCACTATTCAGGCTCAGAATGTAGGTATTGGCACCAACAACCCTGCTCTATCTGCAAAGCTCGATATAGAGGCTATTGATAAAGGCGTTTTGATTCCTCGTATTTCTATTCCTAACCTCAATGGGGCGGCTCCTGTTGCAACACCTGCAACCTCTTTGTTGGTATATAATACCAATACTGCTACAGGAGAAGGGTTTCATTATTGGAATGGTATACAATGGGTTAAGTTAGTAGAT